>LIQL01000174.1 GCA_001418405.1 Streptomyces diastatochromogenes | reverse complement strand
GGTACGGGTCGGGGTGGGGGCGCGAGGTCGCCGACCGGCCGGGCAGGGGGTCGTTCAGCGGGTCGTCGAGCCGTCCCACCGCCGCCTCGAACGCGTCGGACCGGCCGTGCGGGTCGGTGGGCGCGTACGGGTCCTGCGGTGCCTGTGGCGGGTCCTCGTGCGGTTCGTAGGACCGTCCTTCGTGCTCGGGGCGCAGCGCGGTCACGCGCCGGCCTTGCCGACCACCGGGGCAAGCCCCGCCGAACGCTCCACCGCTTCCTCGTCGCCGCACTCCACCAGCCAGTTGGCCAGCATCCGGTGTCCCCATTCCGTCAGTACCGACTCGGGGTGGAACTGCACACCCTCCACGGGGAGTTCACGGTGCCGCAGCCCCATGATGATCCGGCCGCCGGGGGCGTCGTCCGCCTCCGTCCAGGCCGTGACCGCCAGCTCGTCGGGGACGGTGTCCGGTTCGACGGCCAGCGAGTGGTAGCGGGTGGCGGTGAAGGGCGAGGGCAGCCCGGCGAAGACGCCGGCGCCCTCGTGGAGGACGGGCGAGGTCTTGCCGTGCAGCAGCTCGGGGGCCCGGTCCACCACCCCGCCGTAGGCGACCGCCATCGACTGCAGGCCCAGGCACACGCCGAACACCGGGACGCCGGTGTCCGCGCAGTGCCGGACCATGTCGACGCAGATCCCGGCCTGCTCGGGGGTACCGGGGCCCGGGGAGAGCAGCACGCCGTCGAAACCGTCCTGGGCATGGCGCGGGGCCACCTCGTCGTTGCGCAGTACCTCGCATTCGGCACCGAGCTGCTGGTGCTGGGGTCGCTCGCGGTGAGCCGGTCGTGGGCGCCGGCCGTACTCGGCCAGGGCGCCGAGGAGTTCCGCCGGCTCGGACGCTCGCTGTTCACGGCGACCGTCGTCCTGGCGCTCGGCGGGATAGCGCTCGCCTCGCGCAACATCAAGCTCTGGATATTCGTCGCGATCCCCACGATCGCACTGATCACCATGACCGCGCGGTATCTGCTGCGGCTGTGGTTGCACAGACAGCGGAAGGAAGGACGGTGCCTGCGACCGGTGCTCGCCGCCGGAAGCCTGGCCACCGTGCGCGACCTGATCGCCCGGACCCGCAGGTTCCCGCACCTCGGCTGGCGAGTGGATGCGGTGTGCACGACGGACGGTCGCGGGGCCGACGGCGGCCAACTGGACGGAGTGCCGGTCGTCGGCCGACTGACGGACGTCGCGGGCCACGTCCACCGCGACGGGTACCGCGTCGTCGCCGTCACGCCGGACCCGCACTGGTCACCGGACCGGCTTCAACGGCTGGCCTGGAACCTCGAAGGCAGCGACGCCGAGATGGTCGTGGCCCCCGTGCTGATGGAGGTGGCCGGCCCGCGGCTGCACGTCGACGCGGTGCTCGGCATCCCGCTGCTGCGGGTGAGCATGCCGACCTTCACCGGCGGGCACCGGGCGGTCAAAGAGGTCGTCGATCGGATGGGCGCGGCGATCCTGTTGATCCTCTTCGCGCCGCTGATGATGCTCGTCGCCCTGCTCGTGCTGGTGGACAGTCGGGGCGGGGCGTTCTACCGCCAACGCAGGGTCGGCAAGGACGGCCGCGAGTTCACCATCGTCAAGTTCCGCACCATGGTCGCCGGGGCCGACGGGGCGCGGGCCGCGCTGGCCGACCGCAACGAGGGCGCCGGTCTGCTGTTCAAGCTCCGCCGGGATCCACGGGTGACCCGGGTGGGAACGGTGCTGCGCCGCTACTCGATCGACGAACTCCCCCAACTGTTCAACGTGCTCACCGGATCGATGTCGCTCGTCGGTCCGCGGCCTCCGTTGCCGGAGGAGTGCGCCGCGTACGGCCCGGACATCCGGCGGCGGCTGCTGGTCAAGCCCGGGCTCACCGGCCTGTGGCAGATCAGTGGACGCAGCGACCTGCCGTGGGAGGAGGCCGTCCGACTGGACCTGCGGTACGTGGAGGACTGGTCGCTCGCCCTCGACACGGTGATCTTGTGGAAGACGCTGCGCGCGGTGCTGCAAGGGCAGGGGGCCTACTGATGCGCGGGGGGCTGCGACGTCGTACGGCCGGCGCACGGACCGCAGGCCGAAGGGGCCTGCCTGGGGGGAGGAACGCGTCATGAGAATAAGCGTCTTGGGGCTCGGCTACGTGGGCTGCGTGTCGGCCGCGTGCCTGGCCAGCATGGGTCACGAGGTCATCGGGGTGGACGTCAACCAGGTGAAGGTCGACCTGGTCAACGACGGCAAGGCACCGGTGGTCGAGGAGCGGATCGGCGAGCTCGTCGCCGAGGTCGTGCGGACCGGAGCGCTGCGCGCCACCGGCGACGTCCGCGAGGCCATCGCGGGCAGCGAGGTGTCGCTGGTCTGCGTGGGCACGCCGTCGGAGCCCAACGGCAGCCTGTGCACCACGTACCTGGAGCGGGTCACCGCACAGATCGGCGCCGCGCTGGCGGACCGCGGTGGGCGCGGCGGGCGGCACACCGTCGTGTTCCGCAGCACCATGCTCCCGGGCACCTGCCTGAACCTGCTGGTGCCGATCCTGGAGAAGTCCGTCGGCGGCACGGCCGGGGTGGACGTCGGGGTCGCGGTCAACCCGGAGTTCCTGCGCGAGGGCACGAGCGTGCGGGACTTCTTCGACCCGCCCAAGACCGTCGTCGGCGAGCTCGACCGGACCAGCGGCGATGTGGTGGCGGCGCTGTACGAGGGGTTGCCCGGAGCGGTGTTCCGGGTGCCGATCCCGACGGCCGAGGCGATCAAGTACGCGGACAACGCGTTCCACGGCCTCAAGATCGGCTTCGCGAACGAGCTGGGCGCGGTGTGCCAGGCACTCGGGGTGGACTCGCACCAGGTGATGGACGTGTTCCTGGCCGACCGCAAGCTGAACATCTCCCCCGCCTACCTGCGGCCCGGCTTCGCCTTCGGCGGCTCCTGCCTGCCCAAGGACCTGCGCAGCCTGGTCCACGCGGCACGCCGGGCCGACGTCTCGGTGCCGATCCTCGCCCACGTGCTGCCCTCCAACGCCGACCACCTGCAACGCGCGGTGGACCTCGTCGAGCGCACCGGCAAGCGCCGGGTGGGCCTGTTCGGGCTGTCCTTCAAACCCGGCACCGACGACCTCCGCGAGAGCCCGCTCGTCGAGCTGGCGGAGGTGCTCTTCGGCAAGGGGTACGACCTGCGCATCCACGACGCCAACGTGAGCCTCTCCCGGCTGCTCGGCGCGAACCGCGAGTACATCGAGACGCGGCTGCCGCACCTCGCGCAGCTGCTCGCGGACTCCGTCGACGAGGTCCTCGACCACGCCGAGGTCTGCCTGGTCGGGACCAGGGACCCGGCCGTGCTGTCGGCGCTGCCCCATGGCGGCGGCCCGGTGATCGTCGATCTCATCCGCCTTCCCGACGCCGAGGCGCGCCGGGCCGAACCGGGGTACGTGGGCCTTGCTTGGTGACGCATCGTTCGGTGAGACGGTCAGCGGCGACGGGACGGCCCGGCGCGCGCTGATCCTGGTGGAGAACCTGTCGGTGCCGTTCGACCGGCGGGTGTGGCAGGAGTGCACGACGCTGCGCGACGCGGGCTGGGAGGTCCACGTCATCTGTCCCCGGGGGGAGAAGCGGGACACCGAGCCGGAGGCGGTGATCGACGGGGTCCGGATCCACCGCTACCCGCTGCGCGCGGCCACCGGGGGCCCGGCCGGCTACCTGCGGGAGTACGGATCGGCGCTGTGGCACACGGCCCGGCTGGCCCGCAGGGTCGGCCCGGTCGACGTGGTCCACGCCTGCAACCCGCCCGACCTGCTGTTCCTGCCGGCACTGTGGCTGAAGCGGCGCGGCGCACGGTTCGTCTTCGACCAGCACGACCTGGTGCCCGAGTTGTACCTCTCCCGGTTCAACCGGGGCGAAGACCTGCTCTACCGCGCCGTGTGCGCACTGGAACGGCGGACCTACCGGGCGGCGGACGTCGTGCTCGCCACGAACGAGAGCTACCGGGACGTCGCGGTGCGCCGCGGCGGCAAGCGGCCGGCGGACGTCTTCGTGGTGCGCAGCGCGCCCGCCGTCGACCGGTTCCAACCGGTGCCGCCCGAGCCGGAGTTGAAGCACGGCAAGCCCCATCTGCTGTGCTACCTGGGCGTCATGGGCCCGCAGGACGGCGTCGACTACGCCTTGCGGGCCCTCGCGAAGCTGCGCGACGAGCTCGGCCGGACCGACTGGCACGCGGTGTTCGTCGGCGGCGGCGACGCCTTCGACGCGATGGTGACGCTGTCCCGGCGGCTCGGGCTCTCGGAGCAGGTGGAGTTCACCGGGCGCATTCCGGACGCCGACCTGGTGCGCCACCTGTCCACCGCGGACGTGTGCCTCTCCCCCGACCCGCGCAATCCGCTCAACGACGTGTCGACCATGAACAAGGTCCTGGAGTACATGGCGATGGGCCGGCCCGTCGTCTCGTTCGACCTCCGGGAGGCGCGGGTCTCCGCCGGTGACGCCGCCGTGTACGCGCCCGCCAACGACGAGGCCGCGTTCGCCCGGCTCATCGCGCAGCTGCTGGACGACCCGGAGGCGCGGGCCCGGATGGGCAAGATCGGCCAGGAGCGGATCAGCGGCCGGCTCTCCTGGCGGAACTCGCAGGCTGCGCTGCTCGCCGCCTACTCCGCTGCCTGCCGGGACCGCACTCCGGCGTCGGCGGGCCAGGCGAACCGGACGGGGAAGAGGCCCCGCCGTTGAGCGACGACACGATACGCCTGGCCACGATCGGGCGGATCATCCGTGGGCGCTGGCGGCTCCTGACCGTCCTCGCCGTGGTGGGCGCGCTCGTCGGCTACGGCGCCTCGCTGCTGTTTCCGCCGAGTTTCACGGCGTCGGCATCGGTCCTGCTGCCGGGGCAGTGGGAGGAGCGCGAGCTGCTGACGCAGGTGGACGTCGCGACCAGTTCGACGGTGGTCGACCGTGCGGCGGCCGCCCTCGGCTGGGCCGGGGTGAGCGGCAGCGAACTGCGGGACCGGGTGGGCGCCAAGGCAGCCGACGGGAACATCATCACGGTGTCGGGCACGGCCGACACTCCGGAACGCGCCCAGCGACTCACCGACCAGATGGTGCATCAGTTCGTCACGTTCGCCGCACGGATGGCGGGCGAGAGCGCCGACCCCGAAGCGGCGGCGCGCCCCGAGGCGCTGCGGCAGACAGTGGTGCAGACCAGCCGCCGCATCACCGAGCTGGCCGAGGCCGCCGACCCGGGACGGACCGTGGAGGGCGTGCAGACCCGCACCGAGCTGGCGAAGCTGCGCACCGCACTACAGGAGGCCCTCAACAAGCTGGACCAGGCCACCCCGGCCGCCAACAAGGCCAACATGGTCGTCATGGGGCCGGCGACCCGGCCGGCCGGCGAAGCACCACCGACCCGCACGCAGCTCATCGCCGCCGGGGCACTGCTGTTCTTCCTGCTCGCGGTCATCGGCCATCTCACCGCCGCACGGCGGGGCCACCGACTGCGCGCCGCACCGGAGATCGCCGCGGCGCTGGGCTCGACGCTGCTGGGCACCGTCGACGTACCCGAGGAACGACCCGCGCGCCGGCCGGCAGGCCGTGGCTGGTGGGCCCGGATCCGCGCGCTGCTGGACCTCGACGTCCGGTGGGACGCACCCGCCCCGCAGACGTCCGGCGACGAGGCCAGCAGGCAGCTCCGCTACCGGCGGCTGTGCGCCCGCCTCCGGGACGAACTACCGGCCCCCCGGCGGCTGCTGGTCGTCGTACCGGACGGTGACGAGATCGCCGGCCGGGCCGCCGGGCAGCTCGCCGTCGAGGCCGGGGGCGCTCCCTCCCCGAGCTCTTCGTACAGGGGATGCCCCGTGCTGCGGACGGTGGCGGTTTCGGTGGACCGGCCGATGGTGCCGGACCGCGACGACGAGTCCGGTGTCCTGGTCGTGCTCAGCGCGGGCAGTTGGACCGCATCGGAGCTCACCGGCATCGCCGAGGCGTGTGCGGACGCCCAGCACGAGGTCGTCGGGATCGTCCTCGCCGGCCCGGTCCGGGCCCGTCCGACGCGGTCCGCGGACCGTCCTCGACCCCCCGCGGCGCCGGTGCTCGCGGTGGCCGACGACGCGACGGGAGGTGCCGCGTGACGACGCGTACGACGTCGCAGTCGTCGGCCGCCGCTCCGCTGCTGGACCTCCAGGCGCTGGTGGTGGCGGTGCGGAGGCGGCGCCGCCTGTGGTGCGCCATGGCGCTGCTGGGACTGCTCGTCGGCGCGGCGGTGGCGGTGCTGCTGCCGACGCCGCCGACCGCGGTGACCAAGGTGCTGGTCGCGCACAAGGAGGACCAGCCGAACGACCCCGGAACGCTGATCCGCACCGACGTCGCGCTGCTGGGGACCACCCGGATCGCCGGCGAGGCCCTGAAGTC
This sequence comes from Streptomyces diastatochromogenes, assembly GCA_001418405.1. Classification (GTDB taxonomy): domain Bacteria; phylum Actinomycetota; class Actinomycetes; order Streptomycetales; family Streptomycetaceae; genus Streptomyces; species Streptomyces albulus_C. The sequence continues at coordinate 22,758 of LIQL01000174.1, read as the reverse complement.
CCTCAAGTCCCCGGAAAAGCCGGCGGACTTCCTGCGGGACTACCAGGGCACCGGCCTGACCAACAACCTGTTGCAGATCGACGTGACGGGTCACAGCGACGCGGAGGCGGTGGCCCGGGCCAAGGCGCTGGCCGAGGCGTTCGTCGCGGACCACGTGCGGCGGATGTGGGAGGCCGCGAAGACCGAGGCCAAGGCCCTGGACGACCAGCGCGACCGCTTGCGGGACGAGCTCGCCCAGGTCAACAAGGCGATCGGAGACCGAGCGCCGGGCAGCGACCCGAAGGACTCCGCGAGCCTTGAGTCGCGCTTCGCCCGCCGGGCCGAACTCACCTCGCGGATCGCCGACTTCGACCAGCGCGCCGAGGAGGCGCGCACCGGCACGCCCCAGGTCATCGCCGGCACGCAGATCGTGGACGCCCCGCGCGCGCTGCCACGCTCCCTGGCCAAGGCCGCGCTCACCCACGCCGCGGTCGGGCTCGTCCTCGGCCTCGTCCTGGGGCTCGCGCTGGCCGCGGTCGGCGTGGTGGTGGCGGACCGCCCGGTGTTGCGCCGGGACATCGCCGCGAACCTGGGCGCGTCGGTCATCGCCGAGCTGCCCCGCCGGTCGGGCCGGCCGTGGCAGCGCCGGCGGATCCGGACGGCGCGCGAACGGCTCGTCGTGTCCCTGGCCCGCACCGTGCGCGGCTCCGCGGAACCGGTGTCACTGCTGGAACTGGGCTGTGCGCGCAGCACGAGCGCGCTCGCCCTGGACCTCGCCGGGTCCCTCGCACCGGACGGACCGGTGGTCGTCGTCGACGGTCTGCCCGGCCCACAGCTCGCGGGTCGCCGCCGGAAGCCGGGAGGCCCGAGCGTGGTCGGCGGCGAGCCCGCGGCGGCCGGGTCGCACGACGAACGCCGGTTCGGCGTGGGCTCGGTGGCGCCCGGCACCGCGTGGACCGACCTGCAGTACCTCGGCACCCGGACCGTGCTCGTCGTGCGGGCCGGGCACGGCAACGCCGCCTGGCTGCACACCGTGGCGCGGCAACTCGCGGACCAGCAGATCGCGGTGCTCGGTGTGGTGCTGATCGACCCCGATCCCCGGGACCGGACCGACGGCACGCTGTGGGACGGGCTGCAGACCGCGCTGCGCGGCCGCAGCGAGCGACCGGCCCGGCAGAACGGTGGGGGTACCTCCCACGCCGTTCAGGCAGTGGGGGAGGGCCGGCCGCGGGCGCAGCTGCAACCGATGTGCGCGGCGCGGGTCCCGGACAACGACCAGGAGGCTCGGTAGGACATGTGTGGCATCGCAGGGACGTACCGATGGCCGGACGGGAAGGTCGTCACCGACCGGCTCACCGACACCCTCGCCCACCGCGGTCCGGACGGGGCGGGCCGGTACGACCACCCCGTCGGTGACGGCGAAGTGTCCCTCGGACACCGCCGGTTGGCGATCATCGACCTGTCCGGGACCGGCGCCCAGCCGATGGTCTCGGGCGGCCTCGCCCTGACGTACAACGGCGAGTTGTACAACGCGCCCGAGCTCCGTGCCGAGCTGGCGTCCGCCGGGGTGCGCTTCCGCGGCACCTCCGACACCGAGGTGCTGTTGGAAGCCTGGCGGCGCTGGGGCACGGACTGCCTGCCCCGGCTGCGCGGCATGTTCGCGTTCGGGATCTTCGACGAGCGGACCGGTGAACTGGTGCTCGCCCGGGACCAGTTGGGCATCAAACCGCTGTTCCTGCTGCGGCGCGGTGCGGGCCTGGCGTTCGCCTCCGAGCTCAAGGCGCTCGCCGCCGCGACCGGCGGCTCGCTGGAGGTGGACCACGCGGCGCTGGTGGCCTCGCTCCTCTACTACTGGGTGCCGGATTCGCGGTGCGCGTTCCGCGAGGCGGAGAAGCTGCCGCCGGGGAGTTGGCTGAGGTGCCGGCCCGACGGCCGGGTGGAGCGCGGCCGGTTCTGGCACCTGCGGGACGTCGCCGCCGAGGGCCGGGAACGGGCCCGAGCCGGCGAACTGCCGAACATCGCGGCCGTCGTCGAGGAGTCGACCCGGCGTCACCTGCGCTCCGACGTGCCCGTGGCGACCTTCCTCTCCGGCGGCCTCGACTCCAGTTACCTGACCGCCCTGGCGGCCCGCGACCGGCCCGGGATCTCCGCCTACACGATCGGGTTCCGCGCCGAGGACGCCAGGTTCGAGGCGATGCCGGACGACCTGCGCCACGCCCGGCAGGTGGCCGAGCGGTTCGGCGTCGACCTGCACGAGATCGAGATCGCTCCGAACGTGCTCGACCTGCTGCCGCAGATGACGTACCACCTGGACGAGCCGATCGGCGACCCCGCCGCGATCAACACGTTCCTGATCTGCTCGGCCGCCCGGGAGGCCGGGGTGAAGGTGATGCTCTCGGGGATGGGCGCCGACGAGCTGTTCGCCGGATACCGCAAGCACCTGGCCAACCTGCTCGCACTGCGCTACCAGCGCGTCCCGGGCCCGCTGCGGCGCGGCCTGTCCCGGGCCGTGGACCGGCTGCCGGTCGCCACGGCCCGCCGGGGGTACCGGTCCGTGCGCTTCGCCAAGCGGTTCCTCTCCTTCGCCGAACTGCCGGAGGAGACCGCGTTCCGGCGCAGCTACACGATGTACGACCGGGACGAGTTGCTCGCCCTGCTCGATCCGGACCTGGCCGGGACGGTCCAGGACGTGCTCGCCGAACACGCGGACGTCTATCAGGACAACGACCTCGACGACTTCGTCAACCGCATGTGCCTGGGCGACGCCCGGATGTTCCTGCCGGGCCTGAACCTCGCGTACACCGACCGGTCCAGCATGGCCGCGTCGATGGAGGTGCGGGTGCCGTACGTGGACGTCGAGGTGGTCAGGGCGGCGTTCGCGGTGCCCGGCGACCGCAAGATCGTCGGGCGGCAGGGCAAGGCCGTCCTCAAGGAGGCGGCCACCTCGATCCTGCCGCGGGAGATCGTCTACCGGCCCAAGGGCCTGTTCAGCGCTCCGCTGCGCGCCTGGATGAGCCGGGACCTGGCGCCGCTGGTGCGCGAGGTGGTGCACGACGGCGTGCTCGTCACCTCCGGGCTGCTGCGCCGCGACGCCCTGGCGCGCATGGTCGCCGAGGACGCCTCCGGACAGCGGGACTACTCCAAGCATCTGTGGCACGTGCTGACCCTCGAACACTGGTATCGCGGCGCGACCTCCGGGTCCGGCCCGAGCGCGCGCACGACGGCGTAGAAGACGGCTGAGGAACAAGGGGACTTCGGGTGAAACAGGTTGTGCAGAACTACAAGAGCGGCGAGCTGGCGGTGCTCGACGTGCCGGTGCCGGGGTGCAAGCCGGGCGGCGTGCTGGTCCGCAGCGCCTTCTCGCTGATCTCCACCGGGACCGAGCTGATGAAGGTGTCCGAGGCCGGCATGTCGATGCTGGGCAAGGCCCGTTCGCGGCCGGACCAGGTGGCGAAGGTCATGCAGAGCGTGGCGACCAACGGGGTGCCCGCCACCTACCGCAAGGTGATGGGCAAGCTGGACTCGTACACGCCGCTGGGCTACTCGCTGTGCGGGGTGGTCGAGCAGGTCGGCACCGGCATCGACGACGTGAAGGTCGGCGACTTCGTGGCCTGCGCCGGCAACGAGCACGCGTTGCACGCCGAGCTGAACTGGGTGCCGAGGAACCTCTACGCCCCGGTGCCGGACGGCCTCGCGCCGCGGCACGCCGCCTTCGGCACCGTCGGGTCGATCGCGATGCAGGGCGTGCGCCGCGGCGAGCCGCAGCTCGGCGACGTGGCGCTGGTCATCGGCCTCGGCCTGATCGGCCAGTTGGTGGTGCAACTCCTCGGCGCCTCGGGAGTCCGCGTCGTCGGCGTCGACCCCGACCCGGCGCGCTGCGAGCTGGCCGAGCGCCTGGGCGCCGCGGCCTGCGGCGATCCCGCGTCCGCGGCCATGGAGGCCGCCGTCGCCGAACTCACCGACGGCCACGGCGTGGACCAGGTGTACCTGGCCGCCGGCGGCGGCAGCAACCAACCCGTCGAGCTGGCCGCCCGGCTGTGCCGGGACCGCGGCCGGGTCGTCGACATCGGCAAGTGCCGCCTGGACCTGCCGTGGAACGCGTACTACGAGAAGGAACTCGACGTCCGGTTCTCCCGCAGTTACGGCCCCGGGCGCTACGACCCGGAGTACGAGCTCCAGGGGCGGGACTACCCGATCGGCTACGTGCGCTGGACCGAGCGCCGCAACCTTGCCTGCTTCCTCGACCTCGTCGCCCGCGGCCGCGTCGACGTGGAGCCGCTGGTCTCGCACGTCGCCGCCTTCGACGACGCCGTCGAGACGTACCGGCGCCTGGAGGACGGCGCTCTGAAAGCCGTGGCCGTGTTGTTCCGGTACCCCGAGCACCCGGGCACCGGGGAGGTGGAGGCCCCGGCGGTGGCCGTGCCCGCGGTGCAGGTGCGGCGGAGTCCGGCCCGGAGCGCCACGACGCCGGTGCGCCTGGCGTTCGTCGGCGCGGGGAACTACGCGACGTCGATGCTGCTGCCGCACCTGGCCGGGCGCGACGGCGTCGAGCTGTCGGCCGTCGTCACCACGACGGCGCTGTCCGCGGCCAACGCGCAGCGCACGTTCGGCTTCGCCGAGGCGACCACCGACCTCGACGCGGTGCTCGGCGACAAGGCCATCGACGCGGTGTTCGTCGTCACCCGGCACAGCTCGCACGCCGAACTGACCCGGCAGGCGCTGCTGGCCGGCAAGGCCGTGTTCGTCGAGAAGCCCCTGGCCCTCACCGAGGACGAGCTGGCCGGCGTGCTCGCGGCGGTGGCGGAGTCCGGCAACGACCGGTTGCAGGTGGGGTTCAACCGGCGGTTCGCGCCGCTGCTGACCGAGGCCAAGCGGCGGTTCGGCACCCGGACCGGCCCGGCGAGCCTGCGCTACCTGGTCAACGCGGGCCGCCTCCAGCACGGCAGCTGGTACCTCCGACAGGGCACCGAGGGCTCGCGGTTCGAGGGCGAGGGCGGACACTTCATCGACACGGCGAGCTGGCTGCTCGGGGCCGACCCGGTCTCGGTGTACGCCGTCGCCCCGTCCGGCAACGAGGACCTCCAGGTCGTGCTGCGCTACCCGGACGGGTCCCTCGCCACCCTCAGCTACGTCACCACCGGCGCGCCCGGCTTCCCCAAGGAGACGCTGGACCTGGTCGCGGACGGCAAGGTGCTGCGGCTCGACGACTTCGTCCGGGCCTCGGTGCACGGCCCCGAGAAGTGGGTCAGTTCCCGGCTGCCCAAGGCCCGGGACAAGGGCCAGAACGCCGAACTGGCCGCGTTCGTCAAGGCCGTGCGGACCGGCGGGCCGATGCCGGTGCCGTTGGAGTCGCTGGTCGCCACCACGACGGCCACCCTCGCCGTGCGGGCCGGCCTGGTCGGCGGCGCGCCGGTGACGTTGGCGAGGGCGCGATGACCGTGATCTCGGGAAGTCCGGGCTGGTACCTGCGGCGGCTGTCCCGGATGGCGCCGGCCGAAATCGGCGGCCGGGTGGGCGACGCGGTGCGCAGGCGGCGGTGGCGGTCGGCGCGGCCGCACTGCCCGCGCGTGACCGGCACCCGGTTCACCGCGGTGCTGCCCGCCGGGGCGCTCTCCGCCGTACCTCCGGACGCCGCGAAACGGCTCGTCGCCGAAGCGGACCGGCTGATGGACGGGCACGTGGCGTACTTCGGGGTGGTCCGCGAGGACCTGGCCGACCCGGACTGGTGGGCCGATCCGAAGACCGGGCGCCGGGCCCCGTCGGGCTACGCCTTCGACGTGCCGTACCGGAGCGAGGACGCGGTCGGCGACATCAAGCAGATCTGGGAGCTGTCCCGGCACCAGTACCTCACCGTGCTCGCCGCCGCCCACGCGGTCACCGGGGACGAGCGGTACGCGGAGCGCGTGGCCGCGCACCTGCGGTCGTGGTGGGCGGCCAACCCGCCGCTGCGCGGCGTGCACTGGATCAGCGGCATCGAACTGGGCATCCGGCTGCTGTCCTGGGTGTGGATCCGCCGGCTGCTCGACGGCTGGCCGGGCGCGGCCGGGCTGTTCGAGGACAACCCGGTGGCGGTGAACCAGATCTGGCACCACCAGCGTTGGCTGGCCGCCTTCCCCAGCCGGGGGTCCTCGGCGAACAACCACGTCATCGCCGAGGCCGCCGGGCAGTTCGCCGCGGCCTGCGCGTTCGGGTGGTTCCCCGCCTCGGCGCGCTGGCGTGCGGACGCGCTGCGGTCGCTGGAGCGGCACCTGCGGAGCAACACCTTCGGTTCCGGCCTCAACCGCGAACTGGCCACCGAATACCACGGACTCGTGCTGGAACTCGGCCTGGCCGCGCTCGCCGAGGCGGACGCCGCCGGCGTGCCGGTGCCCGCGACCGTCCGGCTGGTGCTGCTGCGGATGACCGACGCGCTCGCGGCCGTCGTCGACGACCGGCTGCGGCCGCCGCGCCAGGGCGACGCGGACGACGGGCACGGTCTGGTCGTCGACGGCGCGGGCACCGACCGCTGGGCCTCGCTGCTGGCGACCGGCGACGCCGTGTTCGGCCGGCTCGCCTGGTGGCCGACGGTGACGGGCACCGATGTGCGCACCCCGTTGCTGGCCGCGCTGATCGCACCTGACGTGCGGGACGTGGCCCGCCCGGCGAGCCGGCCGGCGCACTTCGCCGACGCCGGGATGACCGTCCTGCGCGGCCCGGCGGGGATCTGGTGCCGCTGCGACGGCGGTCCGCACGGTTTCCTGTCGATCGCCGCGCACGCCCACGCGGACGCGCTGTCCGTGGAGGTGCGGCACGACGGGGTCGATGTGCTCGCCGACCCGGGGACGTTCTGCTACCACGGGCAGCCCGAGTGGCGGCAGTACTTCCGCTCGACCCTCGGCCACAACACCCTGCAACTGGACGGCGGTGACCAGTCCGGTTCCGGCGGCCCGTTCCTGTGGACCCGGCATGCCCGCAGCCGCGTCCTGGGCGCGGACCCGTCCGACGAGGGCGTGGCCCGCTGGTGTGCCGAGCACGACGGATACGAGGGCCGGGTGCACCGCCGTACGGTGGAACTGACCTCCGTGGGGCGGGAGTTGAGGATCGTCGACGAGGTGCGGGGCCGGCGCCGGGCCGCGGTGCGCCTCGCGTTCCACCTCGGTCCGGCGATCGTCGCGGACCTGGTGGACGACCGGGCGGTGCTCACCTGGACCCGGGACGGCGAGGACCGCTCCGCGGTGCTCGACCTGCCCGGGCAGCTGCGCTGGCGGGCACACCGCGGCGAGACCGCTCCGCCGCTGGGCTGGTACTCCGCCGGCTTCGGGCGCAAGGAACCCGCCACCACCCTGGTCGGCACCGGCTTCGCCGACGGCGCGGAGGGCTTCACCACCGTGCTCAGGTTCCGCGGCTAGGGGGGCGCGTGGGGAGCGAGAGGCGGCACTGGGCGTGGGCGGCGGCACCGCTGGCGCTGGCCCTGCTGGCGGCGACCGGCTGCGAGGGCGCGCAAGGCGCCCGGGCGAAGGCGACCGCTTCGCCCGTCACGTCCGGGGCATCGTCCACGTCCGTGGCCCGGGTGTGCGCCGCGCCCGCGGCCGGGCCGACGAAGGCGCCGGCGGGCGCGGTGACGGTCGATCCCGCGGTGGTCGGCGACCTGGCGGCGAAGACCAAGGACAATCCCCCGCACACCACGTTCTGGCTCCGTCCCGGCACGCACCGGCTCGCCCCGGACCGCTACGCCCAGGTCATCCCCAAGGAAGGGGACCGCTACCTGGGTGCGCCGGGCGCGGTGCTCGACGGCCGGGAGGAGAACCAGTACGCGTTCGGCGGCAGCGCCCGCGACGTCACCCTCCGCTTTTTGACCGTGCAGCGTTTCGTCGCGCCGCAGAACGAGGGCGTGGTCAACCACGACTCGGCCGACGGATGGGTGATCGAGCACGCCACGATCCGGAACAACTCGGGGGCCGGGCTGATGGCCGGCGACCACCAGCGGGTCCGCGCCAGCTGCCTGCGCGACAACGGGCAGTACGGCCTGAACGCGTACACGGCCCGCGGCCGGGTCACCGACCTGGTGGTCGAGGGCAACGAGATCGCGGGCAACAACACCGGTGACTGGGAACGGCGCCGGCCGGGTTGCGGCTGCACCGGAGGGGTGAAGTTCTGGGCCGTCAACGGCGCCGAGGTACGCGGCAACTGGGTGCACGACAACCGCGGAACGGGGGTGTGGGCGGACACCAACAACAACGACTTCCGCATCGAGGACAACGTGATCGAGGCCAACGACGGCGCCGCCCTGATCTACGAGACCAGCTACAACGCGGTCATCCGGAACAACACGATCCGGCGGAACAACTGGGTCGAGGGCCGTCGGGCCGCCGACCGCGGCGACGACTTCCCGTTCGCGACCGTCTACCTGTCCGAATCCGGTGGCGAACCACGGATCCGAGCGCGCACCGACAAGATCGAGATCTATCGGAACGTGCTGGAGAACAACTGGAACGGCATCACCCTGTGGGAGAACGCCGACCGGTTCTGCAACAGCCCGGCCAACACCTCTTCCGGTGCCTGCACCTTGCTGGTGCGGGACACCGACCGCTGCGCGGAGCCGGCGATCGCCAGCGCACCGCTCTACGCCGACTGCCGGTGGAGGACCCAGCGGGTGGACATCCACGGCAACCGCTTCGTGCTGGACCCGTCCGTCGTCACGTGCACGGCGAAGTGCGACCGCATGGCGGTGCTGGCCAACTACGGAACCTACCCGGACTGGTCGCCGTACCAGGGCGACGGGGTGGCCGAGGCGATCACCAGCCGGCAGCACAACCGCTGGCACGACAACGTCTACGTCGGACCGTGGAAGTTCGTCGCCCACGATCCCAGCCGGGTCCTCGACGCCGGGCAGTGGCAGGGCACGCCGTACCAGCAGGACGCCGGCAGCACCCTCGCCCCGCAGGCCGGTGGTTGAGATGGGCGGGAACCTGACGGCCGGTGGGCCACCGGGCGGACCGGACACGGTGGGCACCCGGCCCGGCGCGGCACCGCGCCCCGCCGGCACGCCGAAGGCCGTCGGGATCGTCTGGGCGTTGCTGGTCCTCAACACGCTCGGCTCCGCCGGGGCGAAGACCGTCATCCCGCTGCCCCGCTCCCTGATCCAGGTGGTCACCATGGGCGCGCTGGTCGCCGCGTTCGTGCTGGCGCTCGTCCTCAACCGCCGACTGCGGGTGCGCCCCAGCGCCTTCTTGTCCCTGCTCACGCTGCTGCTGGTGACGAGCGTGATCTCCAGCGCCCGTCTGGAGTCCGGGTTCGGCGCGCTGTTCCGCTGCACCAGGCTGGCCCTCTTCGTCGGCACGCTGTGGCTGCTCAGTCGCTGGTGGGACGACGGTGCGACGTTCGTCCGGCACCACGTCCGGACGTACTTCGCGGTGCTCGGATCGGTGGCCGCCGGCCTGGTCGTCTCACCGGGCGCGGCCCTGCCCGACCTCTACGGCGGGCGCCTCGTCGGCGCGCTGTGGCCGCTCACCCCGCCGCAGATCGGGCAGTACGCCGCGGTGATCGTCGGGCTCACCGTGCTGCTGGTACTGGGCCGCCGGACCGACCGGGCCGGCGCGGCGGTGGTCATCGTGCCGTCACTGGTCCTGCTCGCGTTGACCCACACCCGGACGGCCACGCTCGGGATGTTCCTCGGGCTGGCGTTGGCGATCGGTTCGCTCCTGCTGACCAGCGCCGCCGCCCGCCGGTTCTTCACCTGGGCGGTGCTGTGCGCCGCGGTGGCCGCGGTGGCGCTCGGTTCCGTGCTGGAGGCGTGGTTCCTGCGCGGACAGAGCCAGGAGAACTTCTCCAGCCTCACCGGACGCGCCAAGGTCTGGGACGCGCTGCTGGCGGCGCCCCGGTCGACCTCGGAGCAGCTGTTCGGCGTGGGCCTGGGCGACAAGTCGTTCGGCGGGCTGCCGATCGACAACAGCTGGCTGGCCGTCTACAACGAGCAGGGTCTGATCGGCATCGCCCTGGTGGCGGCGCTCCTCCTCGTGCTGGGCGGCGTCGCGCTGCTGCGGCCGCCGTCGCTGCCGAGGGCCTGCGCGATCTTCCTGATCAGCTACTGCGCCATCGCGTCGTACACCGAGGCCGGGCTTGGCGACGCCTCGCCGTACCTGCTGCATCTGGCCCTCGCCGCCGCGCTGCTGGCGACGCCCGCCGCGGCCACGCCCGTCCCCGCGCCCGAAGTTCCCCGACGCCGCGTCCCGCGACGGGCCCAGAGATCGGAGGTGACCTGACCATGCACGTCCTCGTGGTGCACAACCGCTACGCCTCGGCGCAGCCGAGCGGGGAGAACAAGGTCGTCGACCAGGAGGCGGCGCTGCTGCGCGCGGCCGGCCACCGGGTCGAGGTGTTCGAGCGGCGCAGCGACGACATCGCCGCCCGGTCCCTGCCGGGCAAGGCCGCGGTGCCGCTGCTGGTGCCGTGGAACCCGGCGGTCCGCGCGGAACTCACCGCCCGGCTGCGCACCGAACGGCCGGACGTGGTGCACGTCCACAACGTCTTCCCGCTCCTGTCGCCGGCGGTGCTGGCCGCCTGCGCCGACGCCGGCGTGCCCGCCGTCGCCACGCTGCACAACTACACGCAGGTCTGCCCGCCCGGCACGTTGCAGCGGGACGGCCGGCCGTGCACCGAGTGCGTCGGGGCGGCGCCGCTGCCCGCCGTCCGGCACGGCTGCTACCGGGGCTCCCGGCTCGCGACGGTGCCGCTCGCCGTCAGCCTGTCGGTCAACCGGCGGCGGTGGCGGTCCGGCGTGGAGCGGTTCTTCTGCATCTCCGCGGCGCAGCGCGACGTCCTGGTGCGGGCCGGCATGCCGGCCGAACGGCTGGCGGTGAAGCACAACTTCGTGCCCGAACCGGACGTCCGCCGAACGGGCGCCGGCGAGCACCTGCTCTATCTCGGGCGGCTCGCGGAGGCCAAGGGCGTGCGGCTGCTCATGGCCGCGTGGGACGAGCTCGCGGCGGACGGCGGGGTGGGCGTGCCGCTCGTGATCGCCGGCACGGGGCCGCTGGAGCGGGAGGTGACCGCCTGGGCGGCGGCCCGGGACGACGTGCGCTGCGTCGGCCTGTACGACACGGCGGAGTGCCAGCGGGCCCTCGCGCGCTCGGTCGCCGTGGTGGCTCCCTCGACGTGGCTGGAGGCGTTCGGCCTGGTGGTCGTCGAGGCGATGGCGGCGGGGGTGCCGACCGTCGCCGCCGGTCACGGTGCCTTCGTCGAACTCGTCGAGGACGAGGTGAGCGGGCTGCTGCACCGGCCGGGCGAGGTCGCCTCGCTCGCGGCCTGCATGCGCCGGATCGCGACCGAGCCGGCCCGCAACCGGGAGATGGGCCGGGCGGCCCGGCTCCGCTACGAACGGGGCTTCAGCCCGGCCGTCGGGCTGGAGCGCCTGCTGGAGGAGTACCGCACCGCGATCGCGGGGCGGTCGGCACTGGCTCGCGGCGGGGAGACCCGCGCGAGCAGGGGGGATGGGGACAGTAGATGACACGATGCCGACTCTGCGGCTCGGAAGCGCTGGCGAGCGTCGTCGACCTTGGGGCGACGCCACCGTGCGAGAGCTTCCTCGCCGCGGACCAACTGGACACGGTGGAGCCGGCGTACCCGCTGCACCTGCGGGTCTGCGCCGAATGCTGGCTGGCGCAGATCCCGCCGCTGATCACGCCGGAGGAGACGTTCACCCAGTACGCGTACTTCTCCTCCTACTCGTCCTCCTGGGTGGAGCACGCGCGCACGTTCGTCGCCGATGCCGTGCGGCGGCTGGCTCTCGGCCCCGACTCCTTCGTGGTCGAGGTAGCGAGCAACGACGGGTACCTGCTGCGGCACATCGTGGACCGGGGGATCCGCTGCCTGGGCATCGAGCCGTCGGTGAACGTCGGTGCCGCGGCCCGGGACGCGGGGGTGCCCACGCGCACGGAGTTCCTGTCCCCGGACACCGGCTCGGCCGTCCGCGCCGAGCACGGCCCGGCGGACCTGGTCGTGGCCAACAACGTGTACGCGCACATCCCCGACGTCGTCGGGTTCACCCGGGGACTGCGCGCCCTGGTCGCCGACGACGGGTGGGTCTCCATAGAGGTGCAGCACCTGCTGACCCTGATCGAGGAGAACCAGTACGACACGATCTACCACGAGCACTTCCAGTACTACACGGTCGGTTCCGCGATCCGGGCGCTGGCGAGCGGCGGACTCGCCCTCGTGGACGTCGAGTTGCTGCCCACGCACGGCGGCTCCATCCGGCTGTGGGCCCGGCCGGCCGAGGTGGCCGGCGAGCCGACTCGGCAGGTGGCCGACGTGCTGGCCCGGGAGAAGGCCGCCGGGCTGCGGGAGCTGTCCGGCTACACCGAGTTCTCCGGTCGCGTGGCCAAGGTCCGCCGGGACCTCCTGACGTTCCTCATCGGGGCGGCCGAACGCGGCGAGACGGTCGTCGGCTACGGCGCGCCGGGCAAGGGCAACACCCTGCTCAACCACTGCGGCATCCGCCCGGACCTGCTCCCGTACACCGTCGACCGCAACCCGTACAAGCACGGCAGGTTCACCCCGGGCACCCGCATCCCGATCCTGCCGCCCGAGCAGATCGCCGCCGACCGACCGGACTACGTCCTCGTCCTCCCGTGGAACCTGCGGGACGAACTGGTCGAGCAGTTGTCCTTCGTGCACGCCTGGGGCGGCCGGCTGGTCTTCCCCATCCCGGAACTGAGCATCGTCGAGGTCACGTCGTGAAAGAGGTCACAGCATGAAGGTCGTCCTGTTCTGCGGCGGCTACGGGATGCGGATGCGCAGCGGCGCCGGCGTCTACGATGAAGCGCCCAAGCCGATGGCGATGGTCGGCCCCAGGCCGCTGATCTGGCATGTCATGCGCTACTACGCGCACTTCGGGCACCGGGAGTTCATCCTGTGCCTGGGCTACGGGGCGCACCACATCAAGGACTTCTTCCTCAACTACGAGGAGACGACGTCCAACGACTTCGTACTGCGGGGCGGGCGGACCGAGCTGCTGTCCACCGACATCGCCGACTGGACGATCACGTTCGCGCAGACCGGCGTCGAGTCGCCGATCGGGGAGCGGCTGCGCCGTGTGCGGCACCACCTGGACGGCGACGAGATGTTCCTCGCCAACTACGCGGACGTCCTCACCGACGCCCCGCTGCCCGAGATGATCGACAACTTCGCCCGGCGCGACGCCGGCGCGTCGATGATGGTGGTGCCCCCGCAGTCCTCGTTCCACTGCGTCGACCTGGCCGAGGACGGCCTGGTCGGGGGCATCACCGCGGTGAGCGAACTGCCGCTGTGGGAGAACGGCGGCTACTTCGTGCTCCGCCAGGAGGTCTTCGACCACATACCCGAGAACGGGGACCTGGTCGCCGACGGATGCGCCCAACTCGCCAAGCGCGGACGGTTGGTGGCACACCGGCACCGCGGCTTCTGGAAGCCGACCGACACCGTGAAGGAGCGGGCCGCGCTCGACGCCGCACACGCCCGGGGCGACCGCCCGTGGGCCGTGTGGGAACGGGGCGGCGCGGGGGCCGGCGCGACCGGCAGCGGGGCCTGCGCCGGAGCGCGGGCGTGATCCGGCTCGGGGCGGAGCGCCTGGACCGGATCGTCGCGGTGGGCGCGCACTGCGACGACATCGCCATCGGCGCCGGCGGCACGCTGCTCGCGCTGTGCCGCGCGCGGCCGGGCCTGCGCATCGACGCGCTGGTGCTCTCCGGCGGCGGCAGCGAACGGGAGCAGGAGGAGCAGGCCGCGCTCACCGCCTTCTGCCCGGGCGCCGAACTGCACCTGACCGTCGACAAGTTGCCGGACGGCCGGCTGCCCGTGCACTGGGACGAGGCCAAGGCCGCGGTCGAGGAGCTGCGCGCGCGGACCGAGCCGGACCTCGTGCTGGCCCCGCGCACCGACGACGCGCACCAGGACCACCGCGGCCTGGCGCGGCTGGTGCCCACCGCGTTCCGCGACCACCTCGTGCTCGGCTACGAGATCGTCAAGTGGGACGGCGACCTCGGCCGGATGGCGGCGTACCAACCGCTGTCGCCGGAGACCGCCGAGGAGAAGGTGCGGCTGCTGCAGGAGCACTACCCCTCGCAGCGGCACCGGCCCTGGTACGACCGGGAGGCCTTCCTCGGGCTCGCCCGGATCCGCGGCATCGAATGTCACGCGCGCTACGCCGAGGCGTTCGCCGTCACCAAACTCACTCTCGACCTGGGGGAATGAACCTTGCGCGTACTGCTCACCGGGCACCAGGGCTACCTGGGCACCGTGATGGCCCCGGTCCTCACGGCCGCCGGACACGACGTCGTCGGCCTGGACGCCGGCCTGTTCGCCGACTGCGTCCTCGGCCCGCCGCCCGCGGACCCCGCGGGGCACCGGGTGGACCTGCGTGACGTCACGGCCGCACACCTGGCCGGGGTGGACGCGGTGATCCACCTGGCCGCGCTCTCCAACGACCCGTTGGGCTCGCTGGCGCCGGAGCTCACCTACGACATCAACCACCACGCGTCGGTGCGCCTGGCGCGACTGGCCCGCGACGCCGGGGTGCGACGCTTCCTGTACGCGTCGACATGCTCGGTCTACGGCGCGGCCGGCGGGGACGAGTTGGTCGCCGAGGACGCCCCGCTGCGCCCGGTGACGCCGTACGCGGAGTCCAAGGTGCGGGTGGAGGACGATCTGCACGCGCTGGCCGACGGCGACTTCAGCCCGGTGTACCTGCGCAACGCCACCGCGTTCGGCTACTCGCCCCGGCTGCGCGCCGACATCGTGCTGAACAACCTGGTGGGCCACGCGCTGCTGTCCGGCGAGGTGCGGGTGCTCTCCGACGGCACCCCCTGGCGCCCGCTGGTGCATGCCGCCGACATCGCCGGGGCCTTCGCGGCCGCGCTGGCCGCGCCCCAAAAAGCGGTGCACGACCGGGCGTTCAACATCGGCAGTGAGGCCAACAACGTCACGGTCGCCGAGATCGCCGCGCAGGTCGCCGAGGCGGTGCCCGGCTCGCAGGTGAAGATCACCGGCGAGAACGGCGCCGATCCGCGGTCGTACCGGGTGGACTTCTCCCGGTTCCGCGCCGCGATCCCCGGCTTCGACTGCGCGTGGACGGTCAAGCGGGGTGCGCTCGAACTCGCCGACGCCTACCGCAAGCACGGCCTCACCGAGGAGCACTTCGCGCGACGCTTCACCCGGCTCGCCGTGCTGCGCGCGGCGTCCGAGGCCGGCGCGGTCGACGACACCCTGCGGCCGCGCCGATGACCGGGCTCGGCGCACAGATGCACGCGCTGGTGGAGCGGCTGTACCCGCTGTGCCGGAGCATCACCGGCGACGGTGTGCGCGACACCCTGGACATCGTCGGCGAGTACGTCCCGCTCACGGTCCACGAGGTGCCGACCGGGACGCAGGTGCTCGACTGGACGGTGCCGCAGGAGTGGAACATCCGGGACGCGTACATCGCCGACGCCACCGGCAAGCGGGTCGTCGACTTCGCCGCGTCCAGCCTCCACGTGCTCGGCTACAGCGTGCCGGTGTCGGCGACCATGCCCCTGTCCGAGCTGCGCGGACACCTGCACACCCTGCCGGAACACCCGAGTTGGGTGCCGTACCGCACCAGCTACTACACGCCGGACTGGGGGTTCTGCCTGGCCCAGGAGACCCTGGACGCGCTGCCGGACGGCGCGTACGAGGTGTGCGTCGACTCCACCCTCGCGGACGGTCACCTCACCTACGCCGAGCACGTGGTCCGCGGCCGGGTCCCCGACGAGGTGATCGTCTCCTGCCACGTCTGCCACCCGTCGTTGGCCAACGACAACCTGGCCGGCATCGCGGTGGCCACGTTCCTGGCCCGGGCACTGGCCGAGCAGACGCCGTACTACACCTACCGGTTCGTCTACGCGCCCGGCACCATCGGGGCGATCACCTGGCTGGCCCGCAACGCACAGCGGATCGACCAGGTCAAGCACGGCCTGGTGCTGGCCTGCGCCGGCGACCCGGGCCACCTGACGTACAAGCAGAGCAGGCAGGGCGACGCGGAGATCGACCGGGTGCTGCGGCACGTGCTCGCCGCCTCCGAACGCCCGCACCGCGTGGTCGAGTTCACGCCGTACGGCTACGACGAGCGGCAGTACTGCTCACCCGGATTCGACCTGGGCGTGGGCTCGCTCACCCGCACCCCGTACGCCGCCTACCCCGAGTACCACACCTCCGCGGACAACCCGGACTTCGTCTCCGCGGCGGCGATGGCGGACACCCTCGCCGTCTGCCGGGAGGCGTGCGCCGTGCTGGACCGCAACCGGCGGTACCGCAACCTCAGCCCCTACGGCGAACCGCAGCTGGGCCGGCGCGGGTTGTACGACGCGCTCGGCGGCCGCAGCGACACCAAGCAGGCCCAGCTGGCCATGCTCTGGGTGCTCAACCTCTCCGACGGCGAGCACAGTCTGCTGGACGTCGCCGAGCGGTCCGGGCTGCCCTTCGACACCGTCGCCGCCGCCGCGGACGCCCTGCTCGGCGCCGAGCTGATCAAGGCATGACGCCGATGCCCACCGAGGGCGAACAGAAGACGGCACCGGTGGCCCCGGCCGGACGGGCCCGGCGGACCGCCAAGCGGGCCATGGTCGGCCGGCTGTCCTGGGGACTGGCCGACCAGGCGGCCTCCAGCATCTCCAACTTCGTGGTGGGGGTCTACGTGGCCCGCTCCCTGGGGGTGGCCGCGTTCGGCGTGTTCAGCCTGGCCTGGGTGACCTACGGCGTGGTGCTCAACGTCTCCCGCGGGCTGGCCACCGACCCGCTCGTGGTGCGCTTCAGCAGCGTGCCGGCGGCGTCCTGGCGCGCGGCGGTGGCCCGGTCCTCGGGTACCGCGCTCGGCCTCGGCACCGCCCTCGGCGCGGCGTGCCTGGTGGTCGGGCTCGCCCTCGGCGGCCGCGTGGGGCCCGCGTTCGCCTGCCTCGGCGTCGTGCTGCCGGCGCTGCTGCTACAGGACGCCTGGCGGTTCGCGTTCTTCGCCGCCGGCACCGGGCGCAAGGCGTTCGTCAACGACGTCGTGTGCGGCGTCGCGCTCGTCCCGGCCATGGTGGTGGCGACCCACGTGGGCAGCGTGGCCGCCTTCGTGCTCGCCTGGGGCGCGTCCGCCGCGGTGGCGGCGGGGTACGGCTGCCTCCAGTCCGGTATCCGGCCCCGGACGTCCCTGGCGGGCGGCTGGCTGCGAGAGCAGCGCGACTTGGGCTATCGGTACCTGGTCGAGAACGTCGCCCTGAGCGGTGCGAGCCAGCTCCGGGCCTACGGGCTCGGCGCGATCGTCGGGGTCGGCGCGGTGGGTGCGGTCCGGGGCGCCGAACTGCTCCTCGGCCCGTTCCTCGCGGTGCTGATGGGACTTTCGCTGGTCACCGTCCCGGAGGCGGCACGGGTGCTGCGGCAGGCTCCGCACCGACTGGGCCCGTTCTGCCTCCTGCTGGGCGGCGGGCAGGCCGCGGCCGCGCTGTTCTGGGGCGGGGCGCTGCTGCTGGTACCGGACCGGCTCGGCGTCCTGGTGCTCGGCGGCGTGTGGCCCTCCGCCGCGCAGCTCATCGTGCCGATCACGCTCGGTGTCGCGGGCGCCGGTCTCGGCACCGGCGCGGCGGCCGGGTTGCGCGCGCTCGCCGCGGCCCGACGCAGCCTGCGCTGCCAGCTGTTCGCCTCCGCCTGTTACGTCGGTGGCGGGCTCGGCGGGGCGGTGGCCGCCGGCACCGTCGGCTCGGCCTGGGGCGTCGCCGCCGCGACCGTCAGCGGCTCGGCCGTGTGGTGGCTGCAACTGCGGTCCGCCCTGCGCGAACGCCACCACTCCCCCACCCCCGAAGTGAGGACCCCATGACCGCCCGACCGAGGCTGAGCATCGGCCTGCCCGTGTACAACGGCGAGGAGTACCTGGCCGAGTCGTTCGAGGCCCTGTTGGGCCAGACCTACGAGGACTTCGAACTGGTCGTCTCCGACAACGCCTCGACCGACAGCACGCAGGACATCTGCCGTGCGTACGCAGCAGGGGACGCACGCATCCGCTACCTCCGGCTGTCCCGGAACATCGGCGCGACACCGAACCACAACCGGGTGTTCGTCGAGTGCCGCGGCGAGCTGTTCAAGTGGGCCTCGCACGACGACCTGTACGGCCGTGACCTGCTGCGGCGCTGCGTGGAGGCGCTGGACGAGCGGCCGGACGTGATCCTCGCGCACACCGGCCAGGCCGTCATCGACGGCGACGGCCAGGTGAAGGTCCCGTACGAGTACGGGCTCGCCACCGACTCCCCACACCCGCCGGAGCGCTTCCGCAGCCTGCTGTTCGAGCCGGGCGGCGACGACTTCTACGGGGTGCTGCGGGCCGACGTGCTGCGCCGGGTGAAGCCGCTCGACAGCTACCACCACGCGGACCGCACGTTCGTCGCCGAGCTCACCCTGCACGGCCCCTTCCACCAGGTGCCGGAACTGCTCTACTTCCGCCGCGACCACCCCACCCGCGCCGAGCGGGCGAACCCCTCCAAGCGCGCCCGGTGCGTCAACCTGGACCCGCGCCGGGCGGGCCCGCTGCACCCGACGCCCCGTCTCCTCGCCGAGTACGTCTGGGGCTTCGCCGCGGCGATCCGGCGGGCGCCGCTGTCCCCGGCCGACCGGCGCGCGTGCCACCGCCACCTGGCTGCCTGGATGACCAGCCGGGTCCGGCCGGGCGCCGGCGAGCGGGTCGAGGACCGCGCCCCGGTCGACCCGGCCCACCTCGGCGTCTCGGTCGACGCCCTCGTGGCCGGGCGTGAGGGGAGGCGGCCATGACGCGCGCGAACGCCACCCCGGTCCGCGTCGGGGTGTTCGGTCTGCTCGGCTCCGGCAACCTCGGCAACGACGGATCGCTGGAGGCCGTGCTCGGCTACCTCCGCGCCGCACACCCGGACGCGGTCGTGGACGCGCTGTGCGGCGGGCCCGAGGTCGTCACGTCGCGGTACGGGATTCCCGCCACGCGGCTGCACTGGTACCGCGGGGAGTACCGGACCGCGTCCCGTGCCGGTGCGATCGCGGCGAAGGGGCTGGGCAAGCTCGTCGACGCCTGCCGCACCGCCGCGTGGGTCCGCCGGCACGACGTGGTGATCGTGCCGGGCATGGGCGTCCTGGAGGCCACGCTGCCGCTGCGGCCGTGGGGCTTCCCGTACGCGCTGTTCCTGCTCTGCGCGTCCGGCCGGCTGTTGCGCACCCCGGTGGCGCTGGTCGGCGTCGGCGCCGCCGCGATCGGCAACCGGTCGACCCGGGCCCTGGTGCGCTGGTCCGCGCGGCTGGCCGCGTACCGCTCGTACCGGGACGCCCAGTCCCGCGACGCGATGCGGGCGATGGGCGTGGACACCAGGGACGACGCGGTCTTCCCGGACCTCGCCTTCTCCCTGCCGACGCCCCGGGCGGGCGGGCCGGCGGGCCCGCCGGGCCTGGTGTGCGTCGGCGTGATGGCCTTCCACGGCAGCGACGACGACCGGGCCCGGGCCGAGGAGATCCACCGCCGCTACCTCGACGGGACGACGCGGTTCGTCCGCGCGCTGGTCGAGGACGGCAGACCGGTCCGGCTGCTCACCGGCGACGCGTGCGACGCGCCGGTGGTCGCCGCGATCCTCGACGCGGTCGACTCCCCCCTGGTCACCGCCGCCACGACGTCCTCGCTCGCCGACCTGATGGCGGAGACGGCGGCCGCCGACAGCGTGGTGGCGATCCGCTACCACAACCTGATCTGCGCGCTGAAGGTCGGCACGCCGACGCTCGCCCTCAGCTACGCGGCCAAGAGCGACGAGCTCATGGCCCGGATGGGCCTCGGCGCGTACCGCCACCCGGCCCGCGAGGTCGACGCCGACCGGCTGCTGGAGCAGTTCCGGGCCCTGGAGAAGGACGCGGCGGGGCTGCGGCGGACCCTCGTCGAGCGGAACCTGGCCGCCGCCCGGCAACTCGACTGCCAGTTCGCCGCCTTGACCACGGCCCTGTTCCCTGCGGCCCATCACGCCCACGCCTTGCGGGAGGCTCCATGAACGCGCCCGGCATGAAAGCGACCGAAGTCCCGGCGATCGCCGGCGCCTACCTGTTCGAGCCGACGCCGTACGCCGACGAACGCGGCTTCTTCTGCCGCACCTTCGACGCCGACGTGCTCCGCTCGGTGGGCCTCGACCCGCACGCCTTCGTCCAGGACAGCGTGTCCCGCTCGGCCCGGGGCGTGCTGCGCGGGCTGCACCTGCGCTCCGGCGCCGGCGAGGCCAAGCTGGTGCGCTGCTCGTACGGGGGGATCTTCGACGTCGTCGTGGACCTGCGGCCGGACTCGCCGACCTACCTGGGCCGGGCCTGCTTCGAGCTGTCCGGCGAGACGCAGGCGACCGTGTACGTCCCGGCGGGGTGCGCGCACGGCTTCCAGGCGTTGACCGAGACCGCCGACACCTCGTACCGGATCGACCGTCCGCACGATCCGGCCGAGGACGTGACGATCGCCTTCGACGATCCGGAGCTCGGCATTCCGTGGCCGCTGCCGGTCACGTCGATGTCCCAGCGGGACCGGGAGGCGCCGAGCCTCGTCAAGGCCCTTGAACGAAAAGAGAGTTGAGGTCGGCGTGACCACCGAAGACATCGAACCCCTCCGCCTGACCCGGTCGCGGCAGGCGAACGAGCGGCTGCACGCCCTGGTCCCCGGGGGCGCGCACACCTACGCCAAGGGCGACGACCAGTACCCCGAGAACCTCGCCCCGGTCATCAGCCACGGCCGCGGTGCCCACGTGTGGGACGTCGACGGCAACCGCTACGTCGAGTACGGCTCCGGACTGCGGTCGGTCAGCCTAGGGCACGCCCACCCCCGCGTGATCGAGGCCGTGCGGCGCGAACTCGACCGCGGCAGCAACTTCGTGCGGCCGTCCATCGTGGAGGTCGAGGCCGCGGAACGGTTCCTGGCCACGGTGCCCACCGCCGAGATGGTGAAGTTCACGAAGAACGGCTCCGACGCCACCACCGCCGCGGTGCGCCTCGCCCGCGCCGTCACCGGGCGCCCGCGGGTGGCCGTCTGCGGCGACCAGCCGTTCTTCTCCGTCGACGACTGGTTCATCGGCACCACGCCGATGTCCGCCGGCATTCCGACGGCGACCACCGAACTCACCGTGACCTTCCCGTACGGGGACCTGGCGGCAGCGGAAGAAGTGCTGACACGGCATCAGGGCGAGATCGCCTGCCTGATCCTCGAACCCACGGGCCACACCGAGCCCTCCCCGAGCTCTCCACTACCTGCGAACGGGGGAGCCCCCACTCCCGGCTACCTCGCGGGCCTGCGCCGACTGGCCGACCGGCACGGCTGCGTCCTGGTCTTCGACGAGATGATCACCGGCTTCCGCTGGTCCGAGGCGGGCGCCCAGGGCCTGTACGGCGTCGTCCCCGACCTCTCCACGTTCGGCAAGGCACTGGGCAACGGTTTCGCCGTCTCCGCGCTCGCCGGACGCCGCGACCTGATGGAACGGGGCGGGCTGCGGCACTCCCACGACCGGGTGTTCCTGCTGTCCACCACGCACGGCGCGGAAACGCACTCCCTGGCAGCCGCGATGGCAGTGCAGAGCACCTATGCCGAGGAGGGCATCACCGACCGGCTGCACGCCCTCGGCGAGCGGTTGGCCGCCGGTGTCCGCGACGTCTCGGCCGGCGCGGGCGTCGGCGACCACGTCGTCGTCCGGGGCCGGGCCAGCAACCTGGTCTTCGCCACCCTCGACGAGAACCGGCAGCCGTCGCAGCAGTACCGCACCCTGTTCCTGCGCCAACTCCTCGCGGGCGGAGTGCTGGCCCCGTCGTTCGTGGTGAGCAGCGCGCTCGACGACGCCGACATCGACCGCACCGTGGACGTGGTGGCCCAGGCATGCGCGGTGTACCGGAAGGCCCTGGACGCCGCCGACCCCACCCCCTGGCTGGCCGGGCGCCCGGTGAAGCCCGCGTTCCGCCGCCTGGCGTGAAGCAACCCGAAGTGAGGTGACGTGACGTGACGTGACGTCAGCGACACTCCTGCCTGTCGGCGGCCGCGGTCCGATCGACCAGCCAGTCCGCCGTCCGGTCGACCAGCCACGCGGTCGCTGACGTCACCGCCAGGGCGGTGCACCCACCGCCGAGGGCGTCGGTCGGGTAGTGCGCGCCCAGGGCGATCTGCGCCCACCCCATCGCGCCGCCGGCCACCAGCGCCGCGGCGAGCACGAGCAGCGTGCCGGCCGCCCTGCCGAGGCCGAGCCGGCCGGTCACGAGCAGCGCCACCACGAGGGAGATCGCGGTGAGGAAGGCGGTGTGCCCGCTCGGGTAGGACAGGTTGTCGCCGTGGATGGTGCGCCCCACCAGGGACTTGATCAGCGTCGCCGTCCCCACCGTCAGGCCGACCCCGGCGACCACGAACACCGCTGCGCGCGGACGCCTGAGCAGCAGGCAGCCCGTCACCGTGGCCGCGACCAGCGTCGCCGATCCGGCGGGCTCCCCCAGGAAGTCCAGGGCCAGGGCGACGTACCGCCACGACGGCCCCGCACCGTCCACCGCCCCCCGGATCCACGCGTCCACGGTGCCGGGCTTGGAGCCGCCGGCATAACGGACCCCGAGCACGACGACCACCAACGCCGCGAGACCCGCAACCGACCCGAGCCACCCGCGCAGTGCCGGGGGCAGCACCCCGGGCGCAGGTCGGCCGGTCACGCGTCCACCGCGCCCGGTCGGCCTGCCCCAGCGACCTTCTCGCCTGACGTGCGCGGCGTCAGGCGGCGCGCGATGCCGTCGCCGTCCCACTGACGCTCCCGGACGAGTCCGGTTCCCCCC
>LIQL01000173.1 GCA_001418405.1 Streptomyces diastatochromogenes | reverse complement strand
GCTTCGTCCGCGACGTCGGAGAGACCTGCGGGGACGAACACCCACAGCGGGGTACGAGGCCGAGACAACAGCTGGGAAAGGGGAGGCAAGAAGGGGAGAGGTACAGACATATCCGGGAGGTCAACGGGTGCGGGGGTGGGAGTGAGGTGGAGCGAGAGCGGGGCTGGGGCGATGTGCGGGCGGCGGTGGCTGGGTGAAGGTGGCGGCCAGCACTGCGGCGCCCTCCCAGGAAAGGCCCAGCCGCTCCCGGTCGGGCACGAGTTGCATCGGCCCGGGGCCGGGCAGGGGCTGGCGGTGCAACAGGTTCCGGCGCTGGAGCGCTTGCACCGTGGTGGTGTGCACGCGGTATCCGCGGCACAGCAGCCTGACGGGGCCGTCGATGCGGGAGATCTCCACGCGCCCCCGGGCGATGGCGCGCAACGCGGCGCTTTGTGCCGCGGACAGCCTTTTCGGCCCTGCGCGACCGGCAGCTGGGCCCTTCTTTTGGTGGACCTCGAAGGCGAGTTGCTCGGCCGCGTCCACCAGGAGGTCGGGTGCCGGAGCGAGCTGGTCCATCGCCGAGCTGATCCCCGCCGCTCCACCCTCCACCAGCTCCGCCTTGCGACCCGCGGGGAGGGCTTGGAAGGGGCTGTGGGCGAGGCCGAGGAGGACGACGGCGTCCTGGAGGTGCCTGGCTGCGCCAGAGGTGAGATCCGTCAGGTGCCGCAGCTGGGATGCGACGTCCTCCAGCACGGCCCTGTCGCGCAAGCCCTGTTCGTGCAGGCGCTCGCCTAAGGCTGATGCGAGATCTCCCAGATACCAAGCTCTGGATATGAGTGTCGGCAAGTCCTGCACAACCTGGGGGAGATCGGCCTTCAGGCCCGCCACGACGTCGACCGCATTGGTGAATTCACCTGCGCTCATGATGAGTTGCTGGGAGAAGGAAGGCATGGGGATAGGTGGCCCAGGGGCGTCGGAGGTCGCGGCGGCTACCGTCTGGGCCTGTGCGGTGGGTTGGGATCCGCCGGCGGCTTTGCGACGGTCGACGACGGGCTGTTCGTCGGAAGGGGGGTGACGCCCGTCAGGACGTGTCGTGCTTCTTCGAGCGTGCTCTGGGCGGCGTGGAGGTGCTGGCGCAGAGCGGAGTGGTGGTTGAGGGCCGCCAGCTGTCCCTTGAGGGTGGTGTGGTTGGTGGGGTCGCTGGCCTGGGTCAGGGCGGGCAGGGCTTGGGTGTAGTGGGCGAAGGCCCGCCCGATCGTGGCCGCCGTCTGGTGTGCGGTGAGGGCGTCCTGGGTGGGGTTGTCGGACTCGATGTCGCCGGTGTGGGTGTGGTAGCCGTCGCCGGTGAACCGCAGCGCGAGGTGGCCCAGGAGATCGACCTGGCGCAGGGCGGTGAACTGGCCGCCGGCGCCGGGGTCGACCCGGTAGGTGCGGAGGTCGTCGAGGACGGCGTCGAGAGCTTCGGCGCTGGTCATGTCGTCGAGGTCGTGGGGTTCGTACGCGGGAATGGTCGTCTCCGAGAAGGGGGGCGAGAGGGGTGGGGGTTACGCGGCGGTGTCGTAGTCGGCTTGCTGGGGCGGGTGTTTGGCCAGGGCCCGGTCGGTGATCGCCGTCGAGGCGCGGGCAGAGGCGGCGGTGAGTTCGGCGGCGCCCGGATCGAGGTACCAGGGGCGCAGGTCGAGCATGGCTGCGCGCATGCCGGTGGCCAGGCACAGGGCGGTGCCCTTGGGCAGGGCGCGGATGGCGTCGGCGGGCAGGATCCGTTCCTGCCGCATGCTGATGGAGGTCGACTTGCCGGATTCGGAGTGGGAGGTGGAGGTCGTCTCGACGTCATGGTCACCGATCAACCGGCTCAGCTTGTCGGCGAAGTCGGGGTCGTCGATGCCGGATCCGATGACCTTGATGGTGGAGGCGGACCACATGGCGTCCATGCCCGCGTCTCCCCAGACTTTCTGGCCCTGGCGGTAAGACTGCAGGATCGTGATGGGGATGATCCCGCGGGAGCCGAGGTGGGAGTACAGGTCCGGAAGGTCCGAGATCTTGCAGACGTTGGCGGCCTCGTCGAGGATCGCCAACATCGGCGGGTCGAGGCGTCCGCCGGCGCGTTCGGCCTGGGCGGTCGCGGCCCGCATCACCGAGTCCGCGCATGCAGCGATCAGGGCTGATGCTCCACCGCCGCCGTCCTTCGACAGCAGATACAGCGTGTCCCGGCTGGTGACGAAGTCCCTGGGCTTGAACTCTTCGATGTCCTTCTGCGGGGTGACCCAGGCGGCGATCTCGGAGTTGAGGAGGGCGGCGGCGTACTGACGGGCGGTTTCGTAGATGCCGTCTCGGGTTTCCGGCGGGCCCTCGACGGTGCCCTTGAGCTGGGCGGCGACCGCGGCGTGGCCGTGGTCGCGCAGGATGTCGAGCGGGGTGCGGTCGGCGGGGAAAGCCAGCCACTGCATCACGTCGGTGATGGGCCGGTCGTCGAGCGCGGCGGCCAGAAGGAGCTGGGACAGGATGTTGGAGCCTGCCTTGGACCAGAAGTCGCCCTGTTGGGAGGCATCGACGCTCGCGGCGAGGAAGTGTCCGGCCAGCCGGTTCGCTCCGTCGAGCGTCTTGGCGTCTGCGAGGGGGTTCCACCACATCTCGCGTTTGGCATGGGCGATTTGCTGCGGGTCCATCGACCACGTCCGGCCCGTTGCCGCGCGGGCGTTGAGCGTCGCCGTATAGGCGTCGTTGGCGGCCTTGTTGGAGGTGAGCAGAACCGGACCGGGCGCGTTGAGAATCGAGGGGATGGCGAGGCTGGTGGTTTTGCCGGAGCGCGGCGCCATGATCGCGACGGCGACGTCCTCGTATCCCATGCGGACCTCGTGGCGGGTGCCTTGGAGGTTGCCGAGGAGGATGCCGGTGTCCGCCGGTGCGATGCGCTTGGCGTCCTTCAGACTCGGGCGCAGGGAACGGGCCTTGTCCGTGATGGCCTTGGTCATCAGCGGCTCGATGTCCCGGGCCTTGGCCATGCCGGTGATTTTCTTCTTCCGCCCGCCGCTGCGGTTCTTGTGCCGGGCCCACAGCAGGCTGCCCGTGGTGCCGAGCGTGAGGAGGGCTGCGACGGGGACGATGCGGGCACCGATCAGCAGGGCGGTTTTCCCGGCGTCGGGCCAGAGTTGGTCGGGGTGGAGGAGGGCTGCGGTCGGTTGGTAGGGGGCCCACGTGCCACCGGTGAGGTGGGCGGTGAGGTTGCCGGACAGCCAGGCGAGGTGGGCCAGGGGCACGACGATGGCCAGGGCCCCCATCAGGACCTTGAAGGCCAGGTCGTACCCGGTGCTGGAGGAACTGGGGGAGGACTGGGGCAAGAGGTGGTTCCAGAACGGTGGGGCGAGTTCAGCGAGGGCGGCGCTGCCGGGGGATCGGCGGCCGACGCGCCGTGCCTGCGGCGCCGGTGGTGTGTTGTTGGATGAGGCGTGCAGTGCGTTGTTCCAGCGCGGTGACCGTCGGGTGGGGGATCCGCCGGGGCTGGATGCGGATGCGTGCCAGCGCGCGGGTGGGCAGCTGCTGCGGGTCACAGACCAGGGGCGCGGGGTCGGCGAGCGCGCTACTGACTTCGGCGTCTTGGGGTCTGGATCCGTGTCGGGACTGGTGGCACGGTTGGTCCGGGCTCGCACGTCGGAGGGATGCGGAATCCGGGGGCTGACCGCAGAGCAGCGCAAGCGTCGGGAAGAGGTGCGGATGCGGGCCGTTGACCTCTTCGTGGAATACGGGGAAGTCCCGGGCAAAGTCCCGGAGTTACGCGTGGGTGAGAAGTCGGTCTACCAGTGGCACCGTAACTGGAGGACGGGTGGACGCGAGGTGCTGTGCTCCATCGAGCGCGATGAGTAGCAGAAGAAGTGACGCGGCATCTGCCTGAGCTGTACGCATTCCAGCCGCCGCCCCTCTGGCCTGCGGGTTAGCGGTCGGCGGGCGCCGTCGCCTGTCATCGTGGAGTCCCCTCGCACAGCCCAGAGACGGCCCCAGTCGGATGTATCGGGGGCACGGTCACAGTCTGGGTGTTCCCCGGAGGTTGTCAGCACCCGGTGGCAGGATGCCGTGCCATGACAGCACCGATCAGTGAGTCGTGGACGCGAATCGAGAACTGGCTGGCAGAGCACGCCCCGGCGACCTACGCCGCGCTGGCGCCGCCCGCGGATCCGGCGGACATCGTCGCAGCCGAACGCGTCATCGGCCGGCCCCTGCTGAAGCCCTTGACAATGTCACTGTTGCGGCACGACGGTCTCCTCGACCAGCGATTCTCGCTGCTGCCAGGGTTCTACAGACCGATGAGTGCACGCGAGATAACGGCTGAGTGGCAAGTCTTCACCCGCTTCTACGACAAGCGTACGGCGGACGAGCAAGGAGAGGAGGTGGACTACCACTTCATGAAGATCGGGGCCAGCCACGTCCTGTACGGACAACCGCAGTTGATCCCCATCGCGCGGGAAGTCGGCGGAGGTTACCTCGTACTCGACCACCGTCCCGAGATCGACCGGGGGCGCGTCCACGACGCTGAGGCAACGGAAGGCATTATGCGTGGATCACACGAGATGTGGACGTCCCTGCCGGTGCTCATGGAGACGATCGCCACGTCTCTCGAGACTAACCAGCCCCTCAACGACTACATGCCCGCAGTGGACGAGGAGCAGAGGCTGTACTGGGACTCCATACCGCTGCGCAGTGACCGAACATTGCATCGGTCACGACACAGCAGCAGATAGTGAGGTCGGTGGAGCTGCTTCGGGGCGAGTGATCACGAAGGCCGGGTCGCCGCCGCCGGCGAGGTGGCGCGGAGCAACAAGGGGCTCCGTGGTGGTTTCTCCTGACACGGTCACCTCCGCACCGAGACGTTGCGGACCGGTGTGTGGGCGGGGGCCGGCGTGGTGGTCGGCGGCGGCGCCAGCGGGGAGGAAGTGTGCCGTGCGGCGGAGTTGATCTCGCCGAGGGCGTGACCGTAGAAGGCCCAGTTGTCGAGGTAGTGCCAGGACGCGGCATGGTGCTCGGCGAGGGCGTTGTCGAAGGCCGGGGTTCCGGGGCGGGCGTCGGCGGGGAATTGCTCGCGGGTGCGCTGCCATTCCTTGTCCAGCGCATCGATGTGTTCGAGCGCGGTGTGCAGTTCGTTGAGTTGGTAGCCCCAGCGGTGCTGTATCGCGTGGGCGGGTATGCGCGCGAGCTGGGCCTCGGCCGTGGCCAGCAGGTGCCGGGCACCGTGACGGACGGCATCGAATGCCTCGGCGGTGTCGGCGTCGCGCTGACTTTGACGAAGGCGGCAGGCGTGGTCGTCGAGGGGCCAGCCGTCGAGGTCGGTGTGCTCGTCGTAGTAGGCATCCCAGTGGTCGGCGACGCGCTGACTCTCACGCAGATACGTGGCCAGCTGCTGGAGCTGTTGCTGGTGGAGTTCGTTCGGAGGCGGAGTGGATGGGGTCAAGGGCGCTCTCGTAGAAGGAAGGCACGGTGGTGGGGCGGATCTGGTCAGCGCCGGGACGCCGGCGGTCTAGAGGTGCGCAGCCCCAACCAGCGCCTGGGCCAGGGCCGCTGAGCCGCATGGCTCTTGTCAGCGGCCCCGGACGACCGGGGCGGGGGCGGCTGCCGGGACCGGACCGTGGTGGGTGGTCACCGCGGTACTCCTGCGGGCTTTGCGGGTGGTGGCTCGTACGGCCTTGAGCCGTGCTGCGTGGGCGGCGGCGAGTTCCTCGCCCTGCGGGCCCCGTTCCTTCTGGGTGACCAGGTGAGCGTGCGGGACGTCGTACCTGCCCCGCTGGACGGGCTCGTGGCTGGCCAGGGCAGTGGCGAACGCGGAGAGCAGATGCGGCGGCATGTCGTCGTCGAGACCGGCTCGCCAGACGAGGTCGCGTCCGCCGCCGGTGTGGTGGAGGCCGGCTTCCACGGTCCAGAAGAAGCGCTCGCCGGGCTCGACGGTCCAGCGGCGCAGGTTCAGGGTGCCGGCGGGGTGCGTGGCGGTCTCATTGCCCTGCTCATCGCGCTCGTACGCCCAGTGCGCTGAGGTGAGCGTCGTCCAGACGTCCGGGGGTGTGGTGGTGGGCTCGGGTGCGATCAGGGCGTCGGTGAGGCCGGCGAGGATCTCGACGGGGGTGTGCGCGTCGAAATCCGTGTACCAGCAGTGGCCTTGGGAATTTCCACGGATCCGCCACCACGGTTGATACGGCTTGGCTTCGGGTTCAAGGACGACGGTGTGCCGGAGGTCGGGGCTGGCCAGGACGACGTGGGGATAGTCCGGGGCGGAGTGGTTCTTCCACCCGGCGGCCCGCAGTGTCTGGGTGATGCGACGGGGGTCACCGCGCCCTGCCAGGTGCCGGGGGTGCGTCTCGTGCCAGATGATGCTGAGCGGCTCGTCGGCGCGGGTGGCGATGTAGGGGCGGGCCACGATCAACGCAGGTCTGGCACGTCGGTGGTGTCCGTGATCTGGGCGCTGAGGTGATGGATGTTCCAGTGCAGGGCGTGCAAGTCCGTGGCATCCCAGGCGGCATATCGCAGGTCGTCGATGAACTGACGCACTACGTCGCTGTACGGGTACGGGGACTGCGTGGCGACGATGCGTGCGGCGGCGCGCAGGATGTCGCCGAGGAGGATGGCCACGCCGGTGTCCTCGTCGAGGAGCGGAGCCAGCAGCGGCAGCATGTCGGCTACGGGCGGTTCGGTGCGCAGGTAGTCCTTGACCTGGGCCAGGGTGTCGGTGGCCTGCGCGACCTGGTGGCTGGGGACGACGGTAGGGGGCATCAATATCCTTACTTGCGAGCGAAGTTGACTCTGGTGGCGCCAGTTAGCGGGACCGCCGCCGAGGCTTCTGCCCGGGTGGTGGGGGCTGCTTGGATGGTGGTCCTGTGCTGGTGCGTTGAGCGGTGTGGAGCCGCTGCATGTGGTGCTGGCGGTGCTGCTCGGGGGAGAGGGTGCTGCGCGTGGTGTTGAGGTAGCCGAAGGTGTGGTTGGGGGTCTGTCCTTCGTCCCGGAGTAGCGGCGCGGGGTCGGTGAGGGTGGCGACGAATCCGGCGAGCGCGGGGGCGGGGGCGGTCTCGTCGATGCTGGACCACCACAGCCTTTTGAGCCGGTCCTCGGTCAGAGGGAGGGCGATCTGGGCTGTCCAGCGCCAGGTGGGCGTGCCGGTGGCGTCGTGGATGTTGGCGAAGGTCTGGGTACGGACGCGGGACAGGATCGCGGTTTCGTCTGGCGAGAGCGCTGCCTGGTCGGTTCCGGCCAGCCGCTGGGGCCACCCGTTGCCTTCGGCGATGCGCCAGAGGCCGACAGGATCTGCCGACGTACCTGAGGTGGGGGTGGTGAGGGTGTCGGTGAACCCGGCGATGATCTCGACGGGGGTGTGCCCGCTGAACTGGGCGGACCACCCGGTGCGGGAGGCGGGGTGCACCCGCCACCAGGCGTCGTGTTCGTCCGGGGCGCTGGGCTCCAACGTGAGGTGGAGCTGCTGGTCGGGGCTTTCCAGCAGGACGTGGGGGTATCCCGGGACCGCGTGGTTGGTCCAGCCCGCGGCGAGCAGGTATTCGGTGACGTGCCGTGGGTCGCCTCCGCCGGCCAGGTGGCGTGGGGTGACCTCGTCCAGGTGCCGGACCTGGTTGATGCGGTGGAGGGTGGGCCCGTTCACGCGGGAGTAGAAGCGTTCGTGGCTCACCGCACCCGTCCCTTCTGCCCCGCGTACTGCCCGATCCGAGACGTCGCGGGGGCGGTGCGGGGGCGCTCGCCCAGGGAGTTGAGGGCCCAGGCGGCAGCGCGGGCCGCGTGGATGCGGGCCTGCTCCCAAGCACGCAGTTCGCTCGGCCGGACGGAGACCGACGTGGTGCGGATCCGATTGGTCTGGGGGAAGTGCCCGCGCGGGCGCATCACCGGCTGCGGATCCGACAGGGCGGTGGAGAACGTCTGGACCAGGTGCATGGGCGTGGTGGAGGTGAACACCGCGTCCCACAGGCGGCCGTGCTCGGTCCGCGCCCCTGCCCACCAGTGCGCATCGCCGGGGCTGTTCTGGTGGAACTGGACCCAGGTGTTCTTGTCGGGGCTCACCGCGGTGACGTGTTGGCCCTGGTGTCGCGACCAGCTCTGCTGTTGGAGCGGGGCCCACGCATCGGGAGCGTGTGCGGGGCGAGGCTGAGTGAGTGCGTCGGTCAGGCCGGCGACGATCTCCACCGGAACCCGGGGGGTGAGGGTGGCGTGCCAGGCCGGCTGCGTGGCGGTCTCCCGCCCGGAGATCGTCCACCCTCCCGGCGGGGTGTGCGGGTCGAAGCCGACCACCACGGACCGGTCCGGCGCGGCGAAGACGAGCCGGTCGGCCTTGGAGCGGTCCTTCCATCCGGCGGCGCGCAGATATTCGGTGACGTGGCGCAGGTCACCGGCGCCGGCCAGGTGGCGCGGTTCGACGAGGTAGTGCTGTTCGGCCTGCTCGCCCGGGCCCCAGCTGTGCCGTTGCCTCTTGCTCACCGGCGCCGCCGGACGACCAGCGGAGCAGGAGCGGGCGGCGCGGCCGGCCGTGTGTGGGGGCCACGGCTTACAGCCTGGAGGGTGTCGTGGTGTTCGCCCAGGTCGACTCCGACGGCGTGGATTTCGTTCGCGGCCCGGCCCAGAGCGAGGGCGACCTCTGGAGGTAGGGCGCCCTGCTCGGCCTGGTTCTTGGTGAACCGGCTTCCGGTGGCAACGAAGTGAGCGAGACCGTCAAGGAGACTGTGGTCGGGATGCACGACGTGGGCGATGACCTGTGTGGCCTTGTCAGGGGGCAGGCGAGCGAGGTGATCGGCGAGCTGGTTGAGCTGCCGGGAGATCTCGTTGGCCAGCAGGAAGGGGTGGGCGGCGGGGTCGGGCATGCTCCTCCTGTGGGGTTGGGGCAGCGGTGCGGGGGCCGATGCGGCGGGCTTCATCGCGGGCTGCCTCGGGCCGGGCCCCGGCCAGCGGGACCGTGGTGGTGTGGTTCGGCCCGGTGGCGATGCAGGCGCGCAGGTAGCGGCGGAACAGGGCGCTGGCCAGGCGCGGCGTGAGGTGATGAGACAGCGGTGGGGGCGTGCGTGGTGTGACGGGTTTTCCGATTCGTGGGTGGGCGCGGCGGCCCGGCGAATGCGCCGGGGCCGCCGCGCTGGCTTACGGGGAGCGCCGGGCGGACGCGGTCGGCGCCGCAGGCACGGGATTTGCCGGAGCCCCGGTGGGGCGGGTGGAGGTCGGGGCGATCCGGCCCGAGGGATGCTGGAGGGCGGTGTCGATCCCCTGCGCCTTCAGGGCCTGGCCGGTTTCGCGCACGGCGCGGGCCTGCGCGAAGGTGTCGTCGCCACTGAGCCGGTAGATGCCGTCCGGCTGGTCTTCGACGAAGCCGTTGGCGGCCAGGACGGCAGCGGCGACCTTCCCGACGGGGGAGGCGGCGAGGCTGCCGTCCGGCTGCCACGTGAGGACGACACGATCCGGCTGGGAAGGCCGGACGCCGGCTGCGTGAAGACGGACGCGGGCGAGGGCGGTGTCGTAGCGGGGCAGCAGACCGCTCGCGATCTGCTGGGCGCTGACGAACGGGTCGTCGCCCAGGGCGAGGCCGTTGGGTTCACCGACACCCCGGTACGCCTCGTCGGGCAGGGACCGGGGGGCGAGGGCGGCGACGAGGAGGCCGTCGCGTCCGTCGTGCCGGTCCACGACGAGGAGTTGGGCGCCGTCCTGGCGGGTCAGGACGGCTGCGTGCTGGAGCGGGTGCATGGCGAGCGACTCGGCGACCAGATCCATATCCCAGGCACGGGAGGTGAGTTCGTGGAGGTCGTCGGTGTGCCCGGGCGGATGGTAGGTGCTGGTCCAGGTGCCGGGGAGTTCACCGGCCAGGACGTCTGCGTAAGAGGCGAGACGCTCGGATTCTTCGTGATCGTGCATGGAGTCCTTGGACGGGGATGGGGGTGTCAGCGGCGCAGCCCGAAGCCAAAGGGGGCGGGAC
>LIQL01000172.1 GCA_001418405.1 Streptomyces diastatochromogenes | reverse complement strand
CCGCCCGCACCGCGGCCCGCGCACCCGGCGACGCCCTGCGCGTGATCGGTCTGATGTCCGGCACCTCCCACGACGCCATCGAGGCCGCCGCCGCAGACCTCACCCTGCACGGCGACACCCTGCACCTGCGCCCCCTCGGACACCTCTCCGTCCCGTACCCGGAGGACCTGCGGAACCTCATCGCCGCCACGCTGCCCCCGGCCACCACCACCGCACGGGACGTCTGCGCCCTGGACACCGGCATCGGCCACGCCTTCGCCGACGCCGCCGAACGCGCCCGGCACGAGCTGTGCGCCGACGCCGCCGACCTCGTCGCCTCCCACGGCCAGACGCTCTACCACTGGGTGGCGGACGGAACCGTCCGCGGCACGCTCCAGCTCGGCCAACCCGCCTGGATCGCCGAACGCACCAGCCTGCCCGTCGTCTCGGACCTCCGCAGCCGGGACGTGGCCGCCGGCGGACAGGGCGCCCCACTGGTCAGCATGACGGACGCCCTCCTGCTGCGTGCGCTCCCCGGCACACCGGCGGCGCTCAACCTCGGAGGCATCGCCAACATCACCGTCGTCGCCCCCGACGCCGCGCCGCTGGCCTTCGACACCGGCCCCGCCAACGCGCTCTTGGACGCCGCCGTCCACCACTTCACCGGCGGCGCGGCCCACTACGACCGGGACGGACACCGGGCCGCCGCGGGCCGGACCGACCCCGACCTGCTGCGCCGACTGCTGGCCGACCCGTACTACCGCCGGCCCGCCCCCAAGACCACCGGCAAGGAGCACTTCCACCTGCCCTACCTCCGGCGAACGCTGCACACCACGCCGGGACTCGACACCGCCGACGTCCTGGCCACCCTGACCCGGCTTACCGCCGTCACCGTCGGCGACGCCTGCCGCGCCCACCGCGTCACCGAACTGATCGTCTCCGGGGGCGGGACCCGCAATCCGACCCTCATGCGGATGCTCGCCGAGGAACTTCCCGACGTGCCGCTGCGTCCGAGCGACGCGCTCGGCCTGCCCGCCATGGCCAAGGAAGCCCTGGCCTTCGCCGTCCTGGGCTTCCTCACCTTCCACGGGCTGCCCGGCACCGTGCCGGCCGGCACCGGCGCCCGACGGGCCACCCTCCTCGGAAGCATCACCCCGGGCCGCACGCCGCTCCGCCTCCCCGCACCAGCGCCCCGTCCCCCGCGCGTCCTGCGGATCGCGACGTGAGGCCGGCGTCCCGTGCGGGCCCTGCCCGAGGGCGGGGCCCGCCCGGGACGCGCAGATTCAGGACAGCATGTGCACCTTGTACTGCATGAACCGGTAGTTCCTGGGGTCGTACCACTGGCTGACGACGATGTGGAAGTCGCCGAACGTCGAACCGGGGACGACGAATCCGCCGTACGGGCTGGCGACGAGGTTGCCCACCTCCTGGCCCGGAGCGCCGGGCAGGATCATGGTCTGCTCCAGTGTCCTGGTCAGGTCGGACGTCGGGAGCGGGAAGACCATCGCCCGGATCGACAGCGCGTTCATGTTCAGCCAGGTGAGGACGTACTTGCCGTCCATCGCGCGGAAGCAGATCTCGCCCCACTTGCGGACGCCGAAGACGGTGGTCGGGGGCGCGCCCCACCGCCAGGCGCCGTCGGCGTAGCCCCACGGCTCGTAGGCGCCGGGGTTGCCGAGGCTGTCCTTCCGCACGCGGTGCAGGAGCATCCCCGACTCCACCTCGCGGTTGAAGACCGTGGACAGCACGTAGCAGAAGCCGTCGTCGGCCACCGCGTAGGTCTTCTGCTGGAACTGGCCGCCGTGCAGGTCGGCGGGCCACTGGCACAGGTATTGCCAGGTCTCGCCGTTGTCGGTGGAGCGCCAGAAGTCCGTGTGGTGGGTGTCGTAGATGACGCCGCGCATGAGGTGCATGTACATGACGCCGTCGACGACGAACACGTCGGAGGGGATCGCCGTGGTGGCCTTGTCGCCGACCGGGTTGTGCGGCTCGTCGACGAGGCTGTTGGCGTGGCCGCCGCCGACGCTGCCGTCGATGCGCAGGTTGTTCAGATCGGCGCTGTTGGAGCGCAGGCCGACCGGGGCCCGCCAGTCGTCGGCGGGCTCGCCGGGCTGCGGGACGTGGTCGCCGTTGAAGGTGTCGCCGCCGACGAACAGCATGGTGCCGTTCGGACAGCGCACGGGGATGCCGAGGTCCGTCCACGGCGAGGCGAACGGACCGGTCTCGGCCGGACCGCTGAGGTTCTTCACCTTGTAGGCGATGGTCGGGCTGGAAGGATCGTTGGGCCCACCGGCCCGCGCCACGCCGGCGGTCGACCCGATGACCCCGGCCCCCACCGCGGCGCCGATACCGATCTTGAGGAGCTTGCGGCGGGAGTGCCCGCCGACCGTCGCGTCCCGCTCGTCCGATGGACGTGTCATTGCATCGATGCCTTTCAGAGCCAACTGACGGGTACGAGGAGCTGCCCTCGGCGCCACTGTCCTTGCCGAGGGCGGTAGTTGGGATTCCCGATCACGTGAACGGCGGGCTGCGGAGGCACTGGAGGTGCCGTCGCATCCGGGCTGGCCGCCGGCCGCCGCCGGTGCCGGCGAGGTGCGCGCCTGGAACCGCCGACGCCGTTCCCGACGCGCGTCGACGCTAGCCAGCACCGATGAAACGGCGATGACATGACGATGACCTCGCTGATGGGCGGGGCCCCGCCCGCCTCCCGCCACGGCCCCAACCGGTCGAAGGCGCCCCGCCGTTCCCCGCTCGACCGTCAGCTCGTGTGGTGCTCCAGGGCGTCGAGAAGCTGCGGCCAGAGCGCGCGCGGACGGTCGTGCCCCATGTCGGGGATCAGCCGCAGCTCGGCCCCGGGCACCAGGTCCGCGGTGCGTCGCCCGCCGCTGGGATCGATCAGCGTGTCGTCCAGTCCGTGCAGGACCAGCGTCGGCACCCGCAGCTCCCGGAGCGCGTCCGCCCGTGAACCGCTGAGGATCATCGCGCCGAGCTGGCGCCCGATCCCGGCGGGGTAGTGGGAACGGTCGTAGCTGAGCGCCGCCAGCTCCCGCAGGGCCGCGGCGTCACCGTAGCGCTTGGAGGCCCACACCAGTTCCCGGTCCGCCGCCGCGACGTACCCCTCACGGTCCGCCGGCTTCGGGCTGAAGAGCACCGCCTGCGCTTCCGGGGTGGGCTGGCCGTACGCGCCTTCGCCGGTCGAGGACATCATGGACGTCAGCGTCAGTACCCGCTCCGGATGACTGATGGCCATCGTCTGGGCGATCATCCCGCCCATGGAGGCGCCCACCACGTGCGCCCGCTCGATGCCGAGCGCGGTGAGCAGGCCCAGACCGTCGTCAGCCATGTCCTGGAGCCGGTAGGGCACCATCGCCAGTGCGGAGGGGAGGTCTCCCGAGCTCACCGCCGCGATGAACCGACCCATGTCGACGGGGTGCCCGTCGAACTTCGTGGACAGCCCGCAGTCGCGGTTGTCGTACCGGATCACGTAGCGCCCGCGGTCCGCGAGCGCGCGGCAGAGGTCCTCGTGCCAGGCGATCATCTGGGCGCCGAAGCCCATCACGAGCAGAACGGGGGCGTCACGGGGATCACCGAAGGTCTCATGGGCGAGGGACACTCCGGGCGACACGTCAACGAGCGGCATGCACGCAGCCTGCCAGGGCCGGCAGCCGCCGCGCATCCCCATTCCCCGTGTCACGCGCGGCGAGGGGACGCGACGTCGGCTTCCCCTCAGGGCTCGTCGCTCCGCCGGAGCCGCCGGCGTCCGCCACCCCGACGGCAACGGGACCGGCCTGCCCCCATCACATCCGTCATCGGGCGAGAAAGGGGGAAAACCACTGGTCGCGCCCCGAGTGCCAGGCCGCGACGGACCCTCCGTAGGGGCGGCCCGCTGCACCGCGGTGCCCTCCGGACGGCCCTCGTCGGCGGCCCGTGACGCCCCTCGCCGAGGAATCGGTCGGAAAAATGCCCGTGTCCGTCCGGCGATGTGAGGAATTCGTCGCGACGGAGTCGCGGAGGGGATTTCGCCGAGCGGCCCTCGGCGGTCACAATCACTCAGCGACCTTCCCCGTTCTCCGCGAACCGGGTCCGGTCCGCGCAGCCGCGAT
The DNA here is from genome assembly GCA_001418405.1 of Streptomyces diastatochromogenes. Taxonomy (GTDB): domain Bacteria; phylum Actinomycetota; class Actinomycetes; order Streptomycetales; family Streptomycetaceae; genus Streptomyces; species Streptomyces albulus_C. Next base: position 4,069 of record LIQL01000172.1, on the reverse strand, counting down.
GCCTGCTGCCGTGGACCGGTACCGGCCGCTGTGGGGTGGGCGCTTTCGGATGCCTGAAGGAGATGATCTCCCTTACGAGGAGGCACGTTGGTGGAAGGAAGGCTGGCCATGACGTCGGATGCGCGTGAGCAGGTCGAGCAGTTCATCCTGGGCGACCGGTTCGCCTGCCTGGCGGGACGCTCCGCCTGGCGCCAGGGCGGCATCACACACCGGCACTATGACCTGCTGGGGGGCGCCGAATCGGCTCGGCTGATGGCGCTCGACCTTGCGGAGTTCGTGAACGGGGCGAACTGGAGCGCCCGCTCGTTCACGAGCTTCATCGCGACCTTCGAGCGCCCGAGGGGGGTGGATGAGCTGCGGTTCGAGGAACTCCTCTGGGAACATCTGCAACTACTGCACGAGACGGACGCCGAGACCCATCGCTGGGCCGACGGCTACGCGTCGGATCCGCAGGCCAAGGAGTTCGCCTACAGCGTCGCCGGCCATCCGTTCTTCGTGATCGGCCTGCACGAGACCCACCGCCGGTGGGGCCGCCGTCCTCCCTTCCCGATGCTGGCCTTCAACTCCCACGAGCAGTTCGCCCACATCAAGGGCGCCGGCATGTGGGACCGGCTCGCGGAGAAGATACGCAAGCAGGACATCAAGCTGCAGGGCGACATCAATCCCAACCTGACGGAGTACGAGGAGCTCTCCGAGACCCGCCGCTACTCCGGACGCCCCAAGCCCGCCGACTGGCAGTGCCCCTTCGCCGCCCGCGAGACCGATCGCGAGCGGGAACTCGCCCCGTCCGGCGCCTAGCCACCCCGTGTTCGGGCGGCCCGCACACCCACCGGGCCGTCCGAACCCCCCTGCCGGAGCCGCTGGGCTCCGCGCCCGCGGGCCGCTCCTCGACACCGACGACCGCCGGCGCGACGCGTCGGACCCGCCCTACGCCCCGCCGACGGTCGCGTCGTCGCCGAGCTGCTCGCGCAGCCACCCGTCGTCGAAGACCTTGCTCAGGTAGTTGCGGCCGGAGTCCGGAATCACCACCACCACCAGGTCGTCCGGACCGAGCCCGACGGCGACCCGGAGGGCCGCGGCCACCGCGGTACCGGCCGATGCACCCACCAACAGCCCCTCCTCACGGGCCAGTCGGCGGGCGGTCAACAACGAGTCGCGGTCGCTGATCCGCTCGAACCGGTCCACCACGTCGGTGTGGAACGACTCCGGCCAGGAGTCGTCCACCGTCTCGGGGTGGCGGAACAGACCGATGCTCTCCACCGCGTAGGCGGTGCCGGGCCCGCCGGAGTACACGGACGCCTCCGGGTCGGCGCCGATCACCCGGACCCGGCCGTCGCTCACCTCTTTGAGGTAGCCGCCCGTGCCGCTGATCGTGCCGCCGGTGCCGATGCCCGACACCAGGTGCGTGATCCGTCCCTCCGTCTGCCGCCACAGCTCCGGACCGGTACTGCCGCGGTGCGCGCACGGGTTGGCGGGATTGTTGTACTGGTCGGCCAACCACGCGCCGGGCGTGGTCCGGGCGAACCGCTCCGCCGCCGCCCTGGGGTGGTCGGGATGCTCGCGGGGCACGTCGCCGGGGCAGACCACCACCTCGGCACCGTAGGCGCGCAACACCGCCACCTTCTCGGCGCTGCTCTTCTCCGGCAGGGTGAACACGCAGCGGTAGCCGCGCTGCGCCGCCACCATGGCCAGGCCCACCCCGGTGTTGCCCGAGGTCGCCTCCACGATGGTGCCGCCCGGCCGCAGCAGTCCGGCGTCCTCGGCGGCCCGCACCATGGACAGGGCGATGCGGTCCTTGACGCTCCCGCCCGGGTTGACGTACTCCAACTTCGCGTAGACCGGCACGGCAAGGCCCGCGGTGATGCGGTTGAGGCGTACCAGCGGGGTGTTCCCGACCATGTCGGCGAGGGATGCGTAGACGTCCATCGCAGCAGTCTGCCGGAAATGCCCGACGGCCCGGGAGCAGGCCGCCGGCCACCGCGTGCGCGGCCGCCGAACGAAGGACCGGCTGACCGCTCCGCGGACCTGCCCCGCAAGCCCAGGGCCCGGCGGAACCCGCGCTGCCCGCCGGTCAGTCAAGGGCCAGGTACTCAGGCGACGGCTGGAGCAACGCGGGATGCTCGACCGGATACCGCTCACCGTGGATCGCCGACATCGCCCAGTGCCACGCCTCGTCGTGGAAGACGAGACCGCGGTACGGAGCATCGCCCGGCTCGTACGGATAGTTCCGCAGGGCCGCCTCCCGGGCTTCCGCGTCGGCCAGCGCGCCGTGCCGCCGCATCACCCACGCGTAGCGACGCCGCTCGCCGTGCAGGATCTCCAGGTACTCGGTCTCGGTCCACGTCATGCGCCGAGCCTACGAGTTCGGCTCGACGTGCCGGGCGGGACTACGCGCCGGGCCGGACCGGGCCGATGACGGTGCCGGCGTCGACGGTGAGCCGCCCGTTGGCGCTGGACTCACCGGGGATCACGCCTCCGGGGGCCTTCAGCGTGAAGGTCGCCTCGTCGGCGGGGGTACCGCCGGCGCTGTTGGGCACCTGGATGTCGAAGTGCACCGGGTGCCCCGGGCCGAAGGTCACCACCGTGCCCTGCGGGCCGTAGTGGCCGGCGGTGACGCCCCTGAGGACACCGTGGTGGTAGAAGCGCACATCGATCGGCGAACCGGCCAGCTCGCACGGGTCGTAGCCGGGCGCCGCGGTCAGCGTGACGCGGTAGTGGTGGTGCCCGGAAGTGGCGGGAGCCGGGGTGATCTTGGCGGTGTGGTTCGCGGGACGGCACGCGGAGGGCATCCCCTTGCCGGCCGCCGCGGCCGTCGGGGACGAAGCCTGCGCCACTCCCCCGCCCACTCCCACCGCGCCCACCAGCGCGACGGCGGCAGCGGTGACGACGATCTTCCCACGGGTACGCATCATGAACACTCCACTTTCGCTCGGCGGTTGACGGGTGATCCGCCGGACCCTGGTCACCTCCATTCCTCCCCTCCCACCGGGCCGACAAATGTCATAAGTCCGTCACGAATGGGCCAGGGGTCCGCCTGTTCGCCGGCACGCCGATGCTCGGACGCGTCAGGTGCGCCGCACCGCCGAACGAGCCCTTGACCTGCTTGGTCACCACGAGGTTCCCCCGTCACCGAAAAGTGCGTTCTTCCCCGTCAGGAGTCACTCTCCTACGGTGCCCGAGTAACCACTGGAGACCAAAGGGTCTCGTGCGACGAGGAGGCAACAGCATGGCCATCACCCTGGTGAACCCCGACGGACTGCCCGAGATCGACGCCTACCGGCAGGTGTCGATCGCGTCCGGATCGAGACTGGTGTGGGTCGCCGGACAGGTCGCCTGGGACGCCCGGGGCGTCACGGTCGGCGAAGGCGATCTCGCCGCCCAGGTCGAGCAGTGCTACCTCAACGTCGGCACCGCCCTGGCCGCGGCCGGCGCGTCCTTCGAGGACGTGGCCAAGCTGACCGTCCACGTGGTGGATTGGACCCCCGACAAGATGCCCCTGCTCCTGTCGGGGATCGCCCGGGCCGGCGAGACGTTGGGGTGCACTCCGGTCGCGCCGGCCACCCTGCTGGGCGTGGCAGCACTGGACGTCCCGGAGCACCTGGTCGAGGTGGAAGCCGTCGCGGTCATCGCCTGACACCGACCGGCAGGCCCAGGCGGAGAACGCCGTCACAGGCCCGACCCTTCGGCAACTCAGCTCGGCTGGTGGGTAGTTCTCGCCTCGGCGGCGGCCTTCAGCTCGCTCAGCCAGGCGTCGAGGCCCTGGCGGAGGATGGCGGTGGCGGGCGGGCACGTCCGCGTCGACCTGGGCGGGCTGGCGCACGCGCTGCGCGACTGGGCCCTGGCGGATCCGCAACGGTACTTCCTCGTCTACGGCACACCCGTGCCCGGCTACCACGCGCCCGACGACACCACCGAGATCTCCTCGGAGATCATGACCACCCTGCTCGACGCCTGTGCGGCACGCACCACGGACGGCGCGACAACGCCGTTCACCACCCACCTGGAAGGACACCGGGACTGGGCCGAGGGCCACCCCGCCTCCCCCGCCGCCCTCCGCCAGGCACTGGCC
>LIQL01000171.1 GCA_001418405.1 Streptomyces diastatochromogenes | reverse complement strand
CGCGGGGGCCGGGCGGCGGGTCAGGACATCGCCCCGTTGCCGGGAACGGGTACGCGGCGTCCCTCGGCGGCGGGGGCACCCGCGCCGGCCAGGAGCCGGTCGACGTACGCGGTGATCGCCGGGATGACCGTGGTCATGCGGGGGCGCCAGCCGGGCACGGCGTTGACCTCGCAGAGGGTGTGGCCGCCGTCGGCGGTGAAGAGCAGGTCGACCCCGGCGACGGACAGGCCGAGCGCCGCTGCCGCCCGCACCGCCAGGGCTTCGCCCTCCGGATAGCGGCCCAGGCAGAGTTCGGCGGTGGCGCCCCGGGCGAGGTTGGAGGCCAGCGACCCGTCGCGGGAGCTGCGGATCTGGGCCGCCACCGGCTCGCCGTCGACGACGACCACGCGCAGGTCCCGGCCGTGGGAGGCGGCGACGTACTCCTGGAGGAGCAGCGGCACCTCTTGGGCGAGGCTGCCCGACAGCGCCCGCAGCAGCTCGGTGTCGGGGGCGAGGAAGACCGAGGAGCCGTTCCGGCCGTTGACGGGCTTCACCACGCACGGCGTCCGCACCTGCGGGCTGCGCACCACGCCGGCGAGCGGTGCGGTGGCGTACGAGAGGGTGTCGGGCACCGGGAGGCCGGCCGCGGCCAACTCCTGCAACTGCCAGAGCTTGTTGCCGCACTGGTGGTGGGCGGCGGCCGGGTTGATCAGCACCGCGCCGAGGCGTTCCAGGTGCCGGAGCAGGGTCAGTTCACGGTGCTCGGACATCGAGCCGGGCGTCTGCCGCACCAGGACGACCTTGGGCGGCGGCACGTCCTGACCGCCCAGCGTCTGCAACACCAACCGGCCGTCGCGGACGCCGAAGAGGAGTTCGTCGGAGTGCCAGACGGCGAACCGCGGGCCGTGGACCCGCTCCAGTGCCTGGCTGAGTGCGCGGGTCGCCCGCATCAGGGGCGCCGGGTGCTCCCGCGCCAACATCCAGACTTCGGCAGGCTCGACGATCGCCGACGGCATCCACGCTCCTCTTCCGCAACTGACCTGCGTCCGAGGGTAGCGGCGGCACGCGTCGCCGTGCACGTCATCGGCCCACCCGGAAGATCGGGGCACGGAGGCCGGTCCGCCGTCCCGCGCCTTCGGGCGGTCCCTGGTCGGCTCGGCGTGGCGGAGCGGGCGCGGACTGGTTCCGGTGCGTCGGGGGGCCCGATCAGCTTCGGGTCTCCTCGGTGTCGAGGCCGAGGACGGTCCGCAGCAGGCCGGGGAAGCGCGCGTCGAATTCCGGGCGCAGCGAGACCCAGCAGCGGGTGCCGTCCGGTCGGCTGTGGGTGATGCCGCCCTGCCGGAGCCTCTTCATGTGGTGGCTGAGGGTGGACTGGGCGACGCCGAGGTCGAAGTCGCCGGCGAGGTGTTCCCGGCCGTCGGTCAGCACCCGCACGACGGCGCGGCGGGTCGGGTCGGCCAGGGCCGCGAGGGCGTCGGACAGCGACACCGAGGAGAGCTGCGGATGGTCGAGGGAGCGCATGGCACCAGTGTAGACAGTCCATCGATGTTCGACGAACATCGATGTATTGTGAAAGGCGACGGAGCCCCCGGGCTTCGCCCAAGACCGCACACGACGACAGGGGAACGTCATGATCGTCGACCACCGCGTCTACACCGTCCAACCGACCCGCGTCGCGGACTGGGTGGCGCTCTACCGGGAGAAGGGCTACCCGCTCCAGGCCCGGCACCTGGGCCGCTGCGTGGGCTGGTACGTCCCGGTGGAGGGCCGACTGGACCAGGTCGTCCACCTGTGGGCCTACGAGGACCAGGCCGACCGGGAGCGGCGCCGGGCCGCGCTCTACGCGGACCCGGAATGGCAGGCGTACCTCGCCGAGATGAAGCGGGAGGGCCTGCTGCTGAGCGCGGAGAACCGGATCCTCGCGCCGACCGACTTCTCCCCCGTTCCGTGACGCCGACGGGGCCGGGCGCGGCCCACGGCGCGACGGCCGGTCAGCCCACCAGCGACTGGGTGCCGAGAACGGTCAGCAGGGCGAGGCGTTCGGCGTCCTCGGTGCCGGGCTCGGCCGTGTAGAGCATGATCCGCAGGTCACTGCCCGCCACCGTGAGCACGTCGCAGTCCAACGTCACGGCGCCGACGTGCGGATGGTCGATGGTCTTGCGCGCGGCGTCGTGGTGGCCGACCGCACCGGAGTCCCACAGCTCGGCGAACCGGTCGCTGTCCGCCCGGAGTTCCGCGACCAGTCGCCGCAGAGTCCGGTCGGACGGATAGCGGGCGGTCGCCGCGCGCAGGTCGCCGACGAGCGCCGCCTCGAAGGCGCGCCGGGATTCCGCAGTGTGCCGGGCCCGAGTGCCCGGACCGAGGAAGTGCCGCCACACGCCGTTGCGTTGGTGTCCGCGCCACCCGGAGGGGTCGCCCATCAGGGCCGCGTAGGGCGGGTTGGCCACCAGCAGCGTCCACGTCGCGTCGTAGACCGCGACGGGCGTCCCGGTGAGCCGGTCCAGCAGCCGCTGCACGCCGGGGGTGAGGTGGGTGGGGACCGTCTCCGGACCCGGGGGCGCCAGTCCGGCCAGCCGGAACAGGTGCCCGCGTTCGGTCTCGGACAGCCGCAGGGCCCTGGCGAGGGCTTCGACGACCTGGGTGGCCGCCGGGCACACCGTCTACGTGGGCAGCCGGGACGCCGAGCGGGGACGCCTCGCCGCCGAGCGACTGGGGGCCCGGACGGTCCTCCTGGACGTGACCGACGACGCGTCCGTCGCCGCCGCGGCACGCACCGTGGCGGCGGACGGCGGACTGGACGTACTGATCAACAACGCCGGCGTCGAAGGGCGCACCGGGGACGCCGGCGTGATCGGGGCCGCGGACGCGACCGCCGACGCGGTGCGGCGGGTGTTCGAGACGAACGTCTTCGGCGTGGTGCGGGTCAGCCATGCGTTCCTGCCGCTGCTGCAACGGTCGGCCGCGCCGGTCGTGGTCAACGTCAGCAGCGGCCTGGCCTCGCTCTCCCACGTCAGCGATCCGGACTCCCCCGCCTACGGGTACCCGGGGGTCGCCTATCCGGCGTCGAAGGCGGCGGTCAACATGCTCACCGTGCAGTACGCGAAGGCGTTCCCGAACATCCGGATCAATGCCGTGGAGCCCGGCTACACCGCCACCGACCTTAACGCGCACACGGGCACCCAGACCGTCGAGGAGGGCGCCGAGATCATCGTCCGGATGGCGCAGGTGGGCCCGGACGGACCCACCGGCGGCTACTTCGACGTCAGCGGTCCCCTTCCGTGGTGACCGCGCTCCGCACCGGTGCGGCGTCCGGGCGCGCCACGACCGGGGCGCGGCGGTCCGCGGCGGAGCCGGCGCCGCGCCGCACCGTCCAACCGGTGGAGCCGGTCAGCGCGGCGCGCAGGGCGGGGTCGCGCACGGCGGTGGTGCCGTCGGTGACGGTCGCCGTCAGACGGTGGTCGCCGCGGCCCACCGCCACCTCGCGGAGCGCCACCCGGTCGCGGTTCCGTTGGCCGGGCAGTTCGCGCCCGTCGAGGTACCACCGCACGGTCAGCGGGCCGTGGCCGGCGTCGGGCGTGCGGGGCAGGGCGAGCCGGGCCGTGGTCTGCCAGGTGCGGGAGCGGTCGGCCGGCGCTGCGGGGGTGGCGTGCCGGTAGAACCCGGCGACCATGGCCTCCGCGCCCGGCAGGTTGAACGGCTTGCCGAGGGTGCGCATCAGGGAGTCCTCGGTGGGGCGGAAGAGCCCCTTGACGTAGTAGTTGCCGCCCTCGTACGCCCCGACGGCGCCCCCGTCCGGCGAGGACTCGCCGAGCCAGCGGTACCACTTGGTGCGGGCGCCGCCCATGGCCGCCGCGTCCAGCACCGACGAGTTGGCCTCGGGCTTCTCGGGGCCGCTGTACTGCTCGTACTCGGGGACGCCCGGGTAGGCGTACTCGTCGGCGAGCTTGCCGAGGGAGTGCCCGGTCTCGTGGACGGCGACCTGGCTGGAGTCCCGGTCGTGCGCGGAGGCGGTGGCGATCCCCTCGTAGCCGAGGGTGGGACTGGCCTCGTTGTAGCCGGCGCCGCCGTACTTGCTGCTGTTGGCGAGCACCAGCACCAGATCGGCCTGCGGTGCCTTGGCCACGTAGGCGTCCACCTTCTGCTGGTCGATGCAGAGCAGGCGTTCGGTGCCGTCGCACCAGAAGTGCGCGCCGAGGGCGGTGTTGCGGGTGACGTCCTTGCCGGGATCGCCGCTGACCCCGCTCTCCGCGGAGACGGCGTCGACGGTCCAGACGTTGAAGAGCTTCTGGTACGTGCGGTAGGGCTCCACGCCCAGGAAGTCGTTCCACTTCTCCTTGGCGTCGGTGTGGAACCGGTCCAACTCCCCGGCGGTGTACCCGTCACCGATGACGACGACGTCGAGCCGGTCCTTGGTGTCGCCGTTGTCGATCACCTTCGTGACCCGGCCGTCGGCGCCGCCCGCGAGTGCCTTCGGGGCGGCGCCCGGGGCGGTCGGGAAGGTCCGGGGGACGTTGCGGTAGCCGGCGCCCGCCGCACCGCCGGCGGGGCCGGGGACCTCCACCCGGACCCGGGGGTCGGGCGCGGCACCGGCGGGGGCGGTCAGGCTCGCGAAGGCGAGCGCACAGGCCGCGGCGACGGCACCCAGCCGACCGCTGCGACGCATCGATATGTGCACGAAGTGCTCCTATGAGGTGGGGGGGTTGGGTGCACCCGGTCGGACGCGAGGCAACGATGGCACGGGAAACCCGTCCCGGTCCGGGGGCCACGCACGGGAGGGCCACCGTGTGAATCCGGCGGGCGGTTGTGAATGCGGAGGCCCCGGTGGGCCCGGCCTGCGGGCGCCGGACGGACGGGGCGGGCGCGGCAGGCGGCCCCGACCGGAATATTCACAGGCGTGGCCGGCGGCCGCCGGACGAGGCCGAACCGCTCGGCCGCCGGCCGCACCGCCCTCGTGCCAATGGACCAACAGGCCGCCGGGCCAACCGAATCGCGGGACAAAAACCGCTGGCCCCTGGAGCCGCCCGCTGGCAGGGTCTCCGGTCATGACGGACGTCGACGCCCTCCGGATCAGCACGCTCGCCGAGCGGCCGGCGCTGCTCCCCCGGATCTACGAGATCACGGAGACCTGGCCGGCCTTCGTCCCGCACGATCCGGTCGCGACCGCGTTCCTGGGCCGGGTGGCCGAGGACTTCCCCGCGCACTGCGTCGTGGCGACCGACGGCGACCGGGTCGTGGCCCGCGGGCTGAGCGTGCCGTTCGACGCCACGCTCGACGGCCGCGAGGAGATGCCCGACCGCGGGTGGGACCAGGTGCTGACCTGGGCCTACCGCGATCGGGACCGGGGGCTCCCCGGCACTCCCGCGACGGCCAGCGCGCTGGAGGTCACGGTGGACACCGGGTACCTCCGGCGCGGGCTCTCCGCCCGGCTGCTGGGCGCGCTGCGGAACGCCGCCGGCCAGCAGGGGCACGACGTCCTGTGGGCCCCCGTGCGGCCCACCGCCAAGCACCGCGAACCGCACGTGCCGATGGCCGACTACGTCCGTCGGCGGCGTGCCGACGGGTTGCCGACCGACCCGTGGCTGCGGGTCCACGTCCGGGCCGGCGGGACGGTCGGGCGGATCGCTGCGGCGTCGATGACCGTCAGCGGCTCCCTGGACCAGTGGCGGCGGTGGACCGGCCTGCCCTTCGACCGGGACGGCCGGATCGAGGTGCCGGGCGCCCTCGTCCCGGTGCACTGCGACACCGCGCACGACCACGCCGTCTACGTCGAACCGAACGTCTGGGTCCGGCACCGCACGGTGCGACCGGACGCCGGAGCCCCCGCGGCGTGGTCGGCCGGAACTACCCGGGGGTCCGTGGGCTGACGAGCATGCGGATGTCGTCGGCGGCCCAGAGGACGAACCGTTCGACGGGGGTCACCTCGTCCCCCGCCACCGGGCGGAACCGGAACCGCTTGAGCAGCACCGCCAGCACCAACTCGGCCTCGACGACGGCCAGGGCGGCGCCCTCGCAGCTGCGCGGCCCGAACCCGAAGGGGACGTGGGCCAGTCTCGGCCGTCCGGCGACCGCCTCCGGGGTGAACCGCTCGGGCACGAACTTCTCGGGCTCCGGCCAGTACTTGGGGTTCATGTGCACGGCCCAGAACGGGTAGAAGACGGTGGCCCCGGCCGGGATGAGGTAGTCGCCCACGGCCAGGTCCTCGGCCGTCTCCCGGGCGCCGTACGGGCCCGGTGGGTAGCGCCGCATCGCTTCCTTGAGCGTCATGCCGAGGTACGTCAGGCGCCGGAGGTCGGCGTACTCCGGCGCCGCCCGGTCGCCGAGCACCCGGTCCACCTCTTCGGTGACGCGGGCCGCCACCTCGGGGTGCCGCCCCAGCAGGTACAGCGTCCAGGAGACGGCGACCCCGGTCGTGTGGTGGGCCGCGAGCATGATCATCATGACCGTGTCGCGGATCCGCGCGGGCCGTTCGCCGGCCGCCACCAGCGCCCCGATCAGATCGCTCCGGTCGGTCCGGCCGGCACGGCGGTGGGCCGCGACGACCCGGTCGACGGTGGCCCGCAGTCGGGCGAGGGCCGCCGCCGCCCGCTCGGCCCGTTCGGCGCGCTCCGCCGGCCCGACCGCGCCGGGCACCTCGTAGAGCCGCCCCAGGTGCTCGGTGAGCACCTCCTCGAACGCGGTGACGACGCCCTCCGGGTCCGTCACCTCGCCGCCGAACGCGTACGCGCAGATCATCCGCAGCGACAGCGCGGTGAGGTCCCGCTGCAACGCGACGGGCTGCCGGTCGGCCTGCTCGGCCCAACGGTCCGCGAGCGCCGTGGTCAGCGCGGTGAACTGCCCGAAGTGCCGCTCGTGGGACGGGCGTCCGGCCAGCACCGACAGCAGCAGGTGGCGCCAGGGCCCGTGTTCGGCGGCCGGCAGCACCTGGAGGTTGCCCGCCTCGCACAGCGGCTCCAAGAACGCGAACGGTCGCACCGGCCGCTCGTCGAGGCCGGCCGTGGCCTCCAGCAGGACCGGGTCGGAGATCGACACCGCCAGCTCCGTTCCCGGCAGTTGGAAGCGCACGATCGGTCCGTACGCGTCGTGCAGCCGCAGCTGGTAGGCGTGCAGTCCGCCGGCCGCCGCGATGGCGCCGGCCCCGCCGTCCGCCCGGGGCTCGGGGCCGGGGAGGGCCCTGGCCGCTCCGCCCGTCTGACGGCCCGTTCCAGAAGTCACCCTCGACTCCCCTCGCAGCGGCGGTCGGCGCCCGCCTCGTCGTCCGGGTCCGGAAAACCGGCGGACCCCAGTGGACCACTGCCGCCCTGATCGTGCCCAGCCCCTCGGACCAACTCACGCCCCACCGCCGGGACTCCGCGCGCGACGGGGGCTACGAGGACGACGGCTCCGGGACCGCCGTCGGCCGGCTGGTCTAGGTTGGTCCGATGTGGGGTGGGAAGCGGGCTGGACGGGCGGGTGACGTGCGGGCGCGGTGGCGGGCGCTCCCGCGGTGGGCGCGCTGGACCGGTGCGGGGTACGTGATCGGGTTCGCCGAGGGGACCGCCGCGCACTGGCTGGATCTGGCGCGCGGGGGCATCCACGTCTACGCGGCGTTCGCCACGGTCCCGTTGCAGGTGTTCTTCGTGGGCCTGGCGGTGCTGGATCCGCTGACGGTCGCGTGGGTGGGGCTGGTGCGTCCGGCGGGAATCCGGTGGGCGGCCGTCGTGATGACGTTGGACGTGGCCGCGAACTGGTGCGTCAACTGGCCGCTGCTGGTGGCGGATCCGACCTGGGTGTGGCGCCCGGTGGGGTTGCTCCCGATCACGCTCTTCGGGCTGTTCGTGGTGGCGACGGCGGTTCCGCTGCTCAGGGCCGTGGGCGCGGTGCGGGGGCGGCTCGACCGCGCGTCCCGGTGACGGGCGTTCGCGGTGACCATTTGGGTGGTGCGGCGTTGGTCCTGGAAACCGGCCGGTCCCGGAGGCCGGTGGGTGGGGTCGGGGGCGCGCGTCGCCGTGGTTGGGCCCGGCGTGCGTCCCCGACGGACGTCAGGGGCGGCGGGCCGCATCGTGTCCGCGGACGCCGAGGGCCCCCGCGGACATCCCGTCCCTCAGGCGTCGGTGGTCGCCGGCGCCCGCAGGCCGCCCGCGATCCGCTGCCACTTCGCGAAGACCGCCAGCAGTTCGTCGGCCGGTGCCCGATCCAGTTCGGCGTCGAACCGCCGGGCGAGGGACGGGCTGGCTAGCGCCTCACGAATACGCTCGATGGTCCATGGCACGGTGCTCATACCTTCCTCCCGGTCCCGCAGGGTGAAGCTGTCCAAGATAGCGGTACGGGCGGCTCCTTGAACGCCCTGCCGTCCGCCGCAACCCGAAGAGGCGAACTGCCGGGCACCGCGGTGGAACGGCCGGGGCGGCTGCGGGCGGACGCCGCGCGCTGCGGGCCGGTCCGGACGGGCGGCGGACGTCCCGAGGCACGCGGGTACCGCACCGGGTCGCCGCGGCGCTCCCGGGAACGTCCCGCCGAGGGCCGGGACGCGCCGGGCTGCGGGCCGGTGCGGGACGGGTCCGGGTGGCCGGTCCCCGGCGGGCGCGGGTCGGCCGGGGACGGCCGCGGGACCGCCATTCGGGGGAGGAGGTGCGCCGGGCCCCGCTCCCGCGGCCGCCGGGGCGTCGGCCGCGGGAGCGGGCCCCCGGGCACCCGGCGGCGACGCGCCGGAGTGCGAACGGCACCGGTGGCGTCGATCCTGAAGCAGAGGAGTCGCACGTCGCGGCGACCACGCAGCGGACGACAGCACAGGGAACGAGCACTACGCACCCGCACACAGGCAGCGTGTCGCGGCACCGTCGTGACAGCGGAACGGACGCACATGGGCAACGGATTCATGGGTCCGGAGGGTTACGGCCCGGACTCGTTTGGTGACTTTCTCGCCCGGTTCTTCGGGCGTTCCGCGCAGTCGCCGGGTGAGGAGGGCGGCTCCCCGATGCCGCGGCAGGCCGACATCGCCCGGCTGATGAGCGGGCCGGCCCGGGACCTGGTGACCTCCGCAGCCGCGTACGCCGCCGAACACGGCAGCCCCGAGCTGGGCACCGAGCACCTGCTGCGGGCGGCACTCAGCACGGAGCCGACCCGGAGCCTGATGCAGCAGTCGGGGGCCGACCCGGACGCGCTGGCCGCCGAGATCGACCGCAACGCGGGGTCCGGGCCGCTCCAGAAGAGCGTCGCGGTGACCCCGGCGGTCAAACGGGCGCTGCTGGGGGCGCACGAGCTGGCGCGCGGCACGGGGGCGTCGTACATCGGGCCGGAGCACGTGCTCGAAGCGCTGGCCGCGAATCCGGATTCGGCGGCCGGGCGGATCCTGCACCTCGCCCACTTCGACCCGCAGGCGGCGGCCACCGGGCCCGGCGGCGTGGGGCCGCACCAGCCGTCCGGATCGAGCGCCGAGCACGGTGCGGTGCCGCACCACGACACCCCGACGCTGGACAAGTACAGCCGGGACCTGACGGACCTGGCCCGGGCCGGCCGGATCGATCCGGTCATCGGGCGGGAGGAGCAGATCGAGCAGACCATCGAGGTGCTGTCGCGGCGCGGGAAGAACAACCCGGTGCTGGTCGGCGACGCGGGCGTGGGGAAGACCGCGATCGTGGAGGGGCTGGCGCAACGGCTCGCCGACGGGGAGGTCCCCGAGACGTTGGCCGGCCGGCGGATCGTGGCGCTGGACCTGACCGCGGTGGTGGCCGGGACGCGGTACCGCGGCGACTTCGAGGAGCGGATGAACAACATCATCGAGGAGGTCCGGGCGCACTCGGACGCACTGATCGTCTTCATCGACGAGCTGCACACCGTGGTGGGGGCCGGCGGCGGCACCGGCGACGGCGGCGCCCTGGAGGCCAGCAACATGCTCAAACCGGCGCTGGCGCGCGGCGAGTTGCACGTCATCGGGGCCAGCACGCTGGAGGAGTACCGGCGGTACATCGAGAAGGACGCCGCGCTGGCCCGGCGCTTCCAACCGATCCTGGTGCCGGAGCCGACGGTGCCCGACACGGTGCAGATCCTGCGCGGGTTGCAGGACCGCTACGAAGCGCACCACCAGGTGCGGTACACCAACGAGGCGGTGCTGGCGGCCGTGGAGCTGTCGGACCGGTACGTCACCGACCGGTTCCTGCCGGACAAGGCGATCGACCTGCTCGACCAGGCGGGCGCCCGGGTCCGGCTGCGGTCGGCGACCAAGACGCCCAGCGTGCGCGACATGGAGCGCGAGGTGGAACAGCTGGTCCGGGACAAGGACCAGGCGGTCCACTCCGAGCAGTACGAGCGGGCGACCGAGCTGCGGGACCGGGTCGCCGCGCTCACCGAGCGGATCCGCACCGTCCAGGACACCCAGGACGAGCGGCCGGTGGGCGGCGACGGGCGGATCGTGGAGGTCACCGCCGAGGACGTCGCGGAGATCGTGTCGCGGCAGACCGGGGTGCCGGTCAGCAGCCTGACGGAGGAGGAGAAGGACCGGTTGCTGGGGCTGGAGGGACGGCTCAAGGACCGGGTGATCGGGCAGCAGGACGCGGTGGCGGCGGTGTCGGAGGCGGTGCTGCGCTCGCGGGCGGGGCTGGCCGACCCGAACCGGCCGATCGGCAGCTTCCTCTTCCTCGGCCCGACCGGGGTGGGCAAGACCGAACTGGCGCGGGCCCTGGCCGAGGCGCTGTTCGGCAGCGAGGACCGGATGGTGCGGCTCGACATGAGCGAGTACCAGGAGCGGCACACGGTCAGCCGGTTGATCGGGGCCCCGCCCGGATACGTGGGCCATGAGGACGCGGGCCAGCTCACCGAGGCGGTCCGGCACCACCCGTACTCGCTGCTGTTGCTGGACGAGGTGGAGAAGGCGCACCCGGACGTCTTCAACATGCTGCTGCAGGTCCTGGACGACGGTCATCTGACGGACTCTCAGGGACGTACGGTCGACTTCAAGAACACCGTGATCGTGATGACCAGCAACCTCGGTTCGGAGGCGCTCAGCGGCGGGCGGGGCGTGCTCGGCTTCGGCTCGGCGGAGACGGGCGCGGACGACGGTGCACGGGAGCGGGCACTGGGCGCGCTGCGCGCGCACTTCCGGCCCGAGTTCCTCAACCGGCTCGACGAGATCATCGTCTTCCGCCAGCTGACCGACGAGCAGCTGCACCAGATCACCGGCCTGCTCCTGGAGGGCACCAGCCAGCGGCTGCACGCCCAGGGCATCGCCGTGGACTTCTCCCCCGCCGCCGTGGACTGGCTCACCCGCCGCGGCCACCAACCCGAGTACGGGGCCCGGCCGCTGCGCCGCACCATCCAGCGCGAGATCGACAACCGGCTGTCGCGGATGCTGCTCGACGGGGCGCTGTCCGCCGGCGACCGAGTGCGGGTGGACGTCACGGACGGCGAGCTGGCCTTCCAGGCCAGCCCGGCGGAGCGAACGGTGTGAGCGCCGCCGCGGCGGACGCGGAGGAGTCGCGCTGAACGGTCGACGTCCGGACGCGAGCGGTCCCGAGCCGGACCGGGGGCGGGGCCGCAGCGAGACGCCGGAGCAGCGCGCCGACCGTCGGTGGAGCGAGCTGCTCCAGGAGGTGCGGGTCATTCAGACCGGCGTGCAGATCCTGTTCGGCTTCCTGCTCACCGTCGTCTTCACCCCGCGGTTCGCCGTGCTCGACGCGACGGACCGGACCATCTACGTGACCACCGTCCTCCTGGGCGCGGCGACCACCGGTGCGCTGGTGGGGACGGTGACCTTCCACCGGTTGGTGACCGGCCACCGCCTGAAGCCGCAGACCGTGCTGTGGGCGTCGCGGTTGGCGCTGGTCGGGGTGGTGCTGCTGCTCGGCACGGTCGCCTCGGCGCTGCTGCTGATCCTGCGGCTGGCGCTGAACGAGAGCGCCGCGCCGTGGGTGGTGGCGGGCCTGGTCCTGTGGTTCGTGGTGTGTTGGTTCGTGCTGCCCGCATGGGTGCTGCACCGTTACTCGTCGTCGGAATGAGGCCCGTGCGGGGCCCTGCGGGCCACCGGGGGCGGTGCGACGATGGAGGAGGGGTGCGGCACGCCGGTGGCCGGCGGCGGCTCCGCGGTCCCGGCGCCTTCGACGGAGCCGCGGAACGGAGGACGGCCATGACCGTCTGCGAGGTCTGCGGGAACGACTACGCGCGGGGGTTCGACGTGCACATCGACGGCGCGGTGCACTCCTTCGACTGCGTGGAGTGCGCCGCGCACCTGCTCGCGCCGACCTGCGAGAACTGCCGGTGCCGGATCCTCGGGCACGGGCTGGAAGCGGGCGGCCGCTTCTTCTGCTGCGCGCACTGCGCACGGACCCGGGGCGTCCGCGAGCTGGCCGACAGCGTGGCGTGAGGTCGGCCGGGTCCGGACGGCTGCCGCCCGGACCCGGCATCCCGTCCCGGGCGGGTCACCCGGCCTTGGCCGTGGCCCGCACGCCGAAGTGCACGTAGCGGGAGCCGTCCGCGAGGGCGTAGAAGACCACCGGTATCCACCCGTCGTCGGCATTGCGGCGGCCGGCGAAGACGGTCTTCGCCGGAGTGTCCGAGACGGGGACGAGGTTCCAGTGGAGCGGGTCGAAGGTGCCCGCCAGGCCGTCGGCGCCCTCGTACGTCAGCCGGAGCACGCCTTCGCCGTCGGGGCGGTCGGTGACGGTCATGAGGAATCCCTCGCGGGGGTAGCTGCCGGTGAACGGCTGCGGGTCGACGGTCGGTTGCTGCTCCGGCGGGGCGAACTCCGGCACGGCCACCCCGGCGAGTTCGGCGGTCAGCTCGCGACAGAGCGCGTCGAAGACCTTGGGCGCGGCCGCCCCTCCGTTGGTCAGCAGGGCGATCGCCAGGCCCTTCTCGGGGAGCGCGCGCACATAGGCCAGTTGCCCGAAGGTGCTGCCGTCATGGCCGAAGCCGCGGACGCCGTCCCACTCGAACAGGCCCCAGCCCAGGCCCCAGTGCGCTCCGAGGAACCACTGGTCGGGCATCTCGACCTCGCGCGTCAGCATGGCCTCGACGGCCTCGGTCGAGAGCACCCGCGTGCCGTCCGGTGCGGTGCCGCCGTCGAGGAAGAGCCGGGCGAAGCGGGCCACGTCGGCGGCGGTGGCGCTGATCCCCCCGTACGGGCCGGCCGAGCGGGGCAGCATGTCCCACCGCGGGGTCGGCACCGGGTCCTCGCCCGGTTCGCCCATGTGCCCCATGGCGGCGCGGAAGCGCAGCACCTCCTCGGGCAGGGTCATGGTGTGCGTCAGCCCGAGGGGGGTGCAGATCATGTCCTTCAGCGCCTCGTCGAAGGTGCTGCCGGTGAGCACCTCCACGATGCGGCCCAGGACGTTGTAGCCGGTGCTGGAGTAGGACATGGTGGCGCCGGGCGGGTTGGTCATCCCCACGGTCCGGGCGCTCGCCACGTAGCGGGCGA
>LIQL01000170.1 GCA_001418405.1 Streptomyces diastatochromogenes | reverse complement strand
CTCACGAGTTGCCCCGCCCCGCTCCGATTCCTCCCCGGCCTCCTGTCGCGATGCCCGCTCCCGTGCCCGCTCACCCACGTCCACGCCCCTTCCGCCGCGCGATCGGCCCGTACGCCGCACCTCCGAGGATCAGCACGGCGCCCGCGACGACCGCGAGGACGAGGGGCTGGACCGGCCCCGGCTGCGAGGTGCCGCCGGGAAGCGCGGCGAAGCTCTCGGGGCGCTGGAGCACGCCGAGGCTGTCGAGCGGCCAGGCCCGGGCGTCGACCCGGGCCTCGACGGCGCTGCGCGGGACGGCCCCGTGGTCGCCGTCGGTGAGGTGGACCCGGGAGTCGAGGGAGTCGTTGCGATGGTCGCCGAGGAGGAAGAGTTGGCCGGTGGGCACGACGGCCTTGAAGCCGATGGGCGAGGCGGGGCCGTCGCCCTGGAGGTAGGGCTCCTCGACGGGGGTTCCGTTGACGGTCAGCAGGCCCTTCTTGGTGCAGCAGGCGACCTTGTCGCCGCCGACGCCGACCACCCGCTTGACCATCGGCAGATCGCCCCAGGTGGTGTCCTTGAAGACGACGACGTCGCCGCGGCGTATCTCGGAGCCGCTGACCTTTTCGGCCAGGACGCGGGCGCCCGGGGCGATGGTGGGCGCCATCGAGTCGGTCGGCACCGTGTAGGGGCGGTAGAGCAGCGCCCCCCAGACGAATGCGCCCAGGAACAGCACACAGCCGACGGCCACGGCCAGACCGGACAGCACACTGCCCGTGGTCCGGCCGCGGCCGTCCGTCGTACGTTCCGTACTGCTGCTCATCCCAGCGCTCCCGCCCCGCGGGGTGGGCCCGCGTCGAAGATCCGGGACGGCACCTTACCTGGGGTTACGCTCTGCGGTCAGCCTCCGGCGCCGCCAGATCACCAGCGGAACCGCGCCGGCCAGCCCCAGTGCGGCCGGAGCGGCACCCATGGCCTTGTTGATCCCGGGCTGGTCGAAGGTGTCCGGTACGGGGAGGGTCGACCAGCGGTTGATGGGCCAGGCGATGGTGAAGGCGCGGCCGACGACCTCGTCCTCGGACACCGTGCCGTTGCCCGGGAGGTTCTGGTGGTACCGGGAGTCGAGGGAGTCGTCGCGGTGGTCGCCCATCACCCAGATCCGGCCCTTGGGGACGTGGATCGGACCGAACGGGCGGTCGCCGCAGGGGGTGGCGCCGGGGAAGACGTAGGAATCTTCCTTGAGGGCCTTGCCGTTGACCTTGACCGGGCCGACGCCCTGGCATTCGACGGTGTCGCCGCCGACCGCGATGACCCGCTTGATCAGGTCCTTCTCCTCGGCCGAGGGCATCAGGCCGATGAAGCTGAGGACCTTCTGGATCGGGTTGGGCTGCGGCGTGGGAGTCTCGTTGAGCCAGCCGCCCGGGTCGTGGAAGACGACGACCTCGCCGCGCTGCGGCTTGGCCCCGAACCACGGTGTCAGCTTGTCGACCAGCACCCGGTCGCCACGCTGGAGGGTGTCCTGCATGGAGTCGGACGGGATGGAGAACGCCTGCACCAGGAACGTCTTGATCAGCAGGGCGAGGAGCAGGGCGATGCCGATGAGGATCGGCAGCTCCTTCCAGAAGGCACGCGGCTTCTTGCCTTTGGTCACGCTGCCGGTCGCCTCCTCGTCGGCCACGTGGTCCGACTGCTTCGATGGATCGGTGTGCGGTCCGGCCGGTGCGGACCCGCCTGACTGCGCCTGTGGCTGATGCACGGAACTCGTCGCCTGCTGCGCGGACTCACCGCGCCCCGCGGGCTCTTCGGGCTCTTCGGTTCCGGACCGCGCGCCGACCGCCAAGTCCCCCACATCTGCTCCTCACTCCGCGCTCTCGCCCGCCCGTCAACCGGTGCAGGCCCACCACTCCCATAACGAGCGGGAGTTCCGCAGGGGTCGGGAGTACCGCCAAACTCTCGGATGACACCCTATGCGCTGCGCCCGCCGCCGACGCCTTCGCACCCGGCGCGTCGTGCACGTCGGCGAAGGTGTCGGGCTCCTTCAGGAACTGCCAGTGGCTGAACGGCCAGGCGATGACCACGGCCCGGCCCACGACGTTGTCCACCGACACCGTGCCGCGGTACGGCTCGTCGAGGTGGTAGCGCGAGTCCGCCGAGTTGGAGCGGTGGTCGCCCATGACG
Source organism: Streptomyces diastatochromogenes (assembly GCA_001418405.1). Classification (GTDB taxonomy): domain Bacteria; phylum Actinomycetota; class Actinomycetes; order Streptomycetales; family Streptomycetaceae; genus Streptomyces; species Streptomyces albulus_C. The sequence goes on along the minus strand of LIQL01000170.1, from coordinate 19,046 downwards.
AAGATCCGTCCGGTGGGGACGTTGACCGTGAACTTCAGCTCGGAGGGCGGGTTTCCGGGGTGTACGTAGGGCTCGGTGAGCGGGGTGCCGTTGACCGTGATCCGGCCCTTGGTGTCGCAGCAGTGCACGCTGTCCCCGCCGACCGCGACCACGCGCTTGATCAGGTCCTGCTCGTTGGCGGACGGCAGCAGCCCGATGAAGGTCAGGACGTCGTTGATCGGGCCGGAGCCCCCGGCGGACTGGTTCTGCTCGCCCTTGAGCCAACCGCCGGGGTCCTTGAAGACGACGACGTCACCGCGGTGCGGTTCGGCGCCGAACCACGGCGTGAGCTTGTCGACCAGCACCCGGTCGCCGATCTTGATGGTCTGTTCCATGGAGCCGGACGGGATCACGAACGCCTGGACCAGGAAGGTCTTCAGGACCAGCGCGATGGCCAGCGCCACCCCGATCAGGATCGGGATCTCCTTGAGGTAGGAGCGGCGTCTGCGGCGCTTGATGCGCTGGGCCTGGCGGCGCCGCTCGGCCCGTCCACCGGTCGCCTCCTGGCCACCCGGCTCGTCGTCGTCCGCCCCGGCCGCCTCCGCCCCACCGAGGAACTCGCCGTCCTGCGTCCCGTCTTCGGGGAGGGGTGCGCGCCCGTGGCGGGGCCGCCCGCGGTTACCCATGGGGGCCTGCCGACACTGGTATGCGGGCCAGGTCGCCGGGGGTGGCAAGGGTGCTCCAGCGGTCGAACGGCCAACTGATCAGGTCGGCGCGGCCGATGACCCGGTCGACCGGGACGGTGCCGCCACCGGCCTCGCCCAGGTGGTCACGGGAGTCGCTGGACCGGGAGCGGTGATCGCCCATGACCCACAGGCGGCCCTTCGGCACCACGATGTCGAAGGGGACGGCGGAGGGCGCGTCCCCGGGATGGAGGTAGCCCTCGGTCACCGGCACTCCGTTCACCTTGATCCGCCCCTGTTTGTCGCAGCAGGTCACGTGGTCCCCGCCGACGCCGATGACGCGCTTGACGTAGTCGGTGTCGTCGGACCGGGCCAGGCCCAGTGCCGCACCGGCCTTGCGCAGCAGTCCCGTCACGGGATTCTCCCCCGACTCCCTGTGAACGAAAGACCCCATGCCGTCGAAGACGATGACGTCGCCGCGCTGCGGGGTGGCACCGAAGCGGTAGGCCAGCTTGTTCACCAGGACCCGGTCGCCGACCCGCAGGGTGTTCTCCATGGAGGTGCTGGGGATCAGGAACGGCTGCACCACGAAGTTGCTGAGCAGGAACAGGAAGGCCAGGCACAGCGCGAAGAGGGTGACCGGCCGGTACCGCAGCTGCGCCACCACGGCCCGGAAACGCGCGAAGCGCGACCGCCGCCCCAACCCCTCGACGGGGTCGGGAGCGGGGTCGCGCTCCGTGAGTCGTGCGTCGGTGTCCATGGGGCCCAGAGCCTATCCGGCCTGGCCCGGACGCCCGTCGCGAGCGTGGCCTCGCGGTGCACCGGGGCGGTTTCCCGCGGCCCGGTGCGGCGCGGCTCAGCGCTCGCGCTTCTCCTTGATCTTGGCGGCCTTGCCGCGCAGCTCGCGGAGGTAGTACAGCTTGGCGCGACGGACGTCACCGCGGGTGACGACCTCGATCTTCTCGACGATCGGGGTGTGCACGGGGAAGGTGCGCTCGACGCCGACCGAGAAGCTGACCTTGCGGACCGTGAAGGTCTCGCGCACGCCGGCGCCCTGACGGCGGATGACGACGCCCTTGAACTGCTGCACACGAGAGCGGTTGCCCTCGATGACGCGGACGTGGACGTTGACGGTGTCACCCGGGCGGAACGCGGGGACGTCGCTGCGCAGCGCCGCGGAGTCGACGGAGTCGAGGAGGTTCATGACCCACTGCTTTCTTCGCTGATGCCACAGGTCATCAGCGGAATCATCGGAAAAGTTGGTTTGCTGTCGGATCGTCGGGCGGACGTCGTTCCCCCTGTGGCAGGGGCGCACGCCGGACGGAGTCAGCAGCGGCTCATTCTTCCACGGACTGACTCGTCCGCCCAAATCGGCCGTCCTCACGCGGGGCCCAGCCCAGCGCGGCGAGGATTTCCCGGTCCTTCTTGTTGAAGGCGGCGGGGTCGGCACGCTCGATCAGATCGGGGCGGTTGAGGTCGGTGCGGCGGAACGCCTCGTCCCGACGCCAGCGGGCGATCTTGCCGTGGTGGCCGCTGAGCAGCACCTCCGGGATGGTGCGGTCGCGCCACTCGGGGGGCTTGGTGTAGACGGGGCCCTCCAGGAGGTCGGCCATCGCCCCGGGGGCGAAGGAGTCGTCCTGGTGGGAGGCGGCGTTGCCGAGGACGCCGGGCAGTAGCCGGGCCACCGCCTCGACCATGACCAGGACCGGGGCCTCGCCGCCGGCGAGCACGTAGTCGCCGATGGAGACCTCCCGGACGTCCAGGCGGTCGCCGTACTCCTCGATGACGCGGCGGTCGATGCCCTCGTAGCGGGCCGGTGTGAAGACCAGCCAGGGCTTGCCGGAGAGCTCGACGGCGAGTTCCTGGGTGAAGGGCACGCCGCTGGGGGTGGGCACGACGAGGACCGGTTCGCCCTCACCGGACGCCAGGACGTCGTCGAGCGCCGCGCCCCACGGCTCGGGCTTCATCACCATGCCGGGACCGCCGCCGTAGGGGGTGTCGTCGACGGTGTGGTGCTTGTCGCGCGTCCACTCCCGCAGGTCGTGGATGCGGACGTCGAGCTGTCCGCGGGCGCGGGCCTTGCCGACCAGCGAGACGTTCAGCGGTTCCAGGTACTCGGGGAAGATCGTGACGACGTCGAGCCGCATCAGCTGTCCTCGCGGCTGGAGGCGATCTCCGCCTCGGCGTCGTCGAGGAGGCCGGGCGGCGGGTCGATGACCGCGCGCTGCTCCTCCAGGTCGATCTCGGGCACGATCTCGCTGACGAACGGGATCATGACCTCGCCGCCCTCGGGGCGGGTGACGATCAGCAGGTCCTGGTAGGGCAGGTGGGAGACCTCGGCGATCCGGCCGACGACGGTGCCGTCGCGGGTGACGACGTCGAGGTCGATCAGCTGGTGGTCGTAGAACTCCTCGGGGTCCTCGGGGACTTCCTCGGGGTCGATCTCGGCGATCAGCAGGGTGTTGCGGAGCGCCTCGGCGGCGGTGCGGTCCGCGACGCCCTCGAAGCGCAGCAGCAGCCGGCCGCTGTGGACCCGGCCGGTGGCGATGGTCAGCGGCCCGACGGAAGACGGGTCGGTGGCGAGGACGGCGCCCGGGGCGAGCCGGAGCTCCGGCTCGTCGGTGCGCACCTCTACGGTGACCTCGCCCTTGATGCCGTGGGCGCGGCCGATCCGGGCGACTACCAGCTGCACTGTGCTCCCTTTGCGGCTAAGCCGCCGCCGCTTCCGCGGAGGTGGCCGAGGAACGTCGGGGTTCCTCATTGGATGGTGACGGTGCTGGATCCGACGGGGTCGCGGTGGTTCCAGCCTCACATACGGACACGGGCCGGGGACGACCCGAAGGCCCTCCCCGGCCCGAGCCGGTGTTCAACTTGATCAGCGAACTTGGTCGACGTCGACGAGGTCGACGCGGATGCCCCGGCCGCCGATGGCGCCGACGACGGTCCGCAGTGCGCGGGCGGTCCGGCCGTTGCGGCCGATCACCTTGCCGAGGTCGTCGGGGTGGACCCGGACCTCCAGCACGCGCCCGCGACGCAGGGTGCGCGAAGCCACCTGCACGTCGTCGGGGTTGTCGACGATGCCCTTGACGAGGTGCTCAAGGGCCTCCTCAAGCACGCTCAGGCCTCGGTGGACTCGGAGGTGGACTCAGCCGCGGCCTCGTCCGCCTTCTTGTCGGCCTTCTTCGCCTTCGGGGTGATCGCCTCACCCTTCGGCTCGTCACCGGAAGCCTTGGCGGCGGCCTCGAAGAGGGCGCGCTTGTCGGCCTTCGGCTCGGCGACCTTCATCGGCGCGGGGGCCGGCAGACCCTTGAACTTCTGCCAGTCGCCGGTGACCTTGAGGATGGCCATCACGGGCTCGGTCGGCTGCGCGCCGACGCCCAGCCAGTAGGCGACGCGCTCGGCGTCGACCTCGATGCGGGACGGGTTCTGCACCGGGTGGTACAGGCCGATCTCCTCGATCGCGCGGCCGTCCCGGCGGGTGCGGGAGTCGGCGACGACGATGCGGTAGTGAGGCGAGCGGATCTTGCCCAGACGCTTCAGCTTGATCTTGACTGCCACTGGAGTGGTGTCTCCTGGTCTTGACGTGGTGGGGCACAACGAGATGCCACGTGGGGTTGCGGTACTCGGGGCCCCGATGGACGCGTCAGCCGGAGGAGAGAGGGGTCCTGTGCGACTGTCGAGTACAGCAGGCAATTGTGCCACACGCCCGAAGGTCAGCCGACCGCGGCCACCTCGGGGATCCGGAAGGGCTTGCCGCAACCACCGCAGACGATGGGCGCCTGGGCCAGCACGGACGGGACGACCCGGACGTTGCGCCCGCAGTCGCAGACGGCCTTGACGCGCACGCCGCCCCCGGAGGAGCCGTGCCGGGCGGCCGGGCCGCGGAAGCTGCGGGTGGTGTCGGTGGCGGTGGCGGCGCTGTGCGCCTTGAGGGCTCTGGTCAGCCGCTCGATGGTGGGGCGGTAACGCCGTCTCGCCTCGGGGTTGAGCGTGACCAGCGAGAAGCCGCTGCTGGGATGCGGCTCGTCGGAGTGGTCCAGGCCCAGCTCCTCGGCGATCGCCAGGAACCGGCGGTTGTGGTAGCGGCCTGCCCGGGAGGTGTCGCGGATGCCGCGGGCGGCGGCGATGCCGTGGACTGCCTCGTGGAGCAGCCGTTCGAAGGAGAGTTCGGCGCCACAGGCGGACGAGGACTCTCCGATCAGGGACTCGGGCGCGGCCAGGTCCGGCAGCTCGGGGTGGTGCCGTTGAATGTCGGCCCACGCGAGCGCCAGCTCGGCGGCGAGAACAGGCGGTGTCGTGCTCACGTCGTGACAACGAGTCGGAGTCGCCCAGTGTTCCGATTCCGGGGCATCCCAAATATTTTGCACGTACCAGTCAGTTTCCGGGCAGGGGGCGTGGCTCGTACGCGGTGTGCCGATCTGAGGAGAAGACGCCCGAGCACGGCAAGCCGGTACGTAGGGCGCGTACCCCCGCGTACGCCACATGGCGTAAGTCGTCTGCACGCCGGGGAATGGCCGCGCGCCGATGTTACCGACGGTAGGAAATGCCGCGGACAGCGGCCCCGTCCCCCCACGGTAGGGCAGTGGTGCGGGGCGTTCGCAGGGGGGATGGCCGCGGCCGGCGCGCCGGGGCCGGGCGCCTGCCGTGGCGCGCGGGCACTCCCCAAGGCACCCTGGAACGGCGCTCCGGGGGCACGGGGGCCGGCGCACGCAGGGGCGCGCGGGAGCCAAACCCGGCGCACCCCCTGGACGGCCGGTCGGAAGCGCAGTTGTCTGGATCGCGGGGGCGCACAACGCTCGGAAACACGGGGGCGGACGGTACGGATCAGCTTCGGGTTCTCGGCGAATAGGGGCGCTTTCGATGTCACCCACGCTCGTGCGGCACCAGCTACCGAACACCGGGACCGGGCGCGCCGACGGCCCGGCCGCGCCGGCCGCGCCGGCCGGGACTCGCGCCCGCGACTGGGCGGAGATCCAGGAGCGGATGCTGGTGCCCCTCTACGAGGCCGCGTACGACCGGCTCGGTATCGGTCCCGGCACCCGGCTGCTGGGGCTGGGCTGCGGGTCAGGGCTGGCGCTGCTGCTCGCGGCGGCGCGCGGGGCGCAGGTCAGCGGTGTGGACGCGGACGAGTGCCGGCTGGAGCTGGCCCGCGAACGGCTCACGCCGGACGGCATGCCGGAGGTCACCCGCCTGGTCAGCGGCGGGCTGGCCGATGCCGCCCCCAAGGACACGGCGTTCACCGTGATCACCGCGTTCCACCCGGTGGGCTGCGGCGGTGCCGCCGAGGAGCTCACCGGGGCGCTGACCGCGGCGGCGGCGCTGGCCGAGCGCGGTAGCGCGGTGGTGCTGGGGGGCTGGGGCCCGGTGGAGCGTTGTGCCGCGGCCGGGGTGCTGCGGGTGGCGGAGCGGTTGGCCGACCCGGCGGCGGGCTTCGGTGCGGGCTGGCGGCCGGCCGGGCGGGACGACCTGGAGGAGTTGGCGGGCCGGGCCGGGCTGCGGCCCGACGGATCGGGGCGGGTGGCCTGCCCGTTCGGGTACGCGGACCTGGCGAGCGCGGTGCGCGGGATGCTGTCGACCGGGCTGTTCGACGCGGCGCTGGAGGTGGCGGGCCCGCGGCAGGTGAAGAAGGAATTGGCGGAGGCGCTCCATCCGTACCAGCGGGCGGACGGCACGGTCTGGATGGCGAACGTCTTCCGGTACCTGATCGCGCGCACCCGCTAGCCGGGTCCCCGTGCGCAACGGGCGAGCCCCCGACCCTCCGGGAGGGTCGGGGGCTCGCCCCGCGGGCCGTACGGCGCCGCGTCAGTTCATGAACTTCTTGAACTCCTCGGGGAGTTCGAAGTTCTGCGGGTCCTGGTCGGCGCCCTGCGGGAGACCCAGCGGGTTGCCGGCCGCGGCCGCCTCGCGGCGCGCCACCGCGGCCTCCTCGTCGGCCTTGCGCTTCATCGGGTTGCCGCTCTTGCGCTTGCCCTTGGCCTGCTTGATCTGCTTCTTCTTGCGGGAGGCGCCGCCGCCCATGCCGGGCATCCCCGGCATGCCCGGCAGTCCGCCGCCCTGGGCCATCCGCGACATCATCTTGCGGGCGTCGAAGAACCGCTCGACGAGGCCCTTGACGGTGCTGACGTCGACGCCGGAACCCCGGGCGATGCGGGCCCGGCGCGAGCCGTTGATGATCGTCGGGTCCTGGCGCTCGGCCGGGGTCATCGACTTGATGATCGCGGCGGTGCGGTCGACCTCGCGCTCGTCGAGGTTGTTGATCTGGTCCTTCATCTGCGCCATGCCGGGCAGCATGCCGAGCAGCTTGGAGATCGAGCCCATCTTCCGGACCTGCTCCATCTGGGCCAGGAAGTCGTCGAGGGTGAACTCCTTGGGGCCCTTCGCCAGCTTGGCCGCCATCTTCTCGGCCTCTTGCTGGCTGAAGGTCTGCTCGGCCTTCTCGATCAGCGAGAGCATGTCGCCCATGCCGAGGATGCGGGACGCCATGCGGTCCGGGTGGAACGCGTCGAAGTCGTCCAGCTTCTCGCCGTTGGAGGCGAACATGATCTGCTTGCCGGTGACGTGCGCGATGGAGAGCGCGGCACCACCGCGGGCGTCGCCGTCCAGCTTGGAGAGGACCACGCCGTCGAAGCCGACGCCGTCGCGGAACGCCTCGGCGGTGTTGACCGCGTCCTGACCGATCATCGCGTCGACGACGAAGAGGACCTCGTCCGGGCTGACCGCGTCCCGGATGTCGGCGGCCTGCTGCATCATCTCGGCGTCGATGCCGAGGCGGCCGGCGGTGTCGACGACGACGACGTCGAACTGCTTGGTGCGGGCGTACTCGATCGAGTCCTTGGCGACCTGGATCGGGTCGCCGACGCCGTTGCCCGGCTCGGGACCGTAGAACCCGACGCCGGCGCGCTCGGAGACGACCTGGAGCTGGTTGACGGCGTTGGGGCGCTGGAGGTCGCAGGCGACCAGCAGCGGGGTGTGGCCCTGGCTCTTGAGCCAGCGGCCGAGCTTGCCGGCGAGGGTGGTCTTGCCGGCGCCCTGGAGGCCGGCGAGCATGATCACGGTCGGGGGCTGCTTGGCGAAGCGCAGGCGCCGGGTCTCGCCGCCGAGGATGCCGATGAGCTCCTCGTTGACGATCTTGATGATCTGCTGGGCCGGGTTCAGCGCCTGGCTGACCTCGGCGCCCAGGCCGCGCTCCTTGACCTGCTTGATGAAGGCGCGGACGACCGGCAGGGCGACGTCGGCTTCCAGCAGCGCGATCCGGATCTCCCGCGCGGTGGCGTCGATGTCCGCCTCGCTCAGGCGGCCCTTGCCCCGGAGGTTTTTGAAAGTACTCGCCAAGCGGTCGGAAAGCGTATCGAACACGGCGGTCGTCGATCCTCGGGGTCGGGGGCGTAGGTCAGTCGGGTTCTAGGGTATCCGGCTACGCAAGCGAACCCGCCCTGGCCCGCTCCCGCCCGGTGCAGCGGGGCGCCACCGGCCCGTCGGCCGGGTGGGGCACCCGGCCTACTGGAGCGCGGACTCCACCGCCGCGGCCACCTCCCTGGCCACCGCCCCGGGCAGGGGTGCCCCGTCCGGGCCGGTGACGTAGAAGGCGTCCACGGCGTTGGCGCCCAGCGTGCTGATGTGGGCGCTGCGCACCCGGACCTGCGCCGCGTCCAGGGCCCGTCCGATCCTGTGCAGCAGGCCGTGCGCGTCCTGGGCGCGGACCTCGATGACGGTGGCGGTGCGGGAGCTGCCGGCGGCGACGGTGACGCGGGGCGGTGGGGCCAGGGCGGTGCCGGAGCGGCGGGCGTAGGCGCGTTCGCGTTCGGCGAGCCGGCCGGGGACGTCCAGGGAGCCGTCCAGCGCGCGGACCAGGTCGGCGCGGAGCCGACCGGCCTCGGGCAGCGACCCGTACTCGGCGGCGACCCGCCAGCTCAGCAGCAGCACCGGGCCGCGGTCGAGGGGGTCCAGGGTGCGCAGGTCGGCGGCGCGGACCGTGAGGCGGTGCAGGGCCAGGACGCCGGCCGCGGCGGGCAGCACGCCGGGGCGGTCCGGGAGGGCGATGAGGAGTTCCACGCCGACCGGTTCGCGGGCGTCGTCCCCGGTGGGGAGGGCGGCGCCGTCCACCGGGCCGGACGGGCCGCCCTCGGGGCGGGGGCGCAGGGTCAGCACCGGGCCGCCGGTGCGGGCGGCCTCGCAGGCCAGGCGTTCCTGCTCGGCGGTGGGCAGGTCGGTGTCGCGGGGATCCGGTGCGGGCTCCCCGGCGAGTCGGTCGGCGACGCGTTGGACGAGGGTGGCGACGAGTCCGGCGCGCCAGGTGCTCCAGGCGGCGGGCCCGGTGGCGAGCGCATCGGCCTCGGTCAGGGCGTGCAGGAGTTCCAGGGTGCCGGGGCTGCCGACGGCGTCGGCGACCGCGTCGACGGTGTCCGGGTCGTCCAGGTCGCGTCGGGTGGCGGTCTCGACGAGCAGCAGGTGGTGGCGGACGAGGGCGGCGATCACCGCGGTGTCGCCGGGCCCGAAGCCGAGCCGGGCCGCCACGTCGCGGGCGATGGTCTCGCCGGCCACCGCGTGGTCGCCCGGCCAGCCTTTTCCGATGTCGTGCAGCAGGGCGGCGACCAGCAGCAGGTCGGGCCGGTGGACGCGGCGGGTCAGCGCGGCGGCGCGGACCGCGGTCTCGACCAGGTGGCGGTCCACGGTCCAGGTGTGCACGGGGTTGCGCTGGGGGCGGCAGCGGACGCGTTCCCAGTCCGGCAGCCACCGGGCGATGACGCCCTCGGCCTCCAGCGCCTCCCACACGGGCACGGTGGGCGCGCCCGCGCCCAGGAGGGTGACCAGTTGCTCGCGGGCCTCGGCCGGCCACGGCACCGGCAGGGGCGTGGCGGCGGCGCAGCGGCGGATCGCGTGGGTGGCCAGCGGCACTCCGCCCTGGGCGGCGGCGGCCGCGGCGCGCAGCAGCAGGACGGGGTCCCGATCGGGGCGGGCGGTGCGCGCCAGTACGGCCTCGCCGTCGAGTTCGACGACGCCGTCGGCGAGCGGCGAGCGTGCGCCGCGACCGGCGGTGCGGGCGGCGAGCAGCCCGCGCAGCGCGGGTTTGACGGACCGCGCGCGCAGCACCCGGCCGACCTCGCGCCAGGTGACGTCGGCGGCGTAGGCGATGGTGCGGGCCGATTCGTAGGTCCGGCGGAGCAGGGCGTCCGCGTCGAGCAGGCCGAGGGCGCCGGCGACCTGGTCCTGCTCCTGGAGGGAGAGCCGGTCGGTGGCGCGCCCGGTGGTGAGGTGGAGGGCGTCCCGGGTGTCCAGGAGCCGGGTGCGGGCGGTCTCCAGGCCGTCGCGGGGGGCGTCGGCGAGCCAGGAGGCGGCGATGGCGCGCAGGGCGGTGGCGTCGCGCAGGCCGCCGTGCGCCTCCTTGAGGTCGGGTTCCAGGAGGTACTGGAGTTCGCCCTGGCGGGCGGTGCGGTCCCGGCACAGTTCGCGGAGTTCGGGCAGCCGCTTGGGGGCGCCCTCCCGCCAGTCGGCGTAGGCGGCAGTGCGGACCGCGGCGGTCAGGTCGGGGTCCCCGGCGATGTGGCGGGCGTCGAGCAGGCCGAGTTGCACCTTGAGGTCGTCGCGGGCGGCGCGGCGGGCTTCGGCGGGGGTGCGGACGGAGTGGTCGAGGTCCAGGCCGAGGTCCCAGACCGGGTACCAGAGGCGGTCGGCGAGGGCCGCCAGGTCGGCGGTGGCGGCGCGGCCGTCGTGCAGCAGCAGGAGGTCGAGGTCGCTGCGGGGGGAGAGTTCGCCGCGGCCGTAGCCGCCGACCGCCACCAGTGCGGTGCCGGGGGCGGCCGGCGCGCTCGCCCCAGCCAGCAGGGCGGCGAGCCACGCGTCGGTGAGCCCGGCGAGGGCGGCGCGGCGGTCGGGGCCGGTGGGGCCGTCGTCCTGGAGGAGCCGCAGGCGGGCAGCGGGGTAGCCGCCGCCCGCGGGGGCGGCGGTGGCGGGTTCTGCGGTGTGTTCGGCGCTCTCGGTCAACTCGGGCTCTCCTCGGTCGTGTTGTCCCCCGCCGCGCTCCCGTACGCCCCCGCCGCGCGCGGTCCGCGGCTCAGAGCGCGTCGGGTCCGCGCTCCCCGGTCCGCACCCGCACCGCCTCCTCGACGGGGACGCTCCACACCTTCCCGTCGCCGATCTTGCCGGTGCGGGCGGCCTGGACGACGACCTCCACGAGTTCCTCCGCGTCCGCGTCCTCGACCAGGACCTCGATCCGGATCTTGGGCACCAGGTCCACGGTGTACTCGGCGCCCCGGTACACCTCGGTGTGCCCGTGCTGCCGCCCGTAGCCGCTGGCCTCGGTGACGGTCAGGCCGTGCACGCCGAACGCCTGCAGGGCCTCCTTCACCTCGTCGAGCCGGTGCGGCTTGATTACTGCCGTGATGAGCTTCACGCGTCCACCTTCTTGGTCGGGGATTCGCCCAGTGCCGTGGTCCTGCGGGCCGCCGTGCCGCCGCCCGCGCCGGCGAAGTCGTACGCCGTCTCGGCGTGCGCGGCCTGGTCGACGCCGGTGATCTCCTCGTCCTCGCCGACCCGGAAGCCCATCACCACGTCGATGGCCTTGGCAAGGACGTAGGAGACGACGAGCGAGTACAGCAGGACGCAGACCACTCCGATGGCCTGTTTGCCGAGTTGACCGAAGCCGCCCCCGTAGAAGAGCCCCTTGGCGTGGCTCTGCACGCCGCCGGTGGCGAAGAGGCCGATCAGCAGGGAGCCGACGACGCCGCCGACGAGGTGGACGCCGATCACGTCGAGGGAGTCGTCGTAGCCGAACCTGTACTTGAGGCCGACGGCCATGGCGCAGAGCACGCCGGCGATCGCACCGACCGCGAGGGCGCCGAGCGGGCTGACCGCGCCGCAGGCGGGGGTGATGGCGACCAGGCCGGCGACGGCTCCGGAGGCGGCGCCGAGGGTGGTGAACGAACCGTGCCGCAGCCTCTCGTAGGCCAGCCAGCCGAGCATCGCGGCGGCGGTGGCGACCTGGGTGTTGACGAAGGCCACCGCGCCGACGCCGTCGTCGTTGTTGAGCCAGGAGCCGGCGTTGAAGCCGAACCAGCCGAACCACAGCAGGCCGGCGCCGAGCATCACCAACGGCAGGCTGTGCGGCCGCATGGGGTCCTTCTTGAAGCCGATGCGCTTGCCGACGACGAGGAGCACGCCGAGCGCCGCGGCGCCGGCGTTGATGTGGACGGCGGTGCCGCCGGCGAAGTCGATCACGCCGAGCTTGAAGAGCCAGCCGCCGTCGGCCCACACCCAGTGCGCGACCGGGAAGTAGACCACGGTCACCCACAGCGCGACGAACAGCGCCCAGGCGGTGAACTTCACCCGGTCGGCGAGGGCGCCGCTGATCAGCGCGGGGGTGATCACCGCGAACATCAGCTGGAAGACGGCGAAGACGTAGATGGGGATGGTGGTGGTGCCCCACAGCTGGGTCAGGCCGATGTGCCCGAGGCCGGCGAAGTCGCCGTTCCAGCCGATGACGCCGCCGGCGTCGGTGCCGAAGGCGAGCCCGAAGCCGTAGAGCACCCACAGGACCGTGACGATGCCCAGGCTGATGAAGCTCATCATCAGCATGTTCAGGACGCTCTTGACCCGGACCATGCCTCCGTAGAAGAAGGCCAGGCCGGGTGTCATCAGCATCACCAGCGCGGAGCAGATGAGCATGAACCCGGTGTTGGCGGGGCTGAGCGTGGCTTTTTCCGCGAGGCCGTCTGCGACCGTAAGGATGCCTGGGGGCATCGGCGTCTCCTCGTCGTCGATGCGGCCCGTGCGGGTGTGGGTGGGCCGGCTTCGCGATGAGGGTGTCGCAGCGCCGTTTCGGCCAAACCTTGTGGGTGTTTCACCGGGGTGACGAAGCCGTCCGGCGTGTTACGCGCCGGTGAATTGCGAGGTACGGCGGTGGGGCCCGATCAGCCTGCGACGGCGGTTTCCGGAAGCTGCCGGGAGAGCTCGTCGCCGAGCTGGATCACCTCGGGGACGTGCCCGAACTCGCGCACCGCGGTGTCCACCGTTTTGCGCAACCGGGTGTTGACCCGTTCGGACCGGACCTGCCGGGCGAACGGTATCGCCTGCTGTGCCATCACGGCGCACGCCTCGGGCTCCTTCTGGAGCAGGTGGACGGTGGCCATCCCGATGAGGTTGAAGGCGTACGAGCGCTGGTGCTCGGGGTCCTTGCCGAAGAGTTCGACGGCGCGCTGCATGACCGGTTCTGCAAGCGAGGCGTAGGTCGGGCTGCGACCGGCCACGTAGGCGAGGTCGCGGTAGGAGTGGGCGTTCTCGGCGTTGAGTTCGGCCTCGGAGAAGAAGCGGATCCAGTCCGGCTCCGGCTCGCCGGGGGCGACGTCGGAGAAGGTGTCCTCGGCCATCCGCACCGCGCGCTTGACCTTGCTGGGCTGGCCCATGCCGGCGTAGGCGCGGGCCTCCATCGCATACAACATCGCCTGGGTGCGCGCGGTGGCGGTCTCCCGGCTGCCGTACTGGGCGAGGTGGATCAGCTCCAGCGCGTCGTCGGGCCGGCCGAGGTGGATCATCTGCCGGCTCATGCTGGAGAGGATGTACGAGCCCAGGGGGCGGTCGCCGGCCTCCTTGGAGGCGTGCAGGGCCAGCACGAAGTACTTCTGGGCGGTCGGCTGGAGGCCGACGTCGTAGCTCATCCAGCCGGCGAGTTCGGCGAGTTCGGCGGCGACCTTGAAGAGGCGCTTGGCGACCGCCGGCGGCTGGGGCTCCTGGAGGAGGTCGGTGACCTCGTGGAGCTGACCGACCACCGCCTTGCGCCGCAGGCCGCCGCCGCACTGGGCGTCCCACTGCCGGAACATCGCGGTGGTCGCCTCCAGCAGGTCCAGCTCCGGGCCGGAGAGGCGGGCCGGGCGGCGGGGTCGCTCGGGCTGCGCCGCGGCCTCGCCCGGGCCGACGGGCACCGGCACCAACCAGCGCTGCATCGGCTCGATCAGGGTGGGGCCGGCGGCGAGGGCCAGGGAGGTGCCCAGGAAGCCCCGACGGGCCAGCATCAGGTCGCTGCGGGTGAACTCGCTGATGAGGTTGACGGTTTGGGGCCCGGCCCAGGGGAGGTCGACGCCGGAGACGGACGGCGACTGGTGGGCCGAGCGCAGCCCCAGCTCCTCGATGCCGACCACGCAGCCGAAGCGTTCGGAGAAGAGCTCGGAGAGGATCCGCGGGATGGGTTCCCGGGGCTGCTCGCCGTCGAGCCAGCGGCGCACCCGGGAGGTGTCGGTGCTGATGTGGTGCGCGCCCATCTGCCGCGCCCGGCGGTTGACCTGCCGCGCCAGCTCGCCCTTGGACCAGCCGCTGCGCATGAACCACGAACCCAACTGCGCGTTGGGACGCTTGCCGGCATCCTCGCCGCTCTCGCCGCCCGTGCCGTTGGAGCCGGCGGTGCCACCAGTGCCGCCCACAGGGATGCCCCCATTTCCGATAGCTCTCGTCCGCGAACCCCCCACAGGATGCCGCCTGTTGCAGCGCCCGTTCCGCGGTACATCTACCCGACCGCGGATTCCGGCCACACCTTGGGTCGCCGCCCCCTGGCAATGCCACCGGCATACCCGTACGAAGAATGCCCCTCCGGGGTTCGTGCTACTGAAAGTAATCCTACGATCACGCCCGTCGGGAGGTCGATTGCGGAAACGCCACCATTCGCCACCCCTTTGCGTGAACTCCCCGGCCCGCTCTCGCGATTGACTTGACACAGGTCGTACGGGAACGGGCGGAGCGGAGCACGCCGAGGCGTGCGCACCGCGTCGCACCACCCGGCGTACGACGGCACACCACCGGTAACACGGCCCGCCGACGGAGCGTGAACCCCAGAGTGAAGAACCGTCTCCTCGTCAACTCCCCGACTCATCACCACTCGTACGCACCACCCGTTGGAGGGGGCATGGGTTTCACGATCGGCGGCATCCGGGACCTCCGTTCCGGAACGCGCCGTCGCGTCCGCTCGGCCGAGGGCACCGCAGTGGCCGAGTACACGGGGCTGTGGGGGTGGGACGTCGTCCCGGGGGCCCGCGCGGTCCGGGCCGGTGGCCGGACGGAGTGTTCGTGCGGGGACGCCGCCTGCCCCTCCCCCGGCGCGCACCCGCTCTCCTTCGCCCGGGAGGTGCCGGCGGGCGCGACGCTGGAGAAGGCGCTGGCCGCCTGGAGCGAGACGCCGGGCGCGGCGGTGCTGCTCCCGGTGGGCCGCTCCTTCGACGTCCTCGACGTGCCGGTGGACGCCGGGCGGGGCGCGCTGGTGCGGTTGGAGCGGATGGGACTGCCGCTGGGGCCGGTGGCGGCCACGCCGACCGGACGGGCCCTGTTCTTCGTCGCCCCGGGCGCGGCCGCCGCGCTGCCCGACCTCCGCTACCGCATGGGGTGGGACGACGCGGATCTGGACCTGCGTCCGCTGGGGCGCGGTGACCACGTCGCCGCTCCGCCGTCCGACTTCGGCGGCCACGGCCCGATGCGCTGGCTGCGCCCGCCGACCCTGGAGACCGCCAGCCGGCCGCCGCAGGCCCGGTTACTCCTGGGGACCCTGGCGTACGTGTGCAACAGGTCGGCGGGCGGCCGGGGAACCACCGATGCGGCGGCGCCCGGCCCGCCGTCGTACTGAGCCGGCGACAGATCGCCCCGTCGGCGAGCGGGCGCACCGGAATCTGCGTCTTGGCTTGATCCGCACGCCTCCCCACGCCACCCCACGCCTTCGGACGCCGTGGGCGGTGCGGCCGGGAGCGGGCTCCGCACCGCCACCCCTCACCTCACCTCACCCACAGAAACGGCGGCGGCCCCCGTACCCGTCATCCGCAGGTACCAGGGGCCGCCGCCGTCGTGCCGGGCCGCGGGATCAGTCGATCAGCGCGTCCACGAACGCCTCGGGCTCGAACGGCGCCAGGTCGTCCGGCCCCTCGCCCAGGCCGACCAGCTTGACCGGAACGCCCAGTTCGCGCTGGACGGCGATGATGATGCCGCCCTTGGCGGTGCCGTCGAGCTTGGTGAGCACCACGCCGGTGATGTCCACGACCTCGGCGAAGACCCGAGCCTGCACGAGGCCGTTCTGACCGGTGGTGGCGTCCAGGACGAGCAGCACCTCGCCGACCGGTCCGTGCTTCTCGACGACCCGCTTGACCTTGCCGAGCTCGTCCATCAGACCGGTCTTGGTGTGCAGCCGGCCCGCGGTGTCGATCAGGACCACGTCGGCGGCCTCGGCGATGCCCTCCTTGACCGCGTCGAAGGCGATGGAGGCGGGGTCGCCGCCCTCCGGACCGCGGACCGTGCGGGCGAGGCCGGGCAGGGTGCGGTAGGCGTCGGCGAAGATCTCCGCGGCGCGGGCCAACGGCACCTTGAAGTACTCGTGCGGACCGGTGTCCCGTTCGACGAACTGGTAGTAGGGAACGGCGCCGGCCGCGAGTTCGGCGCGCCACAGCCGGCTCCACGTCTCGGCGTCGTCGTTGACGTGGGCGATCAGCGGGGCCTGGCAGTAGACGACGGCGCCGGTGGCGCGGATGCGGCGGATCGCCTGTTGGGACAGGTCCGTCGCCAGTTCCCGCGGGTGGCTGAAGTGGGCCATCACCGCGAGCTGTCGACCGGAGTCCACCACCTGCTCGAAGAGGCGGAGCGCGTCGTCGGCGTCGGCGTCGGTGACGAAGCGCTGGGGCCAGTAGGCGACGGACTTGGTGCCGATCCGGACGGTGCGGACCGTCTCCACGTCCAGCAGCGGCTCCAGGTGGGTGCGCAGCCGGTCGGTGGACATCACCATCGGATCGCCGCCGGTGACCAGCACGTCGTGGACCTCGGGGTGCGCGCGGAGGTGGTCGAGCAGACCGCCCGGGTCGGGCGCGGCGAACCGCAGGTCGGCGTCGCCGATGAACTGCGCCCAGCGGAAGCAGTAGGTGCAGTACGCGTGGCAGGTCTGTCCCTGGCCGGGGAAGTACAGCACGGTCTCGCGGTACTTGTGCTGGAGGCCGGGGACCGGGTCGCCGTCCTGGAGGGGGACGTTGAGTTGCTGTTGGCCCGAGGGGTGCGGGTTGAGCCGGCCGCGGATCTCCTGGACGGCCTCGCGCAGCAGCAGCCGGTCGGCCGGGTCGGCGGAGAGCTTGCCGAGCCGGTCCTCGTCGTCGCCGGTGAGCATGCCGCGCTGCGGGAAGGTGAGCTGGAACATCGGGTCGCCGGGCACGTCGTCCCAGTCGATCAGCTGGTCCAGGACGTAGGAGTTGACGCGGAACGGCAGGACCAGGGAGATCCGGCGGACGGTCTCCCGCACCTCGTCGGGCAGCCCGTAGCGGTCGGCGATGGTGTCGATGTGGCGGGGCCCGAACGCGCGAAACCGGGTGGTTTCCGGGGCGCCGGCCGTCATCGGCGGGCACCCCCGGTCCGGCCCTGCTTGCGGTAGAGGTCGTCGCCGAGCACCAGGAAGTCGAGGTCCATGGCGCGGAAGGCGGTCAGCGCGTCGGCGGCGGTGTTGACGATGGGTTCGCCCTTGTCGTTGAAGGAGGTGTTGAGCAGCACCGGCGGTGCGCCGTGTCGGTCGAGGGCGTCGAGGACGGCGCCGACGGCCGGCGCTTCGTCGCCGTGCAGCACCTGCGGGCGGGTCGTGCCGTCGACGTGGACGACGCCGGGGGCGACCTGCCGGCCGAGTTCGGTGGCCTTGGCGGCGCCGAGCATGTACCGGCTCAGGTGCTCCTGCTGCTCCCAGAGTCGCTCGCCGTAGTCGCGGCGGGTGACTCCGGCGAAGGGGCGCCACTGTTCGCGGTTCTTGACGGTGTTGACCCGGGTGTTGACGTCGGCGGTGTTCGGCACCGCGATGATCGAGCGGCGGCACAGGGCGCGCGGCCCGACCTCGGCGCGGCCCTGTGCGACCGCGCCGATCTGCCCGTCGAGGAGCAGGGCGGTGAGGGCGTCGGTGTCGAGGTCGGTGCGGAGGAGGTCGGAGGTGTCCAGCGCCGCCTCGCGGCCGGCGTAGTCGGGGCCGTGCACGTCGGTGCCCTGGTACGGGCTGAGTGCGGTGGTGTGCCGGCGGGGCGGGCGGACGGTCCAGGCGGCGCCGAGCGCCACGCCGGCGTCGTGCGGTACCGGCGGGACGTAGAGCGGGCCGGGCAGGGTGCCGTTGGTGCTGCAGTTGAGGGCGACGCCGCCGCTGAGGCAGAGCTCGTCGACGCCGGCGGCCTTGCGGGTGAGCGCGGCGAGGTGGCGGACGGACTCCTCGATGATGCGCTGGGCGGTGTAGGCGACGAGGACGGCCTTGGGGTCGTCGGCGAGGCGGTCCTCGGGGGCGTCGGGGCCGTCGGTGCCGGCGATGCGGGCGTAGTGCTCCCGCCACCGGCCGACGACGGTGTCGTACTGCTCCTTGATCTCGTCGGCGGTGGCGGTGCCGTGGTTCTCGTGGAGCGGGGCGACGGCCAGGCGGAAATCGTCGGCGGCGATCTCGACGAGGGGTTCGGTCTCCAGGCCGGCGGCGCGGCCGTAGGCGGCCAGGCCCATGGTCTTGCCGGCGTTGAGGAAGGAGAAGCCGAGCCAGGTGGAGGCGGCGTCGTAGGCGTAGCCGAGGGAGGCGGTGCGCTGCCAGGTGCGCTCCAGGCGGGGTGCGGCGCCGTCCTCGTAGGTCCAGATGGTGGAGGACTCGTTCTCGCCGTGGCCGTCGACGACCAGGACGCCGGCCTTGCGGAACGGCGAGGCGTAGAACGAGGAGGCGGCGTGCGCCTGGTGGTGCGGGACGCGGACCACCTCGGGGGTGTGGGGGCCGAAGTCGAGGCCGACGGCGTAGGCGAGGAACTCGGCGTCGGTGGCGAAGCGGCGCGGGTAGAGCTGTTCGCTGTCCCAGCCGAGGGCGACCACGTCGATGTCGGCGGGGGTGAGGCCGGCCTGGTGGAGGACGAAGCGGGCGGCGCTGAAGGGCTTGCGGTAGAGGGAGTGGCGGTGGCGGTTGAGGCGCTCCTCCTCGGAGAAGGCGACGATCTGGCCGTGTTCGTCGATGAGGCAGGCGGCGCTGTCGTGCCAGCCGGTCGGCGGGGCGTTGACGCCAAGGATCCACATGTCGGGTGTCTCTCTTCGTCGGTCGGTGTCCGGGTGGGCCCGGGTCACCGGAGGGGGGTGAGGGAGTGCCGCACGGCGCGCTGGGCGCGGTCGAGGGCGACCGCGCACTCGTCGGGCGTCTCGCCGGTGGCCAGCAGGGCGGCCAGGCGGGGGACGATGCCGCGCGGCGGCAGCAGGAGGCGGGTGCCGGGCGTGGCGAGCGGGACGGCACGTTCGATGCCGGGCTCGGCAGCGGCGGCGGTGACGTCCAACGAGGCGACGGTGCCGTCCCGTTCGGGGTAGAGGAAGCGGACTTCGGCGCAGCGGTCGTGGGTGGGGTGGAGGTCGGGGGTCCGGCCGAGGGCGAGGTCGGCGGCGGTGACGACCGGG
>LIQL01000017.1 GCA_001418405.1 Streptomyces diastatochromogenes | reverse complement strand
CCCGTCCGCCGGCGGACGGGGGCGGGAGGGCGTGGCGGACGCCCGCCGCATCGTGGTGAAGGTCGGCTCGTCCTCGCTGACCACGGCCACGGGAGGACTGGACGCCGACCGGGTCGACGCCCTGGTGGACGTCATCGCCAAATACCAGGACAAGGAGGTCGTGCTGGTCTCCTCGGGAGCCATCGCCGCCGGCCTGGCCCCCCTGGGACTCGACCGCCGACCCCGCGACCTCGCCCGGCAGCAGGCCGCCGCGAGCGTCGGACAGGGCCTGCTGGTCGCCCGCTACACCGCGTCCTTCGCCCGTTACGGCCGCCGGGTCGGCCAGGTGCTGCTCACCGCCGACGACACCAGCCGCCGGGCCCACTACCGCAACGCCTGCCGCACCCTCGACCAGCTGCTGGCCATGGGTGCGGTGCCGATCGTCAACGAGAACGACACCGTCGCCACCGACGAGATCCGCTTCGGCGACAACGACCGGCTGGCCGCCCTCGTCGCCCACCTCGTCCGCGCCGACCTGCTGATCCTCCTCTCCGACGTGGACGGCCTCTACGACGGCGACCCGTCGCTGCCCGGTACGTCCCGGATAGACCAGGTCAGCGGCCCCAAGGACCTGGAGGGCATCTCCATCGGGAGCGCCGGCAAGTCCGGCGTCGGGACCGGCGGCATGGTCACCAAGGTCGAGGCGGCCCGGATCGCGGCCGCCGCCGGCATCCCGGTCGTGCTCACCTCCGCCGTGCACGCCGCGGACGCGCTGGCCGGCGCCACCACCGGCACCCACTTCCTGCGCACCGGCCGCCGCTCCGCCGACCGGCTGCTGTGGCTGGCCCACGCCTCCGCGCCGCAGGGCGCCCTGGTGCTGGACGACGGCGCGGTGCGGGCCGTCGTCGAACGGAACTCCTCGCTGCTGCCCGCCGGCATCTCCGCCGTCGAGGGCGACTTCGCCGCCGGGGACCCGGTCGAGCTGCGGGACGCGGCCGGCCGCGCGGTCGCCCGTGGGGTGGTCAACTTCGACGCCCGGGAAATCCCCCGATTGATTGGTCGTTCGACCCGGGATCTGGCTCGCGAGCTCGGACCGGCGTATGAGCGCGAGGTCGTGCACCGCGACGACCTGGTGCTGCTCCAGCACTGAACCGCCGCTGACGGGTCCCCGGCGCGGCCCGCGCGGCGCCGGGCTCCATCAGCCTTTCACCGGGGACCTTCGGCAAAACGGCCCCGCGAGCCGCCGCGGGCTGGTCAACTTTGTTGCGGGGGCGCCGCAGCGGAGCGCCCGCAGCGCGCGAGCGCAGACGTCGAAGGACGACCGCACCAGTCGGCTCCGCACCGTGAAGGGGCGGAGCGATTCGCATCACAGGAGGCCGCCGGTGACACGAGGGCGCCCAGGGGCTCCGGCCCGAGGGACGGCGGAGCGCACACTGACCAGCGTCGGGACCGGACGGACCGCCGCCCTGCCGGAGGAACCCGGCCGGCGTGCGGAGCGGGACCGGGCGGCGCCGCGGGCGCGGGAGGGCGAGCGCCGGGAGACGTCCCGGCTGTGGCACGTCACCCTCAGCGTCTCGGGCGCCGAAGCCCCCTTGAAGGAGGTCCGGCGGGCGCTCGAACAGCTCGCCCACGACCACCCGTTCCTGCTGACCAGCCGCTACGCCAACGACCACGCCGAGATCCGGTACTGGGAGGAGGCCCGGGACCTGCACGACGCGGCGGCCGTCGCCCTCCGCCTGTGGGGCGAACACCGCTCGACGGCCAAGCTGCCGCCCTGGGAGATCGTCGGCCTGGAGGTCATCGACCGGGAGACGTACCACCAGCGCGTCGCCGAGGGCTACGGGCCGCCGCCGGCCTCACCGGTCGGCGTGCACCCCTACTAGCACCGCTCCGCATGAGGACCGTTCCGACTACCAGGACCGCTCCGACCGATCCGCGCCCCGGTCCCACCGGGGCCGGCCGGACGGCCCGTGGGGGACGCGACCCCGCGGCGCCGTGGCGCACCGGCCCGCACGACGGTCCACCGGCCGCACCGCCGGTGTGACCGGCGTCCCGCTCTGTGGGATCCGGCGCGGCCGCCGTCCGGCGCGGCGTTAGGCTGCGGCCATGACCAGCAGCGCATCCCAGTCCTCACCCGTCCTCGACACCGCCCGCCGTGCCAAGGAGGCGGCCGCCGTCCTGGCCCCGCTGCCGCGCACGGCCCGCGACGGGGCGCTGCTCGCCATCGCCGACGCCCTGGTGGCGCAGACCGACGCCCTGGTGGCGGCCAACGCCCAGGACGTCGAGAAGGCCCGGGCCGCCGGCACCTCCGCGTCGATCGTGGACCGCCTCACCCTCACCCCCGACCGGATCGCCGCCATCGCCGACGACGTCCGCAAGGTCGTCGGGCTGCCCGACCCGGTCGGCGAAGTGGTGCGCGGCTCGACCCTGCCCAACGGCCTCGACCTGCGTCAGGTCCGGGTCCCGCTCGGCGTGGTCGGCATCATCTACGAGGCCCGGCCCAACGTGACGGTGGACGCCGCCGCCCTCTGCCTGAAGTCCGGCAACGCCGTGCTGCTGCGCGGCTCCTCCTCCGCCTACGCCTCCAACAGCGCGCTGGTGGACGTGCTCCGGGGCGCCGTGGAGAGCACCGGGCTGCCGGCCGACGCCGTCCAGTTGGTGCCCGGCGAGAGCCGGGACTCGGTGCGCGCGTTGATGCGCGCCCGCGGCCTGGTCGACGTGCTGATCCCGCGCGGCGGCGCCGCCCTGATCCGCACGGTCGTGGAGGAGTCCACCGTGCCCGTCATCGAGACCGGCACCGGCAACTGCCACGTCTACGTCGACGAGGCCGCCGACCTCGACATGGCGATCGACATCCTGGTCAACTCCAAGGCCCAGCGCCCCAGCGTCTGCAACGCCGCCGAGACGGTGCTGGTGCACGCCGGCATCGCCGAGAAGTTCCTGCCGCGTGCCCTGGAGGCGCTGACCCAGGCCGGCGTGGTGGTGCACGGCGACGCCGCCTGGCAGCAGGTCGGCCCCGGCCTGGTCGCCCCGGTCACCGACGAGGACTGGGCGACCGAGTACCTCTCCTACGACATCGCGGCCGCCGTGGTGCCCGATCTGGACGCCGCCGTGGCGCACATCCGTCGCTGGTCCTCCGGCCACACCGAGGCCATCGTCACCGGCTCGCAGGCGGCCGCCCGCCGCTTCACCCAGTTGGTGGATTCCACGACGGTCGCGGTCAACGCCTCGACCCGCTTCACCGACGGCGGCCAGTTCGGCTTCGGCGCCGAGATCGGCATCTCCACCCAGAAGCTGCACGCCCGTGGCCCCATGGGCCTGCCCGAGCTGACGTCCACGAAGTACATCGTCACGGGCGACGGCCACACCCGCTGACCCACCCCGCGGACGGCCCCGTTCCGCTGCTATCCGACCGCTTCCCTCCCTGCCCAAAAGGTCCGGCCGGGGCTACTCTGGACGGGTGCCGGACGACGTGGGGGGCAAGCCGTTCCCGGACGGCGAAGAGCCCGACGAGCACCACCACGGGAGCCACGGACGAGCGGACGAGGAGTTCGCTTCCGTGGTCTTCGACGAGGACTTCGTACGGTCCGCGACGATCCACGAGCCCTCGGCGGTCGAGCGGATGCTGGCCGCCGCCGAGGCGCGCGCGGAGGCCGAGGCGGCCGCCCGCCCGGGGGGCGGTTTCGGACCGGACGACGACTACGACCACGAGGACGCCGGAGCGCGCCTCGGCGACCGCGCGGCCTACCCGCCGGAAGACCCCTACGGCCCCTACGGCGGGTCCCTGCGCCCCTACCGCGGCACCGCCCGGTGGCACCGGCCCATCGCCTGGGTACTGGCCGTCGTGATGGGCGTCGGACTGGTGGCGCTGGCCTTCAGCGCCGTCTACCGCGGCGCCGCCGGCCGCGGGCAGAGCCCCGCGCCGCCGGCCAGCACCACCGGCGTCGACGCCCCGTCCTCCGGCGCGCCCCCCAACGGCGGCCGGGACTCCCTGCGGGCGCCGCGTCCCGGCGTGCCGACCGCCGGCTCCGCGGAACCGCTGCGCCCGTCGTTCTCCGCGGGCCCCGGGCCGCACTGACCGAAGTTGGGGTGCGCTCCCGCGTTTACGTCGGCCCCGTCAGACCTACCCTTGTTGTATGACCGGGCCTGGTGACCCTCCGGAAGGGACGCCCGACGGCGCCCCGGGAGGCGGTGACGACGAGTACCGATCCGTGGTCTTCGACGAGCGGTTCGTGCGTGCCGCGCGGCTGCAGGAGTTCTCCGCCGACGAGCGGCTGGGGGAGCATCACGCACCGGCGGTGAAGATCCGCCACGCATGGTTGCGGCTGGGCGGATCCCGGCAGGCGGTCCTGCTGGTGCTGCTGATCGTGCTGGCCTTCGGCACCGCGGTCTACATGGGCGTCCGCCACCCGTACAAGGCCCCCGAGCCGGTCCGGGCCGAGCCGTTGCGGTCCTCGGTGGTGCCGCTGGCGCCGCCCGCCGCCGTACCGGGCGCGGCCCCCGCCGACCTCTTCGCGCACAGCCCGGCGGCCGACTACCGGATCGGGGCGGCCGGCATCAACCTGCCCGCCGTCCAGCGCAGTGCGCACTTCTCCGACGGCCAGATCGTCTCCGCGCTGACCATCGCCAAGGACTACCTCGTCCGCTCCTCGGTGGACCCGGCCACCCTCACCGGCGGCTCCGTGCGGCCCGTCCGGCTGCTGCTGGACACCGGCCAACTCGACCAGTTCGACCGGAGCCTCGCGCACCCCGACGACAACGGGCGGGACGCGGCGACCGGCTGGCTGGTCCGCTTCGACGCGAAGCAGCTCCGGCTCGCCGACCGCAACGTCCGCGTCAACGGCACGCTGGACGCAACGGAGTTGAGCCCGGACACCCTCGACGTCGCCGCCGACTACACCTTCGTCTACGCCGTGCAGCCGGCCCCGGGCGCCCCGGCGGACGCCGCCGGGCAGCACACCGGCACGCCGACGGCGGGCGCCGCCTCGCTCGTCACCGTCCGGCGCCAACTGCACTTCCGGATCGGCCGGGACGACCTGGCCGACCACCGCCTGGTGGTCGTGCAGAGCAGCCTGCAGGCCGGGCCGATGACCTGCTCCTCGGACCCGGCCGACACGCTGCACCCGCTGCTCGCCGGGCAGCACGCGGGACCCGACCGGCCCGCCGGCACCGACCCCTACGCGCGAGGCCGGGTCAACGCCGCGCTCTGCGGCGAGCTGTCGGCTACTTCCCAGCCGACTCCGAGCCGTCCGATCCGCTAGCGCCGTTGGTGCCGTTCCCGCTCGGGCGCGTGCCGAACACCGTGTCGCGGAGCTTGCCGCCCAGGTCGCCGGCACCGCCCGCGATGTCCCGCACCAGGCCCATCAGCGGGTCCTTGCTGGTGCGCACCGAGTCGGCGTAGTGCGCCGCGGAGTCCTTGAACGAGTCGGACACCGAGGCGTCCTTGTCCTCGTCGCGGCGCGGGTAGTGGCCGTCCATGATGCGCTGGTAGTCGCGGCTCTCGGCCCACTTCTTCAGCTCGGCGGCCCGCACGGTGGTGAACGGGTGGCTGCGCGGCAGGAGGTTGAGGATCTTCAGCACGGAGTCGCGCAGGTCGCCCCCGGACTCGTACTCCTCGGCCTGCTTGAGGAACGCGTCGACGTTCATCTCGTGCAGGTGGTTGCCGCCGGCCAGCTTCATCAGGCCGCGCATCGACGCCTGGAGGTCCTGCCCGACCAGCAGGCCGGCCCGGTCGGCCGACAGCTCCGACTTGCGGAACCACTCGCGCAGCGCCGTCACGATCGCCATGACCGCGACGTTGCCGAGCGGGATCCAGGCCACCTTGGTGGCGAGGTTGGTCAGGAACAGCAGGATCGTGCGGTAGACCGCGTGCCCCGAGAGGGCGTGGCCCACCTCGTGGCCGACGACGGCCCGCATCTCCTCCTCGTCGAGCAGCTCGACCAGGCCGGTCGTCACGACGATGATCGGCTCGTCCAGGCCGATGCACATGGCGTTGGGCTGCGGGGCCTGATTGACGTACATCGGCGGGACCTTCTCCAGGTCCAGGACGTAGCAGGCGTCGCGCAGCATGGCGTGGAGATGGGCGAACTGCTGGTCGCTGACGCGGACCGAGTCCGACAGGAAGAGCAGCCGCAGACTGCGCTCCGGAAGCAGACCGCTGAGCGTCTTGAAGACGGTGTCGAACCCGCTCAGCTTGCGCAGCGCGACCAGCGCCGAGCGATCTGCCGGGTGCTCGTAGGACCGCGACGAGATGCCGGGGAACCGCTTGCGGTTCCGGCTCGGGGTGTTCGCGTCGCTGCCTGGGCTCTCCGTCATTGGGGCCTCCCCCTGTTCGACTGCGTGTGATTCAGACTAGAGGACGCCACTGACGGGCGAATGGATGCCCGGGCGTACGCTGGCGTGCGGACCAATGCCCGCCAGGCCCGTACAAAAGGGAGCCACCGCCATGCCGCATCCGAGCCTGCTGCTCGCCGCCGCCGAAAACGCTCAGGACAGCGGCCCCGGCTGGATCCTGCGCACCGTGATCATCGTCGGCGTGGTGGGTTCCGCGCTGCTCGCGTGGATCCTGCTGCGCGGCTACGGCAACCAGGACTGACGCCGGGACAGGGCGGCGGCGACCGCACCGGACCGGCGCCCGCCGGGACCGGTGCCGAGCCGCACCCACGCCGGCCCCCGGAGCGGTCCGGGAGGCCCATGGGACGCCTTCGGGCGGAGTCGGCGTGAGCCCCCGGTGACGTGGCGCTTACGATGTGGCGGAAGCCTCTGTCCGTACCCCGCCCGGATTGGTACCGCCAACGATGAGCCTGAACTCCGCCGCACAGTCCCTGGTATCCCTCGCCGAAGCGGGGCACGAAGGTGGCCAGCACGCCAGCCTGAGCCCCTACCTCACCGGTGGAAGCGCCCTTTTCATCCTGCTTCTCCTACTCTGGATCACGACCCGCTTCAACCGCGACCGCTAAGCCTTCCCGCCCCGGCCCCCGGCACCGCGTCCCGCCAAGTAGGGTCTGCACGCATGGGAGAGCACACAGGGCCCGTGAAGCGGCGGCTGGGCGTGATGGGCGGCACATTTGACCCGATCCATCACGGACACCTGGTCGCCGCCAGCGAGGTGGCCAGTCAGTTCCACCTCGACGAGGTCGTTTTCGTGCCCACGGGGCACCCGTGGCAGAAGAGCCACAAGACGGTGTCCCCGGCCGAGGACCGCTATCTGATGACGGTCATCGCGACCGCGTCCAATCCGCAGTTCTCCGTCAGCCGGATCGACATCGACCGCGGCGGCAAGACGTACACGATAGACACGCTCCGTGACCTGCGGGCGGAGCACTGCGACGCAGATCTGTTCTTCATCACCGGTGCCGACGCGCTCAGCCAAATCCTGACCTGGCACGACGCGGCGGAGCTGGTGTCGCTCGCCCACTTCATCGGGGTGACCCGGCCCGGCCACGTCCTCGCGGACCCCGGGCTGCCCGAGGGGGCGGTGTCCCTGGTCGAGGTGCCCGCGCTGGCCATCTCCTCGACCGACTGCCGGGCGCGCGTCGCCCAGGGGGATCCGGTCTGGTACCTCGTACCGGACGGTGTGGTGCGCTACATCGACAAGAAGCAGCTGTACCGCGACGACCGCTGACGGGGCAGATGGAGAGGGGCACCGGTGAGCGACCGACACGATCCGTATGGGCCGCAGGACCCGCATCCCCAGGACCCGTACGCCCCGCAGCAGGGGCAGCACGGGCAGCAGGGACAGGGCTACACCTACGACGCGTACGGCCGGCCGGTGTCCCACGAGGCGCCGCAGCAGTACGAAGCGCAGCAGCAGTACGGGCAGCAGCCCCACGACCCCTACGGGCAGCCGGCCGGGCCCGGCGCCCAGCCCGGCTACGACCCCTATGACCCCTACGGGACACAGGGCGGCCAGGGCCCGCCCGCCCACCAGCCGTACCAGGGGCAGCCCGAGTACGGCTACGACGGGTACGGCGGCCAGCAGGTCCAGCAGCAGCCCGGCTACCCCCAGCAGTACGACCCGTACGCCCAGCCCCCACAGGCGCCCCCGCAGCAGTCGCCCCAGCAGGCGGACTGGATCCCCCAGCAGGCCCAGCAACCGCCGTACGAGCAGTTCTCCTACGGGGAACAGCAGCCGCACCCGGGGCAGGAGCCCCACGAGCAGCCGCAGTACGCACGGGCGCCCCAGGGGCAGGCCGGCTCGGCGCCGGCGGCCGCCCCGGTGGAGCCGCCCGCGCCCGCCGGTCCCAAGGGTGCCGCGGCTCCCGGGGTCGGTCCGGACGCCGAGGACTACCACACCGAGCAGTTCTCCTTCGTGGAGGAGCCGGACGACGACTCCGAAGACGTCATCGACTGGCTGAAGTTCACCGAGAGCCGCACCGAGCGGCGCGAGGAGGCCAAGCGGCGCGGCCGCAGCCGGCTCATCGCGCTCTCGGTGGTCCTGGCCCTCCTGGTGGTCGGCGGCGTCGGCTACCTGTGGTGGGCGGGCAAGCTGCCCGGGCTGGCCGGCGCCGGCGGCGGCGCCGCGGCCGAGGCCAGCGGGCAGAAGCGCGACGTGCTGGTGGTGAACCTGCGGGACACCAAGACCGGCAACACCTCCACCGCCCTCCTGGTGGACAACGAGACCACCCACAAGGGCACCACGCTCCTCCTGCCCAACAGCCTCATCGTCACCAAGGACGACGGCACCACCACGACGCTCGGCAAGTCCGTCAAGGACGACGGCACCGACGCGACCCGGGAGGCCCTCAACACCCTCCTGGGCGCCGACCTCAACGCCAGCTGGCGGCTGGACACCCCCTACCTGGAGAACCTCGTCGAGACGGTCGGCGGGATCACCGTCGACACCGACGCCGCCGTCCCCGGTGCCAAGAAGGGCGACTCCCCGGTCGTCAAACAGGGCACCGGCCAGCTCCTCAACGGGCAGGCGGCCGTCGCCTACGCCACCTACCAGGGCCCGGGGGACACCCAGGCCAAGCAACTGGCGCGGTTCGGGCAGGTCATGCAGGCCACGCTGGCGAAGGTCTCCAGCGACGCGGACGGCGCGACCGCCACCGTGAAGTCCCTGCTCCAGATCCTCGACCCGCCGCTCACCGAGGCCCAGCTGGGCAGCTCGCTGGCCCAACGGGCCGAGCTGGCGAAGACCGGCAAGTACAGCACCGAGGCGCTTCCCGTGCAGGCAGACGGGACCATCAGCCAGAGCACCGCGGCCGGCGTCGTCAAGGACGTCCTGGGCGGCACGGTCAAGAAGACCTCGCCGGGCGTGACCCCGCGGGTCGCGGTCCGCAACGCCTCCGGCAACCAGGCCGCCACCGGCAAGGCCCAGGTCGCACTGCTCAACGGCGGCTACACCTTCGTCGACGGCGGCAGCGGCTCCACCGCGGCCACCTCCCAGGTGACCTATGCCGACGCTCCGCAGCGGGCCAAGGCCACCGAGGTCGCCAAGACGCTCGGCCTGCCCGCGGGCGCCGTACAGCAGGGGAAGGTCGCCGCCAACGCGGACATCGTGGTAGTCCTGGGCCAGGACTACAAGGGCTGACCGCACCCCGGACCGCGCAGCTGACCAGGCAGGATGCCGGGACCTCCCGGCGGGGCGGAAATCCCCGCCGGGAGTGTCGGTGGTCCGTGAGACCCTTGAGGGGTACCTGACCGCCGATCCGGCCGCCCAGGACTGCCGGTGCGCCTCGGCTGTGCCGCGCGTCCTGCGCCCCGGCCGGAGCGGCCCCCTCGACCCGGAAAGCCGCTTGTGACCGCCACGGACCGATCCCTTGAGCTCATCAACGCCGCCGCCCTCGCAGCGGCCGACAAGCTCGCGCACGACATCATCGCGTACGACGTCAGCGACGTCCTCTCGATCACCGACGCCTTCCTGCTGGCCTCCGCGCCCAGCGACCGCCAGGTGAAGGCGATCGTCGACGAGATCGAGGAGCGCCTCAACAAGGACCTCGGCGCCAAGCCGGTCCGCCGCGAGGGCGACCGCGAAGCCCGCTGGGTGCTCCTCGACTACGTCGACATCGTCGTCCACGTCCAGCACAGCGAGGAGCGGGTGTTCTACGCCCTGGAGCGCCTGTGGAAGGACTGCCCGGAGATCGACCTGCCCGAGGAGGCGAAGGCCACCCGCGGCAAGGCCGCGGAGCACTCCCGGGCCACCGCGGTCGACGAGGACGGAGACCTGCGCTGAACGGCACCAAGGGCGGCCGGGGCCGCCGCGTCGTCCTGTGGCGCCACGGTCAGACGTCGTGGAACCTGGAGCGCCGCTTCCAGGGTTCGACCGACATCGAACTGACCGAGACCGGCGTCGCCCAGGCCCGTCGTGCCGCCCGGCTGCTGGCTGCCCTGCAGCCGGACGCCATCGTCGCCTCCGACCTGCGCCGGGCCGCGGCGACGGCCGGCGAGCTGGCCGCTCTGACGCGGCTTGAGGTGTCCCACGACGCCGCGCTGCGGGAGACCTACGCGGGCGCCTGGCAGGGCCTGACGCACGAGGAGATCCTCGCTCAGTACGGCGAGCAGTACTCCGCCTGGAAGCGTGGTGAGCCGGTGCGCCGCGGTGGCGGCGAGCTGGAGACCGAGGTCGCCGACCGGGCCGCCCCGGTCGTCCTCCATCACGCCGACAAGCTGCCGGACGACGGCACGCTGGTCGTCGTCAGCCACGGTGGCACCATCCGCACCACCATCGGGCGGCTGCTCGGCCTGGAGGCCCACCACTGGGAGGGCCTGGGCGGCCTGTCGAACTGCTGCTGGTCCGTGTTGGGCGAGGGCGCCCGCGGCTGGCGGCTGCTGGAGCACAACGCCGGCACCCTGCCGGAGCCGGTGCTCGGCGACGACGACTGAGCCCCGGAGCGGGCCGGTCGGCCCGGATTTCACATCTGGGCAGGTCGCAGGCTAAAGTTCTTCTTGTTCGCGGCGCCGCCGGGGAAAACCCCGGAGGAACGGAACAAGACCCGGGGCTATAGCTCAGTTGGTAGAGCGCCTGCATGGCATGCAGGAGGTCAGGAGTTCAATTCTCCTTAGCTCCACAGCCCGGAAGATCCCGCCTCCCTCAGGAGGCGGGATCTTTGTGTTACGGGGTGGACGGTGCACCCGGCACGGCCTCGCGCGCACGTGACCCGCGGCCGTGTCGGAAGGCCGCCCGCCGATTTTCCGCCGGTGCGTGAGCCACCTCACTCCTCCGGGGTGGGCGGCCCGTCGAGTGCGGCGACGAAGTGCTCCGGCCTCCGCTCCGGGGCCGCGCGGGCCTCGGGAACGGGCCGATGGTGCGCGGTGCGTGGCACGTGCTGGATCCTGCCGTGCGGTTGCCGGTGCGGGACGGCGTCCCCGGGCGCCGACGGACGGGCGCACCCGGTGCCGGCCCGCGACGGCCGGGCGGGGCGGGGCCTCGCGTGCGGGGTCGCCGGCGTGTGCCGCCCGTAGGGACGCGGAGTTGGGCGCGAGGGCGTTGTCAGGGCCGCTGTGGAGTGCGGCGGGCGGCGGCACCGGGGCCGTCGAGCGCCGGATGCCGCGCCCGAGCCCGCCGCACGGGAGCACGGCCGGCGGCTGCCGACGCCACGTCAACTCCTCTTCCCGCTTCTGGACTCGGCGCCGGCGACTGATCCTCGGGGTGCGGTACGCCGTGCCGCGACCGGGGCCGGCGCCGGCCGGAAACCTCGCTTTTCCGGACGCTCTTCCTGAACCGGTTGGCGGTGGGAGGGGAGCTTCGAGGATGCGGCGGAGCGTTCTCGCGCTGGCCGGCGCGGCGTCGCCCACCGGGCCGGTGGGGATGCTCCGCAGGCGGACCTGACCTGGTGGGCGGTCCGTGGCAGAATCGGACGGCCGCCAGGGGAGGAGAGATCGCGATGCCCGCCAGCATCCTTGGGCAGGTTGACGACCCGCCCGGCCCGACGGTCGCGTGCGACGCCGCGGGCGTGACCCTCCAGTGCCCCGCGTGCGGTTCCTCCCGCGTCGCCCAGGCGCTGGGCGACAACGGCGGTGTTTCCTTCGTCTGTACGGCCTGCGGCCGCAGTTGGAGCTGATGGATGGGCGCCCACAGCAGGAAGTGCGACTGGTGCGGCAGCGGCACGCCGATCGTCCGCGACATGGAACCGGTCAACGCCGACTACCAGTACTGGTGCGAGGAATGCGCGCGTGCCCTGGTCATAAAGGGCGACCCCATCGAGACCTACCGCGAGCTCGAAGGGGAGCCGATCTATGGTCGGCTCCTGGAGGAGCACTGCACGCTGAAACGGTTCTATTCCTTCGCCACCGCATGAGCCGGCGCCTGCACGGGACCGTTCCGGAACGACCCTGAGTCTCCCCAAGCGGTCACTTTCCGGCTCGCATTGAGCAGGTGTGAATACCTTCGCTCGATTCCGATGGTTTGGAATTCCCGTGGAACGAGGCGGTGTTCACATGTCGGAACCCGCTGCCGAAACGGTCGGCCGCGGGACCGCGACGGCGTGCCGGGGAAGACAGCGTGACGGGGGCGGACATGGCGGTGATCGGCAGCGGGCGAGTGGTGGCTAGCGCGTGGCGTCCGGCGCGCCCCCCGAGCCGGAGACGGCCGCGGCCGGGGCCCCGGGCGGCGTCGCCGGCTCGGATATCGCGTCGGTGGGCAGCGGGCGCCGGAGTCGGGCCGCGGTCAGCGCCAGCAGGGTGAGCCCGGCCAGCGGGTAGATCGCGGAGAGCAGCATCTGGCCGGCGTTCTGGTGGAGTTCCTCGTGCTGGTGCCAGCGGTGGGGCACCCACCACAGCGCGAACGAACAGAACAGCAGCCCCATGGCGACGGTCGCCGCCCACCAGCGGCGGGCCCTGGTCCCCGTGTGCTGCAGCGCCTCGCCGCCCAGCAGGATCAGCATCGGCACGCCCCACACCCAGTGGTGCGACCAGGAGATCGGGCTGATCAGCAGGGCGGTGGCCGCGCAGGTCAGGGTCGCCCACGCGCGATCGCCGCGCAGCAGCGCCCCGGCGGCCAGCGCCAGCCCGGCGACGGCCGCCAGTGCGGCCAGGACGAGCCAGGCGGCGCCGGGGTCATGGGTGTGCAGCAGACGGGCCAGGGCCCCGCGCAGCGACTGGTTGGCGGTGATCTCCACTTCACCGACCCGGTCGGCGGCGAACACGATCTCGGTCCAGAAGCGGTGCGAGTCGCGCGGCAGCACGGCCGCGGAGAGCAGGACGGTGGCGCAGAACGTCCCGGTGGCGACGGCGGCCTGCCGGAGCCAGGGGTTCCAGGCGCCCCGCCACCCGGCGCCGGCGCGCAGCCGTCGGACGGCGTGCACCGCACCGGCCAGGGCGAGGAAGACGGCGAACAGCGCCGGGGTCAGCTTGATGCCGGCCGCGATGCCGATGCCGATCCCGGCCCAGCGGTTGGTGTCCCGTCGGGTCAGGTCCCACAGGACCAGTACGGCGAGCAGGAGGTTGATCTGTCCGTAGCGCAGCGTCGTCCAGACCGGCTCGCACCACACCAGCAGCGCGGACAGGGCCAGTGTCGCGGCGAGCGGGGGGATGCGCCGGGGCCGGCCGGCCAGGCGCAGGGAGAGGTGGACGACGGCGACGAGCAGCACGAGGTTCCCGGCCGTGGCCAGGGTGCGCATCAGCGGGACACCGAAGAAGGTGAGCGGGACGAACAGCAGCGCGGCGAAGGGCGGGTAGGTGTTGGGCAGCCGCGCGGAGGTGGCCACCATGTCGTAGAGGTCCTTGCCGTCGCGGGCGGTCTCGCCCTCGGCGCGGTAGACCATGAGGTCCACCATCGAGACGTGCGCCAGGCGCTGGGCGACCCAGAAGGCGGCGAAGGAGACCAGGCAGGCCACCGCCGCGGCGAGTACCGGGCGGCGGCGGATCGGGCCCGCGCCGGGGCGCGGGCCACGAAGCTCGGTGGGCTGGTCGGGATCCAGCGCAGTCACGGCGTACGGCTCCCCAGGACGAATCGGGCACGGCTCGCCGACAGTACCTCGGGTCCCGTCGGTGGGCTTGCGGGAGCACGATTTGGCAGAAGGCCGGGTGGGCCGTGTAATGTAGGCGATGCCGCAGCGGGGGGCCGGAAGGAAAACCGCAGCGGGGCAAGACCTGGGGCTATAGCTCAGTTGGTAGAGCGCCTGCATGGCATGCAGGAGGTCAGGAGTTCAATTCTCCTTAGCTCCACAAGAGACAGAGCGGGTCGTCCGTCAAGGACGACCCGCTCTGTCGTGCGTGCGAGGATCGCCGTTTTCCAGGGTGCGGGGCCTTTCGAGGTTGCCCTGATGTTCGGTCAAGAACGTTCTCGATGTGGCAAGTTGAACCGCCTTTCCGCGGCTGATTCTGCCCGGCTGTTGCCGTTCCTTGGTCTCTTCTTGGTGATCGCATAACCCTGACATGAACGGTTCACCGAAAGAGTGGCGAATCGCGTGAGCGTCACATCCGACGCATTCACCGCTGACGAGGTGGCGCGCACCGGCGCACCGACGCGGCGTCACCACGCAGCGCACCGCATCGCCACAGCAGGGGGTTCCATGAGAGCAAGCCGCACCAGATCACCGCGGGTCCGCGTCGGTCTGGCCTGGGCGGCGGCGCTGCCGCTGGTCGCCGGAGCGCTCGCGCTCGGCGCACCGGCCGCCGACGCCGCGGGCCACGACGGTGGCCGGCACGCACTGCAGGGCACCAAGCCGCGGTGGGCCACTGACCAGGCCGACCAGGGCGCCACCTCCGGCGCCACCGCGGTCAACGCCCGGGTCTACCTGGCCGGCCGCGACGCCAAGGGCCTCGCGGACTACGCCAAGGCCGTCTCCGACCCGCACTCCGCCCTGTACGGGAAGTACCTGCGCCCCGCCCAGGTGCAGGCCCGCTACGGTGCCACGCCCGACCAGATAGCCAGGGTGACCGCCTGGCTGAAGAAGTCCGGCCTGACGGTCACCGGCACCACCGACCGCTACGTGACGGTCACCGGCGATGCGGCCGCCGCCGAGCGGGCCTTCGCCACCGACCTGCACAACTACCGCAAGAACGGTCACACGTACCATGCGCCGTCGGCCACCGCCTCGGCGCCGTCGACGGTGTCGGACGCGGTCCTGACGGTCACCGGTCTGGACAACGCGCCCCGGATGGCCCGGCACCACTCCACCGAACTGCCGCCGCCGTCCGCGGTCTTCCGCAACTCCGGGCCGTTCTCCACCTACTACGGTTCGCGGACCAACCAGAACCTGCCCTCGGCCTACGGGGGCAAGGCGCCGTACGCGATCAAGGGCTACACCGGCAAGCAGCTGCGCGCCGCCTACGGGGCGAAGGGGTGGACCGGCAAGGGCGTCACCGTCGCGATCACCGACGCCTACGCCTCACCGACCATCGCCAAGGACGCGGACACCTACGCCGGCCGCAACGGTGACCCGCGCTACCGCAAGGGTCAGCTCTCGCAGGTCCTGCCGAAGGACTACACGCACATCAAGGAGTGCGGCGCGGCCGGCTGGTACGGCGAGGAGACCCTCGACGTCGAGGCCGTGCACGCGGTCGCCCCCGGCGCGGACATCGTCTACGTCGGCGCCGCCTCCTGCAACGACGACGACCTGCTGGACTCGCTCGGCAAGGTCGTCGACGGGCGGCTCGCCGACATCGTCTCCAACTCCTGGGGCGACATCGAGGCCAACGAGACCCCGGACACGGCAGCCGCCTACGACCAGCTCTTCCAGCGGGGCGCCGTCGAGGGCATCGGCTTCTACTTCTCCTCCGGCGACAACGGTGACGAGGTCGCCAACACCGGCACCAAGCAGGTGGACACCCCGGCGAACTCCGCGTGGGTGACCGCGGTCGGCGGCACCTCCCTGGCCGTCGGCAAGGGCAACAGCTACCAGTGGGAGACCGGCTGGGGCACCCAGAAGGCCGTGCTGTCCAAGGACGGCAACGACTGGACCGACTTCCCCGGCGCCTTCAACGGCGGCGCGGGCGGCGGCACCAGCAAGACCGTCGCGCAGCCCTTCTACCAGCGCGGTGTCGTTCCGGACGCGCTGGCCAAGGCCAACGGCGGCGGCGCCATGCGCACCGTCCCGGACATCGCGGCGGTCGCCGACCCCAACACCGGCTTCCTCGTCGGCCAGACCCAGACCCTGCCCGACGGCAAGCTCGGCTACGAGGA
Source organism: Streptomyces diastatochromogenes (assembly GCA_001418405.1). Taxonomy (GTDB): domain Bacteria; phylum Actinomycetota; class Actinomycetes; order Streptomycetales; family Streptomycetaceae; genus Streptomyces; species Streptomyces albulus_C. The sequence goes on along the minus strand of LIQL01000017.1, from coordinate 4,476 downwards.
GTACCGCATCGGCGGCACCTCCCTGGCCGCCCCGGTGATCGCGGGCGTCCAGGCGCTGGCCCAGCAGGCCCGGCACGGCATCGCCATCGGCTTCGCCAACCCGGCCATCTACCAGCGCTACGGCACGTCCGCCCTGCACGACGTCACCGACCACCCGCTGGGCGCCGGCCGCGACCTGGCGGTCGTCCGGGTCGACTTCGCCAACGGCATCGACGCCAGCAAGGGCACCATCACCTCGCTGCGCAGCCTCGGAAAGGACAGCTCGCTGCACGCCACCGTCGGCTACGACGACGTCACCGGCGTCGGCACGCCGGGGGCCGGATACGTGAGCTCGTACCGTCCCTGACGCGTGTGCGCGGCACCCGCGCTCCGTGGCCCCGCGTCCTTGAGGGCGCCGCGGCAGGAGCGCGGGTGTACGGGAGCGGGGCCCGCGCCGGGGGAATCCCGGGCGCGGGCCCTGGGTGCCCTGCGGTACCCTGACGCCATGTGTGCCGTACGCCTTCTGCTTAGCGGGCCGCGCTGATCAGTCCCGACCGGGCCCTTCGCTGTGGCCGCCCGGGTCGGCATCGGCGCGGCTTCCCCTCCTGTGAGAGGGGCATTTTTGTTTCCGCAGAAACCGTGTCCGCAGCAGCCGCAGGCAGAGACGATCGATGGAGCTTTGAGGACGATGAGCGAGACGACTAATGCTGCTGAGGTGGCAGCGCCGCACCGCTATACGGCCGCGCTGGCCGCGGACATCGAGGCACGCTGGCAGGACTTCTGGGAGGCGGAGGGGACCTACGAGGCCCCGAACCCCAAGGGCGACCTGGGCGGCGACGCCGAGCTGGTGGCCCGTCCCAAGAAGTTCATCATGGACATGTTCCCGTATCCCTCGGGTGCGGGGCTGCACGTAGGCCACCCCCTGGGCTTCATCGCCACCGACGTCTACGCCCGCTACCACCGCATGACGGGCCACAACGTCCTGCACACCCTGGGCTTCGACGCCTTCGGCCTGCCCGCCGAGCAGTACGCCGTGCAGACCGGCACCCACCCGCGGGTCTCCACCGAGGCCAACATCGTCAACATGCGGCGCCAGCTGCGCCGCCTGGGCCTGGGCCACGACCAGCGCCGTTCGGTCGAGACCATCGATCCGGCGTACTACAAGTGGACCCAGTGGATCTTCCTGCAGATCTTCAACTCCTGGTACGACCCGGAGGCGGACTCGGCGCGGCCGATCGACACCCTGGTCGCCCAGTTCGAGGCCGGCACCCGGCCCACCCCCGACGGCCGGCCCTGGGCCGAGCTGTCCGGCATCGAGCGGGCCAACGTGCTGGGCGAGTACCGCCTGGCGTACGCCTCGGACGCCCCGGTCAACTGGTGCCCCGGACTGGGCACGGTGCTGGCCAATGAGGAGGTCACCGCCGAGGGCCGTTCCGAGCGCGGCAACTACCCGGTCTTCAAGGCCAAGCTGCGCCAGTGGAACATGCGCATCACCGCCTACGCGGACCGGCTGCTGCGCGACCTGGACGCGCTGGACTGGCCGGAGGCCATCAAGCTGCAGCAGCGCAACTGGATCGGCCGGTCCGAGGGCGCCCGGGTCGACTTCCCGGTCGGCGACACCGACAAGATCACGGTCTTCACCACCCGCCAGGACACCCTGTTCGGCGCGACCTACATGGTCCTGGCCCCCGAGCACCCGCTGATCGCCGGCGCCGACAACGGCGGCGGCTCCATCGTCCCCGAGGCCTGGCCCGAGGGCACCCACGAGGTGTGGACCGGCGGGCACGCCACCCCGGCCGAGGCCGTCGCCGCCTACCGCAAGCAGGCCGCCGCCAAGTCCGACGTCGAGCGGCAGGCCGAGGCCAAGGACAAGACCGGCGTCTTCACCGGTGTGTACGCCACCAACCCGGTCAGCGGCGAGCAGGTCCCGGTCTTCATCGCCGACTACGTCCTGATGGGCTACGGCACCGGCGCGATCATGGCCGTCCCGGCCCACGACGTTCGCGACTTCGCCTTCGCCCGCGCCTTCGAGCTGCCCGTGCGCTGCGTCGTCGAGCCGACCGACGGCCGTGGCACCGACGCCGCCACCTGGGACGACGCGTTCGCCTCGTACGACGCGAAGCTGGTCAACTCCGCCGGTGCGGCGATCTCGCTGGACGGCCTGGGCGTGACCGAGGCCAAGGCGAAGATCACCGAGTGGCTGTCCGCCAACGGGATCGGCGCGGGCACCGTCAACTACCGGCTGCGCGACTGGCTGTTCAGCCGTCAGCGCTACTGGGGCGAGCCGTTCCCGATCGTCTACGACGAGGACGGCGTGGCGCACTCGCTGCCCGAGTCGATGCTGCCGCTGGAACTGCCCGAGGTCGACGACTACTCGCCGCGCACCTTCGACGCGGACGACGCCGACACCCAGCCCGAGACCCCGCTGTCCCGCAACGAGGACTGGGTCAACGTCGAGCTGGACCTGGGCGACGGCCGCGGGGTGCAGCGCTACCGCCGCGAGACCAACACCATGCCCAACTGGGCGGGTTCGTGCTGGTACGAGATGCGGTACCTGGACCCGAACAACGACGACGCGCTGGTCGACCCGGCCGTCGAGCAGTACTGGATGGGCCCGCGCGACGGTCAGCCGCACGGCGGCGTCGACCTGTACGTGGGTGGCGCCGAGCATGCCGTGCTGCACCTGCTGTACGCCCGTTTCTGGTCCAAGGTGCTGCACGACCTGGGGCACGTCTCGTCCGTCGAGCCGTTCCACAAGCTGTACAACCAGGGCATGATCCAGGCGTACGTCTACCGGGACGCCCGCGGCATCGCGGTCCCGGCGGCGGAGGTCGAGGAGCACGACGGCGGCGTCTTCTACTACGAGGGCGGCAAGGTCTCCCGGCTGCTGGGCAAGATGGGCAAGTCCCTGAAGAACGCCGTCACGCCGGACGAGATCTGCGCCGAGTACGGCGCGGACACCCTGCGCCTGTACGAGATGGCGATGGGCCCGCTGGACGTGTCGCGCCCGTGGGACACCCGGGCCGTCGTCGGCCAGTACCGCCTGCTGCAGCGGCTGTGGCGCAACGTGGTGGACGAGGCGACCGGCGAGGTCACCGTCGTCGACGCCGAGCCGGACGAGGCCACCTTGCGGGCCCTGCACAAGGCGATCGACGGCGTCACCCAGGACATGGCGAACCTGCGCTTCAACACCGCCATCGCCAAGATCACCGAGCTGAACAACCACCTGACCAAGGTGGGCGGCCCGGTGTCGCGCACCGTGGCGGAGCAGCTGGTGCTGCTGGTCGCCCCGCTGGCGCCGCACATCGCCGAGGAGCTGTGGCGCAAGCTGGGCCACGCCGACTCGGTCGTCCACGCGGACTTCCCGGTGGCCGACCCGGCGTACGTCGTGGACGAGACGGTGACCTGCGTCGTGCAGATCAAGGGCAAGGTCAAGGCCCGTCTGGAGGTCGCGCCGACGATCTCCGACGCGGACCTGGAGGCGGCCGCGCTGGCCGAGCCGGCCGTGGTCGCGGCGCTGGACGGCGCGGGCATCCGGAAGGTGATCGTCCGAGCGCCGAAGCTGGTGAACATCGTTCCGGCGTGAGCCGGACGGCGGCGCGCGGGGCCGGGGCGACGGGAGATCCCGCCCCGGCCCCGCGGCCGTCGAGCGCATCCCCCTGATCCCCGCCTCCACGTTCCTGACCTGGTCTTTTGTGGGTCGGAGTGGTGCGTGGGGCCGGGTCTTCGGGCGGGTGTAGGGGGTTTCCCCTACGGGCAGGTTGGGGGTTCGTTTGGAACCCCCAACCCGCCCGACGCGTTTACCGTGGAGGTACGGGCGCCGGCGTAGAACCGGCGCCGTCGACACCTCAGGGGAGTGCCCATGGAAGCTGCCGTCGCCATCTTCGGGTTGCTCTTCGTGCTGTTCGTGGTCGCCGGGGTGTTCATCGCGGTCAAGGCGGCGCAGGCGGCCAAGCGCGGGGTGGACCGCAAGGTCGCGCAGGCCCGGCGGACGGTCGAGGACACCACCCTGCGGGCCCGGCAGTTCACCCAGCCCGGCGTCGTCGGCGAACTGGCGCAACTGCGGCTCTCGCTGCGCACCTCGATGCGCGCCACGCAGGAGATCCTGCGCGACGCCTCCCCCGACGACGCCTCGCTCGTTGAGGCGGGACGCCTCTTCGAGCGGCTCAGTGTGCACGGCCGGGAGCTCGACGACGACCTCCGCCGCCTGGAGCGCGAACCCAACCGGGCCACCCTCGCGGACCGCCTCCCCGAGCTGCGGGAACGCCTGGCGCGGATCACGCACTCCGCGGAGTCGCTGCGCTGGGCCGCCCGGGACCGTGCCCGCAAGTTCGCCGACGACGACCTCGCCGCGCTGAGCGACCAGATCGACGTGGAGGCGGGCGCCCTGCGGCACTGGACGGACGACGCGCCGGGAGGCGAGCGGGAGCGGGGGACGGCCGGCGGGGCGCCCGGGGCGGATGCGGGCCCGACCGGTGGCGGGGCGTACTCCTGGGG
>LIQL01000169.1 GCA_001418405.1 Streptomyces diastatochromogenes | reverse complement strand
ACCGCCCCCGGCCCGGTCGGCCGCCGCCCCGCCTAACGCCCCGGCCGCGCCGTCCTCGCCGTGGTGGTTGCTCTCGTCCTGCCGCACGAAGTCCTCCTGCATGAACGGGGTCCGGTCGTAACGCTGCTGCTGGGCGGTCCCGGTTGACTGCCCGCCCGACGGGGAGGATGCCCCTCGACGATCGCGCTGAAGCACCGCGTCACCCGGGACCTTCCGAACCCGGCGGACGAGCGTCACCACCCCGCTGACCCGGCCGGAGGAGCCAGACGACGCAACGCCGCAGCCGGCCCGCTCCCGCGCCCTACGCGGCGCAGAACTCATTCCCCTCCGGGTCCCGCATGATCCACCAGTGCCCGGCCGGCCCCCGGTCCACCTCGCGGACCCGCGTCGCTCCCAGGCCCTCCAGCCGCGCCACCAGCGCTTCGAGGCCGCCCGCTTCGCCATGGACGTCGAGGTGCAGACGGTTCTTGCCGACCTTGTCCTCGGGCACGTCCTGGAAGAGCAGCCGTCGCCCGCGGCCGATGCCGCTCGTCTCGTCGAACGGGTCGTCGGGGTGACGGATCGCGGCATAACCGCGGAACGTCACGCGGCCGTGGTGCTCCGCGATCGCATCCCTACCGATGCGGCCGGCGGCGAGCAGTTGCTCGATGAGCGCGCCGGGATCCTCCACTTCGTACTCCAGCGCGGCGGCCCAGAAGTCCGCGAGGGCGGCTGCGTTCCTGCTGTCGATGACCAGTTTCCAGCTCAATGGCATGGGAGAAGTTATATGACAGCCACGCCCGACGTCGGCCCCGCGGGAGGGCGGCGGAGTCGGCACGGATCGCCCGCTGTTCGTCGAGGCCGGGCACCCCGCCCACCCCCTTCATCGATCTTTCATCGGCATTTCAACGCCGTCCGCGACAGTGGTGCAGCGACCTGCGGGACACGCGGTCGCACAGCCGTGCCCGCGGCTCCTGTCCGGAGACGCGCGCGTAATGAAGGAACGAACGGGGCCCTGATGGACGATCTGTTGCACAAGCTGGTTTCCGGTGCCCTCGCCGGTGGACTCATCGTCCTGGCCGGTGCCCTGGGCACCGCCGCCCGCAGGCGCCGGGCGGCCCGGGAGGAAGCGGCCGCGCAGGCTCGCCGTGACGCGCGCCCGGACGCCGGCGGATCGGACCCGACCGGCCTTCGGTAGCAGTGACGGACGGTTGACGACGGCGGCGCGGACGACGGGAGTCGGCGCGCCGGTCGTTGCCGTCCCCGTCCGTCGCGGGACCGGCTGTGGGCGGACCGGGGCGGGGCTGGTCCGCATCCGCCTCGACCGCCCCGACCGTCGTCCCGCAACCGGCTGTTGAGTTCCGGTGGCGGCTTCAAGGCCGCATCGACGGGGTGGGTCCCTCGTCGTCCGTGGGTTGGGCCCGTCGCGGGCCCCAAGGAAAGGTGTGTCCATGGCCAAGCTGATGGTTCTGCTCATCGGCATTGCCGTGCTCTTCTCGGTGATCGCCTTCAAGGGCGGAAATCCCTTGGTGGGCCTGTTGTTCGTGGTGGTGGCGGCCGCTCCGGTGCTGTACGTCGGGTACGCCGTGGCGACCAGGCGCCGAGCCGGCGGTACGTCCGCCCGGGGCGCGGGGGCGCAGCAGCGCGGGCAGCGGACCCTGCTCCTCCGGGCGACCGCGGTGGTCACGGTGTTGGCCGTCGGCTACGGCGTCTACTGGGTGATGTTCGAACCGAAGGCCAACGACAAGGCGCTCAGCCGCGTCTCCGACCTGGACACGGGCTGCGGCAGCGGCATCGCCCGCAAGTACTTCCCCCAGACCGCCGAGCACACCGGTGCGGGCCCGCACCCCGTCGCGATGTTCACGATCAGCGAGTCCGGCTCTTCCCACCCGGTCTACCCGACCTCCGGCACGGCGGACTACTGGAGCGGGAACGGCCTCGACCCGCACCGGGTGCAGCTCATCGCCTGTCTGGACGCTCCCGACGAGGGCGAGTTCCTGACCGACTGCAAGTTCACCACGGACACCATCAAGCTGTACCGCGGCGTGTACGACGTCACGGTGTACGAAGCCAGGACCGGCAAGAAGATCGGCAGCGAAAAACTGCTGGGCAGCCGGAAACCCAACTGCCCGGGAATGGTCTACCTCAAGCGGGGCACCGACCAGCTCCACACCGAGCCCGAATTCGCCGACTACCAGTCCGTTTTGCGGAAGTACGTCGACAACTGAAGTCCGTCCGCCCGTCCTTCCCGTAGGCCGTGCCCGAGCGTTCCTTGCGCAGTGGCTGTGCAACGGGTTCGGTGTCACGGCTGAAAAATCCGGCAGGTTCCACCGGAACCTGCCGATAAATTGTGCCCATTCATTTCGACGGGACTTCGCAGCGACGCCAGTGGCGACGCCATCGGATGCTTTCTCGGACTGAGGAGGTGTTGCTGGAACGGTCGCGCTGACGGGCGGATCAGGATTGCCTCCACGTCGTTGGATTAGCGCGGTCATTTACGGTGGGGGAATCGCGCTCGGATTTTCTGCCGGCCTGCTCGGAGTTGAAATCCTGGAAGATTTTCCTAGCCGGCCGGCGGACCTTCTTCCGTATGCTGTCTTCGACGCGTGACGGCTGCGTCAACACCGGCACCGCGCCCATGGGGGCTTCGCCGCCGAGCCGGGCTGCGCGGACTCGGTGACGCATACGACGACGTCGGCCTTCAAGACCACATCGAGGTCTTGAAGGCCGACGCCGCATTGGGTCCCGAATTACCCCACATCACCTCGGGGCGGTCTCCGGGCCCGTCGGCTGAGTACCTGGCGAGAGCCGCATCTCAGCCGCAGGTGGTGAGTCAGCCGCCGATCGGGCCCAGGGGGATGTCCGAGACGGTGAGGCTGACCGACTTGATGGAGCCGCCGGTCAGGATCGGAATGCCGTTCGGGCCCGGGGCGAAGTTGGCGGTCAGGCCATTCAGGGAGCCGCTGACGGAGAGACCACCCGCGACGTTGTCGAGGTCGTCGTCGGCTATCTCGCGGGTCTCAATGCCGGAGGTGTTGCTCATGATGATGAGCGTCCTTCTTCCTTCATGGTGGCGTGCAATGCGTGCCGCACTGCGGCGGAACCCTTGAGCGACTCCCGCCACGCACTAGATTGCACGCTCGATCGTGGTATCGAGAACGAAATTCCAGAGCCTTCACGTATTACACACGCCAGTTTTTTAAGCGGAAGGTCAAATTCAAGCAAGGTCTGGGATTGATCAACGATAGCCGCGCGTGCGGTAATTGCTCATATGTGGAGCTCACACCACGACCGTCTCCTATCGCAGAAATGCGGCGAGACGCGGCCCGGTCATGCGGCGGCTGGGGACCCCGGCACCGTGGTGCGGTTCCCGCCGCGTTCGAATGCCGGGGCGGGTCGTTCCGGGAACGGGGTGTCGGAAGGAGCCCGCGCAACTAGGGTCGGTCACATGACACTCTCACGGCAGGAACGGGAGCGGTTTCTGGCAGAACCCCACGTCGGGGCGCTCTCGGTGGTCGAACGGCCGGACCGCGCACCGCTGACGGTGCCGATCTGGTACCACTACACGCCGGGCGGCGAGCTGTGGGTGCGCACCGGGCCCGATTCGCGCAAGGCGCGGGCGATCCGGACCGCGGGGCGCTTCAGCCTGATGGTGCAGCGGACCGAACCGACGGTGCGCTACGTGTCCGTGGAGGGCCCGCTGACCAGGACGGCCCCGGACAGCCCCCAGTGCTCGTGGGACATGGCGGCGCGATACCTCCCGCCGGACGAGGTGGGCGCTTTCGTCGAATACGACCGGACCCACCTCGGCGAGCACATCGCCCTCTACATGCGGCCGGAGCACTGGGTGTCGGCCGACCTGGGAGCCTTCTGAGACCCCGGCAGCGCCTCCCGTGCCTGCGCCGGTGTCCGGAAACCACCCGATCTGATCGCGCCGTTCGGCGTGCGGGCGCTGTGCCGGCACCGGACGTCGGGGCAGCGCGGACGGCGCACCGCCCCGATCCGGTTCCGGTGCGGTCCCCTCGCCGTCGCTGACATCGTTTGCACTGGTCCGGCGCAGGGCTGGCGTTCGCGCAGGCACCGCCGTGGGCGCGGCGGACCGTCGAATCGCGCGATCCGGGCCCCAACCCGCCCCATTCCGCGGTAAATTCGGTGGCGATCACTTTCGGCCTGTGTGTTACTTCGCCGCATGACGATCTCGCTGACCACCGGACGTGTTTCGGACGATGGCGACGAGAGCGACTGCACGACGTGGGAGGTGGGGGTCGTCCCGGCCCGCGTCGTCAGCGAGTTCCCCCAACAGGCGTGGCTCACGCCGGTGCCGTTGCTCGCCTGGTCATCTCCTTCGTCACCTCCCCCGTCATCCCCGTGGGCGGTGCGCGGTGCTGCCTGCGCATCGGTCGCCCCTCGACGGTTAGGCAGGCCGTCGGCGCGTGCCTGGGGCACGTTGGGGTGGGGCCGGGTGACCGACCGGGAGTGCGCCGGGACTTGGGTGACTTGGCGGCGGACGGCGCGACCGCCGCCGATGGGGAGTGACGTGCTGCCCGCTCGTTACTCCCCGATCCCCAACCTCTCCGAGAGGATCCGCACATGTTGGACGCAAGCCCTCCCCAACGCAGTAGAGCGCTCCCTTCATTGACCGGTATGCGGTTCGTCGCAGCGCTGTTGGTCTTCATCGCCCATGTGTCAGCGGCCTGGATGTTCACCGACCAGAGCCTGAACAAGGGGCTCAGCACCTACCTCGGCATGTTCGGCAGCCTCGGGGTGTCCTTCTTCTTCCTCCTCAGCGGGTTCGTGCTCACCTGGTCCGCCCGGGACGGCGACCGCCCGGCCCGGTTCTGGCGCCGCCGGTTGACGAAGATCTACCCGATGCACTTCGTCACCTGGGTCGCCGCGCTGCTGCTGGGCCTGGCTGCCGGACAGGCCCTGACGGCTGGTCAGTTCCTGCCCGGGCTGTTCCTCGTCCAGACCTGGGTGCCGGATCCCCTCGTCCTCAACGGCGTCAACAGCCCGGCCTGGTCGCTCTCCGTCGAGCTTGTCTTCTACCTCTGCTTCCCCGTGCTGATAGGCATGGTCAAGAAGATCCGCCCGGAGCGCCTGTGGTGGTGGGCCGGCGCCATGGTGCTCGGCGCACTGCTGGTCGCCACGGCCGCCGAGACGCTGCTTCCCCACGTGACCGTGCCGTCGCTGAAGTACGGCTGGCTCCAGTTCTGGATCGTCTACTTCGTCCCGGTCAGTCGCCTCTTCGAGTTCGGTCTGGGCATCCTGCTGGCGCGGATCGTCATGACGGGCCGCTGGATTCCCGTGAACCGGTGGCTCGCCGCCCTCACCCTGATCCCCGGCTACCTGCTGTCCCTGTGGATTCCCACCACCCACGGCGTGGTGCTGCCGGTGCTCGTCCCGCTCGGCCTGACCGTCGCGAGCTGGGCGCACGCCGACGCGGAGGGCAGGACCAGTCCGCTGGGCGGTCGCACCATGGTGTGGCTGGGAGAGATCTCGTTCGCCTTCTACATGCTGCAACTCGTCGTCGGGCCCGTCGGACCCGCCAAGTACGGCAGCCGACAGCAGTGGGACACCGGTGAGGCGCTGCTGCGCGCCACCGGCTGGTTGGCCCTCACCATCGTCCTCGCCTGGATCCTGTACCGGACCGTGGAGCTGCCGATGGTGAAGCGGTGGTCCCGCCCGCGCCGCCGTCCGCAGTCCCAGGCAGTGCCACTCGTCCCCGCTCCCGCCCCCGTGAGCGAGCGGAGCGACGTGGTCGACCGGCCTCCCACGCCGGCCAGTTGACGATCGCCGGTCAGCCGCCCCGAGCCCGCTGACCGGCACGTGCCGGCACCGGCCGGATGAGGGCAGGCACGCCGGCAACGGCGAAAAGGGGGGCGTGGTCACCTGACCGCGCCCCCTCCGGGCCGGTTCCGACTGCTTCCGGCTGCTTCCGTCTCCCGGGATGGGGAGGAGCCCGACGCCACAGGCCGCCGTCGGGTAGGCGATGACCGGCCCGCTACGGCCTGTTCGGCGCATCAAGTTCGTTCAGGGGTCGGTAGATTGGCCACATGACTTCTGCACTCGTTGTCGGTTACGACCCGCAGGCGATACCCGGCGTCGACGGGGACGCTCTTCGTGCGGCTCTCGATGCGGAGCTGGCCCGGTTCGGTGAGCATGGCATCGACGCGGCCATGACCCTGATCGTGTTCGACGCATCGGCCGAGCCCACGCTCGTCGAATCGTTGACCAAGCAGCCGTGGGATGTCGTGGTGGTCGGCGGCGGGATCCGCAAGACCGAGCAGCTGCTGCCGCTCTTCGAACAGATCGTGAACCTGATCCGCCGTCATGCACCCCAGGCCGCCATCGCGTTCAATACCAGTGGCGGGGACAGCGTCGAGGCGGCACAGCGGTGGCTCTGAATCGCGTCCGCCCGTTCACGCCCTGAGCCACCCGAACCTGGGCGAACGGGGTCGGCTCGGCGGGCGAGTTGCTCCTCCACAGAGGCTTCCGTCTCGGCCGCGCGGGGCACCAACGTCAAGCCGTCGGACGAACGGTGCCCTTTAGGGTGCCCGCGCCGACGGTTTCGGAGTTCACGACGCTGGTTGCACGCGGGTGAGGTGGAGGCCGATGCCGTAGCCCTTGATGACGGTCAGGGTGTAGGCGTTCACGGGGACGTGCTCGGCGTCGTAGGCGATGCCGGTGATGGCCAGTGCGGGGTCGCCGGGGGACGCTCCGCAGCGTTCGGCGTCCTCGGCGTCCAACAGGGCGGGTTCGACGCGCTGCAGGCTCTCGGCGACCTGCCGTCGCGCCAGCGTCAGCGCGTCGACGAGGGTGGGACTCGCCGCGAGCACGTCGGCGGTGATGCGGTCGGCGACGGCCTGGGGGACGATGTCCGTCGCGATGCCGTAGGGGACGTCGTCGCGGAGCCTGGTGGCGCGGTAGCGCACGACGGGCGCCCCCACCGGGAGCTTCAAGCGCGCGGCCAGGGCGTGGTCGGCGCGGAGGGTGTCCTGAACGCGGGTGCGTTCGCGGACGTGGTGGGCCTCGTTGTCCAAGTCATCGAGGAAGCCGGTGTAGACCGGCCCCGACTGCGGGGACAGCGGATCGATGGGCAACGGGTCGGCGACGTAGCTGCCCGAGCCGCGGCGGCTGACGACGTACCCCGCGTCGCGCAGTTCGCCCAGTGCCTGGCGAACGGTGCCGCGGCTGGCCGCCATGGCGCCGGCGAGTTCGTCCTCGCTGGGCAGCCGCTTGCCGGGAGGGTAGTGCCCGGCCAGGATGCGGGCCTTGAGCGACATCGCGATGCGCACGTACAACGGGCGTTCTGGCCCCGGGGGGCGTGCCACGGTGGGTTCCTCCTGCTATCTGGTGCTGACCGCGGTCGCGGCGAAGTCGCTCACGGGCGGGTCTGCTGGAGTTCGCGGGCCACGGCGGTCTTGATGCCGTCCGGTGCGTAGGAGGCGCGCAGTGCGGTGGTCTGGGCGTCCAGCAACGCGTGGCGGGAGAACCCGTGCACGTCATGAGCCATCCGCAGCTCGTCGTTGAGCGTGGTCTGGAAGTAGGCGGGGTCGTCGGTGTTGAGCGTCACCGCCAGCCCCGCGCGAGCCAGTTCGCCCAGGACATGGCTCTCCGCATCCTTCACCAGGCACAGCGCCACATTGGAGGACGGTGCCACCTCCAGCGGGATCCGCTCCTCGGCGAGGTGGGCGACCAGGGCCGGGTCGTCCAGGCAGCGGATGCCGTGGCCGATGCGATCGGCCTTGAGCACCCGCAGGGCTCCCCAGATGCTGGAAGGGCCGGCGGTCTCTCCGGCGTGCGGGAGCGAAGCCAGTCCGCTGGCCTTGGCCTTGGCGAACGAGGAGGCGAACAGCTCGGGCGGGAAGCCGTGTTCCACGCCGCCCAGCCCCAGTCCGACGACTGCTTCGGGAGCGTCCGGGCCCAACAGGAAGTCGATGGTGTGGTGGGAGTCGGGGTCTTCCATGTTGCGGACGATGTCGCAGATCCAGCCGATCTCCACGCCATGGTCCGCACGGGCGCGTCGACGTCCCTCGTCGAGCCCCGCGGCGTACTCCGCCAGTGCGATGCCGCGGTGGTGGTGGCCCATCGGGGAGGTGGTGACCTCCGCGTAGCGGACGTTCTGGGCGGCGAGTTCGGCGGCGAGCGCGACCGTGGCGTCAGCGAAGTCCTCCGCACCGCGCAACACCTTCAGCCCCGTCATGAAGAGCCGGCCGAAGTCCTCGAAGCTGCCGAACTGGTACAGCTCGGTGAGCTCTTCCGCGCTGCCCGCCCGCAAGGTGACGCCGTTTCGCGCCGCCAACGCGAACAGCGTCGCGGGCCGCAGCGAACCCTCAAGATGCACGTGCAGCTCCACCTTCGGCAGCCGCTGGATCCATTCGTCGATTTCCATGATCCCCCAATCTGTATGGTTCACAGTACAGATAATCTGTGCTGTGAACCATACAGATTGATGAACGGGAGCCTTCACGCCCGCACCATGTGGGCCTGAGGCCCATGGGAGCGCTGCGGAGTCCGCCGGTCAGGATGAGAGCGGCCTGGGCTGGGGTGCTCGGAGCGTCATCGTGAGGGAGAGCATGAGCAGGGCGACCTCGGCGACAATGCTTTCGACTCCCGGGGGATCGGTCCAGTAGCTGTCGTCGGTGCCGTAATCCGGGATGTTGGGGATCCGTGCGAGGACGTTTCCCAGCAGAGGGCCGTTCGCGACCCATGAGGCGAGCAGCCACACGTCCGCGTACCGCCCGGTGCGCATTCCGGCAAGTAGCAGCCCGGCGCAGACGACGCTGCCACCTTCGAGAAGGTAGTAGGCGACGGCGATGTAGTGCGGGGTCTCGTCACCGGGGATTCCGCCCTGGTCCTCTACGTGTACCCAGGCGATCGCCAGGCACAGCGCCGCCGCCACCACCCGAGCGGCGCGGTCGATCGACGTACAACGGCGGCTCATACGGCATCACTCCCGGCGTGGTGGCCGACGACGAGGACTGTGGCTCGAAGCGCTGTCTCTCATGGCGTCAGGTGCAGCGGCGGCGCACGCCACCGACCGGCAAAGTGCCGTGCTGTCCATGCGTCCGCGCTCACTGGTCGCCTACGGGTGGCTGGCGTCGCGAGAGCCGGTGATCGGCCCCCGTGCCGTGCGGGCTCACGTCCCGCTCTTCATCGAGTCGTCTCCTTGGTCGGGTCTCCGGCGTCCTCTCCACGACGGTGACGTGAGGTACCGCTGGTGGAAGTCAGGGACGTCGAGAGCAGGGCGAACCCTCGGGGCGTACGAGGTCCAGTCCGTGACGGGGCCGGCGGCGATGCGCGAAGAGGTGGGGTCAGGCCGTCAGGTCCGTGGCGAGTTCGTCGGGGTTGAGCACGTCCTCGCCGTACAGGTCGTGCAGCCAGTTGGTTTGGTAGATGGTGTCGAGGTAGCGCTCGCCCAGGTCCGGTGCGATGGCTACGGCGGTGAGGTCCTGGTCTTCGTGCCGGCTCAGCCACTGGGTGGCTCCGCTGACCACCGTGCCGGTGGAGCCGCCGAAGAGGAATCCGCGTCTGGCCAGGCGGTGGCAGGCTCTGATGGTGTCCGGTTCTTCGACGTGGACCACCTCGTGCACGTAGGACTCGTCCAAGAGCGCGGGGCGGACGCTGGTGCCCAGGCCGGGGATCATGCGTCGGCCCGGTCTGCCGCCGAAGGTCACGGAGCCGGCGCTGTCGACCGCGACGATCCGCACCTGTCGCTGCAGTGTGCGGAAGTAGCGGGCGCAGCCCATGAGCGTTCCGGTGGTGCCGGCTCCGATGAACAGGACGTCCAGTTGGGGGAAGCGGCGGGCGATGGCCGGTGCGGTGGTGCGGTAGTGGGCCTTCCAGTTGTCGGTGTTGGTGTACTGGTTGAGCCACACGTATCGGTCGTCGGATGCGCAGAGTGCCTGGACGTGGGCGATGCGGGCGCCGAGCAGGCCGCCGTCGGCTGCCGGTTCGGAGATGATGTGCACGCGGCTGCCCATGGCCTCCATGAACCGCCGGGCGGACAGGTTGCATCGGGAGTCGGTCACGCACAGGAAGCCGTAGCCCTTGCTGGCGGCTATGAGGCTCAGGGCCGCGCCGAGGTTTCCGGAGGAGGACTCGACCAGGATGGATCCGGGTTTGAGGACTCCGATCCATTCCGCGGCCTCCACCATTTCGGTGGCCGCCTTGAGCTTGATCGACCCGGCGAAGTTGAATCCCTCGCACTTCAGGAAGAGGGAGTGCTGGACGATCCGTCGCAGATCGACGTACAGGTCCTCTTCGTTGAAGTCCGTGGGAACGGAGATGATGGTCATGATGCCCCTCTGATCGGTGGCAGTGCTGCTGTCCGTTCAGCCGTAGCGGCGTAGCTCGTGGAAGAAGTCGTCGACGACGTGCAACTGGCCCGAGCGGGCCGCCTCGTCGTAGACGTGCTTGCCCACCGCGAGGTCCAGCACCCCGAGTCCGAACGGTGAGAACACCACGGTCCGGTCGGCCGGAACCGTCACCCGTCCGGTCAGTACGTCGTCGAGTGTGCCGGTGAGGAAGTCCCGGCCGCCGGACTGCTGTTCGGCCAGGTGGGGTGAGGTGTCGGCCTTCAGGCAGTGTTCGACGTCGTCGACGATGTTGGTCGAGGTGAGGATGATCTCGGGGTCGAGGTCGCGGAGTGAGACGTGCAGGACCAGCGGGTGGTGGTCGAACCAGGAGGCGTCACTGACGTGGGGGCGTCCGGCGATGGTGGCGAAGACCACCAGCTCGCTGCGGCGGATGAGCTCCTCGGCGCTGTCGAGCACGGTGACCGACGGCGTGTTGTCGGCCGCCTGGTCGAGGTAGGCGCGGAATCCGGCGGTGCTGTCGGGGGACAGGTCGTGCAGGGCGACCTGGTCGAACTCCCAGCCGGTGCCGGTCAGGAAGGTGTGGATGTAGCGGGCGATCAGGCCGGTGCCGAAGAAGCCGATGCTGCGGGGACGCGGTCGGCCGCGGCTGAGCCGGTCGGCGGCGAGCGCCGCGGACGCCGCGGTCCTGGTGGCGCTGATGATGGAGCTTTCCAGGCAGGCGAAGGGGTAGCCGGTGTCGTGGTCGTTGAGGATGAGGACCGCCGAAGCGCGGGGGATGCCGGCTGCCACGTTGGTGGGGAAGCTGGAGATCCATTTCAGGCCGTCGACCGGTGACTGGCCGCCGAGGGAGGCGGGCAGCGCGATGATGCGGGAGGTGGGCCGGTCGGGGAAGCGCAGGAAGTACGAGGGCGGGTTGACCGACCGACCGGCGCCGTGCAGCCGGTAGGTGGCTTCGACCAGGTCGACGATCTCGCGCTGACGCCCTTCCAGAGCGCGCTGGACCTGGGCTCCGGAGATCACCGCGAACGGGGGGACGGTAGGCGGCGCCGGCCTGTCGGTGGACGCCTGCTGCTGGGGAATGGCGGGACGTGTGGTGGTCACTTGACGGTCACCTCGATGGTGGGCGAGCAGTCGGACAGGTGCACCGGGTCGGTCATCGCGACGACGATCTCGCGTGAGCCCTCGAAGGGCTCCCTGCTGTGCGCGGTGCGGATGTTGTCCACGAGCATCAGATCGCCGGCCTGCCACGGCTCGCGCACGGTGTGGTTCTCGTAGACGGTGTTGAGGAGTTGGACGACGTCGGCGTCGATCGGGTCGCCGTTGCCGAAGAAGGTGTTGAACGGCAGACCCTCGCGGCCGTAGACGTCCACCAGGTATTCGTGGATCTCCGGTGCGATCGTCCACTCGTTGAGGAAGGCGATCTGGTTGAACCAGCAGCGCCGACCGGTGACGGGGTGACGTACGACGGCACTGCGCCGTTGGCGCGTCCGCAGTCCGCCGTCGGGCTGCCACTCGAACGCGATGGCGTTGGCCCGGCAGTACCGTTCGACGGTGGCGCGGTCGTCGGTGCCGAACGCCTCGGCGACGGAAGCACCGATCTCGTCGTTGTAGGTGCGGGTCAGCAGCCATCCCTGCCGCTCGAACCGCTTGACCAACCTGCGCGGCAGCGCGTCCAAGACGGCCGCGGCGTCCGCCAACCCGGTCACCCCGCCGCGGTCCGGTGCGCTCAGGCAGGCGAAGAGCATCAGGCCCGGCAGTTCCAGGGCGTAGCTGAGTTCGTGGTGCATGCACATCGGTTGGTTCTGCGGCCATTTGGACGAGGAGTAGACCCCCACCGCGTACGTCTGGCGCGGAGCGAAACTCTCCTTGTCGGCCATCAGGTGCGGGGACAGCACCCGGAAGGCCGCGGCGGCCCCGGCCGCGTCGCGCAGGCCCAGGCCCCGCACCAGGACGGAGCCGTGCTCGGTGACGGTGGCACGCAGCGCCGCACGGTGCTGGACCACCCAGACCACCGGGTCGGTGGCGGACTCCGCCAGCAGCATCGGCGGCCTGCCGGGCCGGGCGGGCACCTCGTACGCGGCGGCTTGCGGTGGTGACGACGACATCAGTGGTTCCTCTTCTCTCCCGTTGTTGCTTCCGGCTCGGTACGTGCCTTCACGCCGGCATGGGTGGGCGGACCGTACGCAGTACGGCCTGTGCCGTCTCGGCGGGGCGGGTGCGGGGGAAGTAGTGGCCCCCGTCTGGGAGTTGGTGCAGCTCGACGTGGTCGGAAAGGAGCCGCCACGCGTCGTGGCGGTGCGCGGCGTCCGCGGTGGTCGGGTCGTCGTCGGCGACGATCACGGTGAGGGGGGCGGTCAGCCGCTGCCTCGGGGGGTGGTCGAGGAGGTCGGCGAAGTAGTGGTGGGCGCAGAGCGCGTCGTGCCGGTAGGCGGCAGCGGCGCGGGCGGCGCGCTGCTGGTCCAAGTCGCCCAGTGCGCCGTAGCCGCCGTCCGCGCTCAGCTCCTTGGCGATCTCCGCGTCGGTCCGGGCGGTGAGCGCGTCGGCGGCGGCGCGTCGGCCGGCGGCGTCACCGGGCAACTGGGCGCTGAGGTAGACCTGTTGGACGGGTACCTGGCGCGCCTGGAGCAGTTGCGCGGCCGCCAGCGCGTACGCGGTGCCTGAGGAGTGGCCCCACAGCAGGATCTTGGTCAGCCCGCGCCGGGTGATCTCCGTGACGACCCGCTCGACCACGTCTTCCCGTGCTGCGAAGGGCTCGGGGTCGGCGGTCAGGTCGTGGCCGGGAAGTTCGACGGCGTGGACCGCCAGTCCGCCGGTCCGGAGCGCCCTGGCCACGGGTTGGAAGTTGACCGCGTTGCCGCCGGCGTAGGGGAAGCACACCAGGTGCCCGGTGGGGTCGCCGGCCGGTTCGACGAGGGTGTGGAGCAGCCCGCGGTGGGGCTCACGGTAGCCGTCGAGCAGTTCGGCCAGGTCGGCGAGGACCGGATGGCGGGTGAGGTCTTTGAGGGAGACCGCACGGTCGAGGGCGATCGCCAGTTTGACGGCCGACAGGGAGGTTCCGCCGAGTTCGAAGAAGTGGTCGCGCCGCCCGACGCGGCCCGTTGGCACGCCGAGGACCCTTGCCCATGCCTGGGCCAGTCGCCGTTCCGTGGCGGTGCGCGGTGCGCGGTAGTTGTCGGCGGTCTCGGGGTGGGCGGCGAGCGCGGTGAGCGCCTTCTTGTCGATCTTGCCGTTGGCGGTCAGCGGCAGGTGCTCACGCCAGTGGAAGGCGTCGGGCACCATGTACGGGGGCAGTGACTGCGCCAGCTGCTGTCGCAGGGCCTCGGTCTCCAGGGGGCGTGGGCCGCTGTAGAAGGCCACCAGGCGCTTGCGTTGCTCGTCGCCGGCGACCGTGACGGCACCGTCACGGATGCCGGGCGCCCGCAGCAGGGCGTTCTCGATGTCGCCGATCTCGATCCGGAAGCCTCGGATCTTGACCTGGGCGTCGCGGCGTCCGAGGAACTCCAGCCGTGCACCAGGCAGCCAACGGCCGTAGTCGCCACCCTTGTAGAGCCGTTGCCCCGGGTAGTGCGGATCGTCCAGGAAGGCCGCTCGGGTGCGTTCGGGGTCGTTGACGTAGCCGCGGCCGACGCAGACACCGGAGAAGACGATCTGGCCCGGGGCGCCCAGGGGTACCGGTTCCAGGGTGTCGTCGACGACGTAGACGCGCACGTTGTTCACGCACGGCCCGAGCGGGACCCGACCGCCTTCCGGTGCCCGGTCCATGACCTCGTGGTTGGTGTCGTCGGAGGTCTCCGTCAGCCCGTAGGCGTTGACCAGCCTGATGTCCGGCAGCGCGGTGAACCAGCGCTGGGCGAGCTCCGTCTTGAGTTCCTCGCCGGTGACCGAGACGCACCGCAGGTCCGGAAGGCGGCGGGGGTGGAGTTCGAGGTGGGTCAGGAGGGCTTCGAGGTAGGAGGGGACGACTTGGAGGACGGTGATGCGCCCCGCGGCGAGGGTGTCGACGAAGCGGGGGACGTCGAGGATCACCTGCTGCTCGACCAGGCGGGTTCGTCCGCCGACCAGGAGTGCGCAGACCAGTTGCCACAGGGAGATGTCGAAGCACTGGGGTGCGGTTTGGGCGACGACGCCGCCTTCGGCGATCCCCACGTCAGCGATCTTGGCGTAGAGGTGGTTGAGGAAGCCCGCGTGCTCGCACATCGCGCCCTTGGGCTCGCCGGTGGAGCCGCTGGTGAAGTAGATGTAGGCGAGCTGGTCCGCGGCGACCTCGACGCCCAGGTCGTCGACGTCGTCGATGCCGACGTCGTCGGCGCCCAGGACGGCGTCGATGCCGAGGGCGCGGGTGGTGGGCAGGTCGGCCAGTGCCTGGTCGAGGGTGGCGGTGCTCCCCGGTTCGGTCAGGACGAGGCCGCATGCGGCTCGGGTCAGCATGGCGGTGATGCGCTCGGGCGGGAAGTGCGGCTCGATGGGGAGGTAGACGCCGCCGGCCTTGAAGACGGCCAGCACGGCGGACATCCAGTCCAGATTGCGTTCGGTGACGACGGCCACCACGCCCTCGCGGGTCAGTCCCTCGGCCAGCAGGGCCCGCCCGAGGCGATTGGCGCGGGCGTTCAGCTCCTGGTAGGTCCACTGCCGGCCGTCGTGCACGGCCGCTACGGCATCCGGATGGCGGCGCGCCCGCTCCTCGAACAGCTCGTGGAACCGGCGGTCCGGCAGGTCCAACTGGGGCCCGGCGAGCGCTTCGAGCTGGAAGTCACGTTCGGCCGTGGACAGCAGGCTCTGCGCCGCGTGCTCGGCGCCGGGATCCGCCGCGAAGCGTGCGAGCGCGGTGAGGTGGTAGCCCGCGATGCGGGCGGCGAACTTCGCGTCGAGCGCCTCGGTCCGGTAGCGCAGACGCAGCGTGATCCGTCCTTCGTGCCGCAGTACGGCGACCCTGAGCACGGTGCTCTCGGCCAGTTCTTCGACGGTGCCGGAAAGGTCCAACTCCGTCTCGAACGCTGGTTGCTCCAGGCCGAGTTCGTCTCGGAGGGCGTCCACCGGAAAGCTTCGGTGGGACAGGAGCTCGGCGGCTGCCCAGGCGGAGTCCTGCATCAGCTCGTGCCAGGTGCTGCGGGCGGTGGAGACCCGGCAGGGGAGTGCCGTCCCGCCGTCGGCGGGGAGGTAGCCGGTGATCACCGCCTGCTCGCCGGAGAGCGCGGCGAGGACTTTGACGTGGGCGGCCAGCAGCGCCGCATCCAGGCGTACGTCCAGGCCGACGGTCTGCTGCCGCAGCCGCGCCACCAGGCCGTCGGGGAGGGGCAGTTCGTACGCGGCCTCGCCGGCGGCCGGATCGGGTGTCCACCGCGGGATCGCGGTGTACCCGCCGGCGGTGAGCACTCTCAGCCAGTGCTCGCGGCCGGCATCCTTCGGATTTCCCATTGATCTTCCCTCGGATTTCTCTGCTCGCCGGGATGACGGCGCTGATGGGCGTTGGCCGTGGCGGCCGGCGGTGGTGGGTGCGGCGGGCGGTCCGGTCGGTCGCAGGGGGTACCTCGTCCGCCCGGTGCGTGCCGGGGATCGGTCGTGCCGTGGTGTGCGGGGGCGCTGCGACGGGCCTGCGGTCGGCCTACGGCACGGGGGCCGCTGCGGTGTCCGTCCTGGGCGTCCGTTGCCCGTGCCGGGAGGTGTCGGCGGCCGGGTTGCCCGCCCACCGTGCGTTGCGGGGCACCTCTTCCCCCTTCATCAGGAAGGAGTCGGCGGCGAGCACCGCGCCGCCCCCCAGCGTCACGCCGTAGTGGACGAGCGCACCGACGCCGAGGGTGCACCCGGCGCCGAGCGTGCTGCGGTCGGACTTGAAGGTGCCGTCCTCCTGCGAGTGGCACTGGATCTTGCTGCCGGCGTTCAGGACGCAGTCGTCGCCGATGGTGGTGAGCGTGCGTTCGGTGATGAAGCAGCCGTCGTCGAAGACCCGGCGGCCGAGCCGGACGCCCATCAGCCGCCACATGACGTTCTTGAACGGGGTGCCGTTGAAGGCGTTGAAGTGGGTGTCGGGGACCTTCCACAGTCGTTCGTGGTGCCAGAAGTACGGGTCGTAGATGGAGCACACCTGCGGCCGCAGTGCCCGGAAGCGCGTGATGCACCGCTCCACCGACGCGTAGTAGACGACGGTGAACCCCAGGGAGAACACCAGCAGCACGGCGTCCAGGAGTTGTCCCCACGCGTCGTCGCGGTAGAACGTGGCCACGCTCAGCAGGGCCATCGCGAAGAAGTGGAACCACCGCAGGAGGAGCAACAGGCCGATGGAGCGCAGGTTGTAGCGGTTCTTGGCGGTGAGCCGGCGGCGCAGTTCGTCGCCGCCGCGCAGGTGGTCGAAGCGGGCGTCGCGCTCCACCGTCCTGGGAATCTCGAAGCAGGGCGAGCCGAGCAGGCCCACGCCCGTGCGGATCTCCCCTTCGAGCGGGACCATCACCTTGGTCGCCAGGAGGCAGTTGTCGCCGGTCCGCCCCCCGGCCGGGTAGGCGATGAAGTTGCCGAGGAAGTTCTGCTCGCCGATCGCGGTGCGCGCCACGCTGAAGGAGGTGCTGGACATCTCGGCGTTGATGATCGACAGCCCGTCGGCGACCATCGTTCCGCTGCCCACGAAGCTCAGGAACGGAGATTCGTGCTGGAGACCGCTGCCGAAGTTCGAGCCGGTCTGCTCGACGCGGGAGAGGTCGTAGCCCAGACCTCGCAGGTAGTGGACGATGTAGGAGCTGTCACCGAACAGCCAGATGAAGAACTTGAGGTTCGTCATGCGCGCGACCGCGCGGTGCACGCCGTACCGGAAGCCGTACAGCGGATAGACCTTCCCCGGCTCGATCACCTGGTGCAGCAGACGCGGGACGGTGCACAGCACGGTCAGGCCCACGACGATGACCCCGAAGAACAGCGCGAGGGAGAAGACCAGGGTGTCGAGGTAGAACGCCGGCGAGGTGACGGACTCCTCGCTCAGGGCCTTCCCGCCCACCGGCATGGACACCTTGGTCAACAGCACACAGGCACCACCGATGACCAAGGGCAGCCCGACGAGGAACGTCCTCAGCAAGCTGACCCACCCGAAAGCGGCCCGCCGGAACGTGCTGCACCGCGCCGGTGCGACCCGTACGTAGTTCAACTCGGTGCGCTGGACCGGGGATCCGTGCCACCGCTGACCGCGCGGTACGGCCTCGCCGCGTTGCAGGGTGGAGGTGTGGCCGAGCTGCGCCCTGTCCCCCATGGCGGTGTCGATGTCCAGGACGGTCCGCTCGCCGATGAACACGTCCCGGCCGAGGGTGACCGGGCCGGTCTGGATCCGCCCGGCCTGGGCCCGGTAGCAGAGGAAGAACGAGTCCTTGCGGATCACCGTCCCGGTGCCGACGGTGAGCAGGTCGGTGCAGACGGGGACGTGACGGGACAGGACCGTGACGTGCTTGCCGATCTTGGCGCCCAGGGCCCGCAGGTAGAGCACGTACACGGGGCTGCCGACGAACAGCACCATGGGGTTGGCCTGCACCAGCACCTTGACGATCCAGAAGCGCAGGTAGGTCAGCCCCCAGACCGGGAACTCACGCGGCGTCCAGCGGCCGATGAGCAGCCACTTGGCCACGATCGGGAAGAGGCTCAGGCCGATGCACTCGGCACTGCCGAAGAGCACCGCCCGGCGGTAGATGCCGATCACCCCGGAGCCGTCGGACACCCAGTCGTAGCCCCTCGTGGTGCACAGGGCGGTGAGGTAGGAGTAACCGAGGAAGAACAGCAACTGTGCGGCGCCGCAGAGGACGTAGCGGATGCTGCTGCCCCGCGGTGGCGGTTCGACCGGTGCCGGGGCAGCCGGGGCGGCAGGTTCGGGCGCGGCCTGCTCCAGCGCCGCCGCGAGGCCGCGGACGGTGGGGTGCTGGTAGATGTCCTTCATCGATACCGACGGCAGCTCCGGCCGTTTTCTGACCCGGGCACAAAAGTGCGCCATCACCATGGAGTCAGCGCCGAGGTCGTTGAAGAAGTGGCTGTCGACCGGCACTCGCTCGGCGCCCACCAGTGCGGCTAACAACTCGGCAAGGATCCCCTCCGTGCTGTGTGGCGCATTCTCCTCTTCACGGGGGGCGGGCAAGATATCGGTCGGCTCGCCGGTCGAAATGTCGGTGGATTCGGTCAACTTGTGCACTCCGTAGGTTGCGCGCATCAGGGAGATCCCCGGTGCAGTTGTGTGGCGTGCCGACTTCCGAGGTATGCCTGCCGGCCTTTTGGGGCATGGCTATTGATACAGGTGTACGCTGCGGGATTTGTTCGGTGAACGGGGTGCCGAGATCCGGGTGTCTCGCCAGGGCGGAAGACATGTTGTGTCAGGAACGGGTCTGCGAATATCCAACGGCCGTGAGGAGGGGAGAGCGAGCAGTGTGGATGGCGTGGCGCATCCTGTATTCCCGACCCTACGTTCGAGAAGATCTGTCACGCGGTATCAGTTCCATGGACCGTGACCAGGGGGAAACGTGCACTCGGCAGGTGAGGCGCGTTGGGTGGGGTAGGGAATCCAGGGACCGCCTTTGCCTCGGCCGAGGCCGACACCTTTTTCGGGCCGCGATCCGTCGCAGCCGGGGAGACTGACGAGCCCGGGCGAAGCCCCCGCCCTGAACGGACGCCGCGACCGCTCCGGACATGGCCCTGGCCCGCCATCACGGGCGTAGGACACCTCGCCACCTGGGGCTGGGGGTGGTCGCTAAGCGCGGGGCGAAGCCCGCGACGGCGCATCGCAACCCCTGGCGTCGCCATGGCAACTCCCACGGCATTCAAGCGACGAGATCGAAGCCTGCACCATATGCCCTGCGGATTCACGCAGACCGGAACGGTGCGGGGAAACCGGGGCCGAGCCCGCTCCGCCGAGAAGCGCAGCAAAGCGCCGCGGCGTCCCCCGGTCGCCGACGCCAGACTCTGCCGATCCGCTCGTTCCCCGTCGGCGCACCGTCACGTCAGCCCGATTTTCATCCCAGCCCCACGCCCTGGACGGGCGACTTCGCTTCGTCATCGAGAATCCTTGAGAGCCCAAAACCCCTTGGGCGAGCGGAAACCCACGCGCCACCAGAAGGCGGAACCCCCGAGTCCGCCTCCAGTAATAACCGCCACTCTACCGCGTGACATTCACGTAACACCCTGGTGCGGTTCTAGTGGAAACCAAATCCACGTATACAGATCACCGTCCCCAGCCCCTTGTGGGCGTGAAACAAACGGGCGTATCGAGGGGCCCGGTATGGCTGGTTGTCAACGTCTCGATATCAGGCCAACCGGCGCCTTCCGGCAACGTCGAAAGCCCTGGCCAATACGTAACGCAAGGGCCGGGACATATTCGCCATCTGCGGCTTTTCGCCGCTCTACTCCGTAGTGGATGGACCACACCCGCAAAATTCCGCAAGGGGGAAGTGAACTATTCGGTCAACCCTGGAGCGTCCACTGTTCACCAAGTCGCACATGGGGCCGGTGGGATGGCGCAAAGAGTGCCGAATTCGCCGATATCGCCTGCGCCTTGATGCGGGCGGCAGCGCTTCCCGTCCTGGTCCGGTCTCGGTCGCAGGCGTTCCCGGTCGTCGAGTCTCCGTCGTCCCACGGCTGCCACACCGTCGGCGTGGCGCGAAGCGTGGGGTGTCTGTCGTTGACGTCGGACGGAGCCGGATCGCAGGGTGGAGGGGTGGAGCAGCACCGCATCGTCTTTGTGATCTTCGAGGGGTTCCAGCCCCTTGACCTCTTCGGCCCGTACGAGGTCTTCCAACACGCCCATCAACTCACCGGCAGATACTCCTGCCAGGTCACGGCACCGCACCCGGGACCGGTACGGTCCGGCAGCGGCCTTCCGGTCCACGTTCCCCACGCCGTGGCCGATCTGGACCCGGCGGGGATCGACACGCTGGTGGTGGCCGGCGGTGGGGGAGTCGACCAGGCCCGTCACGATCCGGTACTGACAGGCTGGATCGCCGACGCGGGGGCCGGCGCACGACGCGTTGCCTCGGTGTGCAGCGGGGTGTTCCTCCTGGCCGCCGCCGGGCTGCTGCACGGGCGGCGGGCGACCACGCACTGGGCGCGCGAGCAACAGCTCGTCCGGGAGCATCCCGAACTGGCCGTCGACTGCGATCCGATCTTCCTCAGGGACGGGCGGGTGTGGACGTCGGCCGGGGTGACGGCGGGGATGGACCTCGCACTCGCCCTGGTGGAGGACGACGTGGGCCGGGAGGTCGCGCACGCCGTCGCACAGGAGATGGTGTTGTTCCTGCGCCGACCGGGCAACCAGTCGCAGTTCAGCGTGCCGCTGTGGTCGAGGCAGCCGTCCACCGATCCCCTCCGCGCCGTGGTCTCGGCGATCCACGCCGATCCCGGAGCCCGACACGGCATCACCGACCTCGCCGCACATGCCGGGCTGAGCCCCCGCCACCTCCAACGCAGGTTCACCGCCGAACTCGGCACCCCGCCCGCAACGTATGTCGAGGGCGTACGCATCGAGGCGGCGAAACGGGCCCTCGCCGAGACCGGCCACCCCGTCGAGACCATCGCACGGCGGTACGGCTTCGGCACCGCGGAGACGCTGCGCCGCGCGTTCCACCGCCGTCTGGGTGTCGCACCGTCCGACTACCGCGACCGATTCCGTTCCACCAGGGAGCACACATGACCACCTACGGACTGCTGGTCTTCGACGGAGCGGAGGAGCTGGACTTCACCGGGCCGTGGGAGGTGTTCACCGCCTCCTCCATGCTGCGCGACCACGCCGACACCGTGCTGCTCATCGCCGAACACCCCGACCCCGTCCGCTGCAACAAGGGCATGCGGGTCCTGCCGGACCACACCCTGGACGACCACCCTGCACTGGACGTCCTCCTGGTCCCCGGCGGCAACGGCACCCGCCGCGAAGTGTCCAACCCCGTGCTCATCGACTGGATCCGCAACACCTCCGCCGGCACTGCTTGGACCACCAGTGTGTGCACCGGGGCCCTGCTGCTGCACGAGGCAGGACCGGCCCGCGGCCGCCGGGTCGCAACCCACCACCTGTTCGAGGACACCCTGCAAGCCCGGGGCGACGTCACCGTGGTCCGCGACGCCCGCTACGTCGTCGACGGCAAGCTGGTCACCAGTCAGGGCGTGTCCGCCGGCATCGACATGGCCCTGTGGCTCGTCGGCCGCCTCCACGGCCGCGACCACGCCCGCGCCGTCCGCCGCTACATCCAGTACGAGCCGGCTCCGCCGTACCTCGCCGACGAGCCGGCCCCCGCCTGGCGGCCCTGACAGCCTGTCCGCCGAGGCTGACTGGCACCGGCCGGACTGCGGACAGACACAACGGCCCGCATCGTCCCGCCCGCCGTGCGCCGCCCGCCGCCCGCTCACCGACAGGGCGGTCGAAAGGCCGAAGTTCTCCTACGACCGCAACGTCTCCGACGGCGACTCACCGAACTGCCGGCGGTACGCGAGTGAGAAACGGCCCGGGTGCAGGAAGCCCCAGCGGGAGGCGACGGCGGTGACGGTCACGGCACCCGGGTCGGAGGCCAGGAGTTCCTTGCGCACGCGATCCAGGCGGACCTCGCGCAGGTACGCGAGGGGCGTCGTGTCGAGGTGTCGGCGGAAGCCTTCCTGAAGGGCCCGTACGCCGACGCCGACGCATTCCGCGATCTCCGCGACCGTGAGCGGCTCGGCGGCGTGTCCCTCGATGACCTCCATGGCGCGGCGGACGGCGGGCGGAGCGACGCGCGGTTGCTCGCCGAGCAGTGCCGTCGTGTAGTTGTGGGGCTGGGCCAGCAGAAGCTGGGTCATGAGGAGTGATTCAAGCTGTTTCGTCACCAGGGGCTGGCTGGTCATGCCGCCGGCCCCCTCCGCCTCCCGGCGCATGAGGTCGACGATGTTGAGCCAGGATCGGGAACCCGGCGTGGTGAGGTTCATGCCGAGGGAGAAGAAGATCGGGCGGCGCACGGTGCGGCCGAGCAGGCTGCCCAGGTGCGATTCCAGTGACGATCGGTCGAACCACACGATCAGCTGTGGATTGCCGTCGCCCCAGCGCATGTCCAACTTTCCGGTCGGAGAGGGGACGGAAGCGAGTTCGGGGGAGGAGATGATCTCCTCGCGGCCGCAGGTGATTTCGGCGTAACCGGCGAGCGGGATCTGGACGAGGAAGAAGCTCTCCAGATCGCCCGGTGTGATCCGGACTTCCGTTCCGTAATCGAGGTAGTACAGACCCGTCCGATCGAAGGGGGCGCCGTGCAGCCGGGCGTCCAGCGTCGCCGAGCGCCGCGTGATGCGCAGTTCGTGCGGACAGAAGGCACGGGCGACCTCGGCCCGTGCCTCCCAGATGTCCGCTGTGTGGAACCTCTGGTGATTTGCGAGGGGGGACTCTTCAGCGGGCATGTGAACCTCCACCGCCGAGATGCGCGATCGGGACAGCGACCCGCGTGATCCGGATAGCGGAGATGATCTTCCCATACCAGCATTGCTCCCTGACCGCCGAGGACCCGAGAGAATCCAGGGATACGACAATGCAGGGAGTGCCGGGCCGGACCGCGCTCGTCAGGGACGAGGTCACGCCCAGCGGACGGCCCGTCGCACGCGCGCTGCGCGCCTCACGCGCGACCGGCACGGCGAGAGCCGCCGAGGCTGCAACCCCACATGGTGCCGCCCACTTGCCCCTGCCGTCCCTGCTCGCCTTCTCGGCCGGGCCCCGTTAGCCGGCCGGGTCACCCTTAGGACC
>LIQL01000168.1 GCA_001418405.1 Streptomyces diastatochromogenes | reverse complement strand
GTCCCCCCACACGCCACCCTCCCCGTCCTCGCGGGCGAACTCGCCCTGGGTACCTGGCAGTCGGTGTGCCTGGTGGACACGAACGTGGACAATCCGCGGCGGCGGGTGCGGTTGAGTTTCCTGGCCTAGGTTCTGCCTGTTTGCTCGAAGCCGCGTCCGTTTCGGCCAGTCGCGGGAGCGTTCGAGTGCGTTGGCTGCGCTTCGTCGTCCGGTCGGGCTTCGCCGTCGGCCGGATCAAGGCACGGTGTCGACCTCCACGACGCAGTGGCGTAGTTCGTAGCTTGCGATGCCGTCGATGAAACCGATGGTGGGTGGTGTTGCCATGCGTAGTCCTGGCAGGGCGAACAGGCTGGTGAGGAAGATGTCCGTTTCCAGGAGTGCGAGGTGCGTTCCGGGGCACTTGTGCGGGCCGTCGCCGAAGGACAGGCCGGGGGAACGGGCGCCCTCGCGCATGGTGCGTCCGGGGCGGATGCGTTGGGGGCGTGGTCCGACGGTCCGTTCGTCGAGGTTGGTGTGGTCGAGGAGGATGTCGATGCGTTCTCCGGCCGGCACCGTGAGGGGGTCGTCGCCGTTGCGGGGCACGTCGAGAGGTCCGGTGGTGCGGCGGCTGAGGCGGCCGATGACCGGGTCGATGCGGAGGATCTCGTTGAGGACCGCGATCCTGCCGGCTTCGTCGACTGCCTGATAGTGCGTCAGCAGTTCGGTGTCGGAGAACAGGTGCCAGGCGGCCGCGCTGATGAATTCGCGGGTGGTCACCATGCCCGCCGCGGCGAAGGTGAGGCATTCACCGAGGATCTCGCTGGTCGAGCAGCCCTCGTCGAGCAGGTGGGAGATGAGGTCGTCGCGGCGACGGCGGCGCCGGGCTCGCACGGCGGGTCGTACGTCGCCCAGGTGGACGCGCAGCCAGTTGGTGCTCTGCCGGATCGTCCAGTAGATGCCGCGCAGGCTCCTCAGCCCAGGCGTCCCGAACTCCTCGGGGAAGAAGCGTTCCAGCCGTTGCTTGATGCCCGGTCGGCTCTCGGTCAGGCCGATGACGGCACAGGCCACTTCGATCGCCACGTTGAAGGCCAGGTCGGACAGTGTGGCCCGGCCGTTGGCCGTGAGGCGGTCCAGTTGGGTCCGTGTGGCGCGGCTCATGACGTCGCGGTAGTGCTGGTCGACGTGGCGCGGTGTGAAGAAGCGGGCGGTCTGTCGGCGATGCTCACGGTGTTCCGGCCCGTCCCGGTAGAGCACCGGTCGCCGGATGCGCGAGGGGAGTCCCTCGACGCTCTCGATGCCGAGGCCGGCCTGCACGGTGGTGGTGCTGCGCAGCACGGCGCGCGCCTCGTCGTAGCCACGCACCTGCCAACTGCCGTCCTCCGCACGCGATACGGGGCAACCCGTCGCCGGCGTCTCCCGCTCGATCTTGCGGCGACCGTAATCCCTGTCCTCGCCGTCCACGTGCAGCACCTCCGTTGTCCGAAGACGGTGCCGGGCGCGCCGCCATCCCTTCGCGGCTCCGGCCTTGGCCCCACGCCTGCGTGCCTGTCCCGCGCCTCGGCGCGAGCGCGGTGCGTCGGATGCCCGGCATCCGAGCGCGGTGCGTCGGATGCCGGGGCCGTGCGGTCGGCTCGGTGCATCCTTCCCGCCGAGGGCCTTCCCGTACCCTCAGCGGCGCCCGGTGCGCGCCGGGGTGATCCGTTGGTGCTGGGCGGTCGCGCCGTCGTGGGCGCCCAGATCGCCGTTCTGCGACATCGAGGCGAGTGATGTCGGCCGGGGCCCGGCTCCTGGCTGACGCCGGTGAGGGCGCCAACCAGGAGGTGTGGGACCGGGGCGTACGGGTTCGCTGCACCGCTCGGTCTCACGTGAGGTGTGGCGGGTGGACTACCGGGCGTTCTCGGGGACGAGCGAGCCGTCGGAGACGGTGGGCAGGGTCCGGCTGCGCAGCTTCTGGCTGGTGATCACCTGGGTTCCGTTGAGGTCCGCGTGGACCTTGCGGGCGAGGTTCTCGATCACGTCCACGCCGGCCTGCATGCTCGCGTGGTCCGAGGTCAGGACGGCGATCCCGTAGTCGTGGCCCTGTCCCGTGAAGGCGCCCACGCTGTGCACTCGCCAGCCGCCACCGGTGCGTTGCAGCCAGCCGTTCTTCACGTGGACCGTCGCCCCGCTCGGCGCGCCGGCCGGCACCCCCCAGCGCTGACTGGGGATGACCTTGTTCATCAGGTCCAGTGCGTAGGTCCGGGAGTCGTCGACGAGGACGGGGTTGGAGGCCGTGAAGAGCTTCATCAGGGTGAGTTGGTCGGTGGCGTTGATCTGGGTCAGACCCCAGTAGCCGTCCGGATCGGGGACGGTGCGCTGCATGTCCGCCAGGCGCAGGAACTCCCTGATGCGGTCGAGGCCGAGTTGCTTCCACAACGTCGTGGTGGCGTCGTTGTCGGACTCGGTGATCATTTTTGTCGTGAGGGTGCGCTCGGTGTCCGTCAGCGCACGGTGCTCGTCCTGGGTCTGCCGCAGCAGGGCGCCCAGCACGATGACCTTGACGGCGCTGGCCGAGTCGTGCTGACGGTCGGCGTCGTAGGTGCAACTGGTCCGGGTGACCCGGTCGTACAAGGCGATCGAGGTGCTTCCCGTCACCTCCGGGGACGTCACCACCGTCCTTATGTCGTGGGTGAGTTGGTCGGCGAGGCCGGGCTTGGCGGAGGTGCAGACGACCTGCGGGCCCGCCTGGTCCTTCGTCGAGACCGGCGCTGCGCTCGCCGGGGTGGCGGCCACGAGGGTCGACGTCATCGCCGCGGCGAGGGCTGTCGCTGCCGAGGCGCGCTGTAATCCGCGGGCGCGGATCCGTATTCGGTTGAGCAAGAGTGTGGTTCCTTGTCGCTTCATGCCTGCGGGGCCCGGCCGGTCATGGGTCCGGGCCCCGCGCAGAACGGTCGTTCATGTGTTCAACACGCCTGGCGGTGGAAGGCGGTTCCACGGCTCGGAGGTGCACATGCGGTGCCACCTCCCGGCTCCCTCACGCGAAGTAATGAGAAAGTAAAAACCCTGGTATGGTCTGACAATTCACCCAGAAGTACGGCTGAAGGACTCTGCATGACCACGCCCGTCTCCCCGGACGGTCCGCCGTCCGCGGGCCCGCAGGTGCCGGAGCGCGACCCGTGGGCGCCGCCGGCCACCGAGGACGCCGCTGCGCCGACGCCGGCGCCGCCGTACCCGGCACCGACCTGGGACCGGCGGCCCACCAACGGCATGCCCATCGCCGCCCTGGTGCTCGGTCTGGTGGGCATGGTGCTCGGGCTGTTCATCGTGCTGTTCTGGTTGTCGTGGTTGCCGGCGCTGTTGGCGGTGATCTTCGGTGGCGTCGGGCTGAGTCAGGTGCGTGCCGGTCGGGCCACCAGTAAGGGCATGGCGCTCGCCGGAGTGGTCACGGGCATCCTGGGGTTGGTGATGGCGGCGGCCGCCGGGGTGTTCACCGTGGTGATCGTCAAGGAAGCCGTCGACGACGCCCGTCGGGAGGTCAAGGAGGTCACCGACGAGGCGAGCAGGAAGGCGGAGGCGGCCGAGAAGGAGGCTGCTGCTGCCGAGAAGGCGCGCCATCTGACCTTCGGCCAGCCGTATGCCTTCGGTGACGGCCTGAAGGTGACGGTCGCCAAGCCGGAGCCGTTCACTCCGGACGCCTTCGCCAGCGGCCATGCCGAGGGCAACAAGGCGTTCCAGGTGACCATCACCGTGGAGAACACCGGCAGCAAGCGGGCCTCCATCACCACCGGACTGCCCGACGTCAACGACGCGGACGGCGCATCGACGCAGTTGGTGATCGACGGGAGCGGGCGGCAGAAGGTCCTCGACGGCTACCTCCTCCCCGGGCGGAAGGCCGTGGGTGTCTACGCCTTCTCCCTGCCGCCCGGCGCCGCCGACCGGATGGAGGTCGAGTTCACTCCCGACGTCGCGAAGTGGGACGACGCGTACTGGAGCGGGCCCACCTCCTGAGCGGGACGGCGGGGAGCGGCGCTGACCGTCAGCAGCATCCTCGGACTCACGATCGCGCGGCACTTCCTCGACCTGGAGGCGCTCGCCGACATCTCCCCGCGGCAGCGGGAGGAGGTGCTGCGGCCGTGGCTCACCACGGTCCTCGGCGCGGACGTGACCGCCGCGGAACGGCCGACGCGCGCCGGCTAGTCGAGGATGCCCCGCTCCCGGGCGGCGGTGAGCCAGCTGGGGAACTCGCCCAGCAGCCGGTCGTAGAGTTCGGCGTCCGGCAGCTCGCGGGGGGTGGCGCCGGCGGGGAAGAAGCCGGCGTTGTCGACGACCCGCCGGCCGGGCACCGGGAGTTCGTCGAGCCGGCGCAGGAAGTCGAACTCCCGATGGTCGGGGTCGCCGAAGCCGATGAACTGCCAGAACAACGGCAGCGCGGCCGCCTTGCACAGCCACTTCTCGGCGGCGGCCCGGCTGGTGGGGCCGCCGTCGGTCTGGAACACCACCAGCGCCGGGGCGCTCGCCCCGGAGGCCAGGTAGTGGTCCAGTACGGCGTCCATCCCGGCCTCGTAGTGGGTGCGCCCCATGTGCCCCAACTGCTCGTGGCAGGCGGCCACCTGGCCCCGGTAGTGATCGAGGCTGATCTCGTGCACCCCGTCGACGTCGGTGGAGAAGAAGACCAGCGGGACGACCGCGTCGTCGTCGAGGTGCGCGGAGACGGCCAGGACCTGCTCGGCGAGGTGCTGCATCGTGCCGTCCTTGTAGTACGGCCGCATCGAACCCGAGCGGTCCAGCACCAGGTACACCGCGGCCCGCTGCCCGTGCAGCCCGTGCTTGCGCAGGCTGACCCCGGCCTGCTTGTAGAGGTTCACCAGCGGCGGCGCCGTCTGCTGCACCTTCTCCAGACCCAACGGACTCATCGATCGTGCTCCTTTCCCTCCCGGGAGCCTACGCACCCCGGGCGGCGCAGCGACACGGGGACGCCGGGCGGGGCCACCTCCCGGTGCGGCTCAGGGAGCGGCACGTCCGTCGGTGGTGCGTCGGCGGGCGAGCAGCTCCTCCACGGCCTGTTCCAGGACGGCGGCCCTGCGCTCCGGGGGGCTCCGCTTGACCAGGGCGTTCACGCGCTGGGCCGCCTCGGTCGTGGGCAGCAGACCGACCAGGAGGGCCGGCAACAGCAGGCGCCTGGCGAGGACTTCGTCGGCGGAGCTGAACTGGGGCCGCCGCACCACCGAGACGTTGACCCGGACGGCGTGTTCGTTGCCCGGGACGACGCCCGGCCGGTCCGTTTCGATCGCGGCGTAGCGGAATCCGTGCGCCAGGTCGCAGGCGGGGCAGCCGACGGGGCCGCGGCTCAGGCGGTCTCCGCACGTCGAGCAGCGGAGCCGGTCGAGCGCGGCGTCCACCACCCGCCAGTCATGGCGGTCGGGTTCCGACACCACCAGCTCCGCCAGTGCCACCTCGTCGTCGTGCGGCGCGCTCGGGTCTCTCGGGTGGTCACCGCCGAGGTCCCACCGGCGCAGGAACGCGGCCCACGCGGCTTCCAGGATGCCGTCCACCAGATCGCGACAGGCACCGCAGGCCGGTGCACCGCCGTACGCGTACCCGCCGCACTCCGCGCAGCGCCGCGGGGCGGCCCCGACCGCCGGTCTGCCCGTCCCCGACGGTGGCTCGTACGTGCTCACTGCGGTGCCGGGGCGTCGCGCGGGCCGTCCGCCGGTGCGGTCGTGGTGGGGACGCCCGTGGCCGGCACGGGCGGGTGCGGCAGCCGGCGGGCGAGCGGGAGGACGACGGCGCCGACGGCGAAGCCGTAGCAGGCCACCAGGCCGTGGCCGTTCTCCTGGGCGAGCCACATCGCGAGTCCGGCCGCGGGCACCGCCAGCGCCAGCAGTCGTTCCTTGGCCCGGGGGCCGGTCAGCAACAGGCCCGCCGCGAGGGTGGCGGCCAGGAAGTACGTCGCGCCGGAGCTGCCCGCGAAGTTGCGCGGGTCGGTGCTGCGGGCGGCCTCGCCGAAGAGCGCGTCGATGCGTTGGGGCAGCAGCACGCCCGCGGCGAACAGCACCAGCATCAGCGGGCCGCGCCAGAACCACTGCGCCAGCGCGGCGATCACCGCCAGCGTGACGATGTTCCAGGCGCCGCCGGAGAAACCGTCGTTCTGCAGGAACACCGAGGTCACCACGCGCCACCAGCCGGACTTGCGCGGATCGCCGTCCAGGGCGTCCATCGCGCCGGACCAGGCCAGTTGGAGCACCACGGCGGCGACGGCCACGACGGTGAGCG
This sequence comes from Streptomyces diastatochromogenes, assembly GCA_001418405.1. Taxonomy (GTDB): domain Bacteria; phylum Actinomycetota; class Actinomycetes; order Streptomycetales; family Streptomycetaceae; genus Streptomyces; species Streptomyces albulus_C. Next base: position 12,232 of record LIQL01000168.1, on the reverse strand, counting down.
CGATCGCCGCCCACGGAACCGGCCGGCGGCGCACCGTTCCCTCACCCACCAACAGCAGGCCGCACTTGAACGTCAGCACCATCAGCGCCGCCGTCGTGAGGTTGAAGACTATGGCGTCCACGTCACGCATCCCCCGTTGAAAAACCCTGGTCACAGGCTGGCAGTCACCCTAGTCCACGGTGCGCGCGCCCGGTCCGGCGATGAGGGAGGCCGGTCGCGACCGGCACCGTGCGGCGGGCCGTCGGCCGCTAGGCGCACAGGACGGTGTCCAGGAGGGACAGGGCGTGGTCGGGCGTCTTGGGGGCGGGCGCGGGGTCGGCGGTGACCGCGACCGTGACGGCCCGGCCGTCGGCGGTGACGCCGGTGCGCGTGCGGTATCCGGGGATGTCACCGCCGTGGCCCCACATCACGCCGCCGCACCGCAGGGGCGTGCCGATCAGCCCGAGCCCGTACCTGGCGCCGGGCCACAGACCGGCGGCGGGGACCGTGCGGCGCATCTCGGCGAGCTGCGCGGGACGCAGGAGCGCGCCGCCGAGCAGGGCGCGGAAGAAGCGGTTGAGGTCGCCCGGGGTGGAGACGAGCGCGCCGGCGGCCCCGGCCCAGGCGGGGTCCTCCTCCGTGACGTCGGTCAGCGGTCCCGCGGTCCCGGACGGCAGGTAGCCCTCGGGGTGGGGCTCCCGGAGGTGTTCGTCGCCCGGGCCGGGGACGTAGGTGTGGCGCAGGCCGATGCGGTCGATGACCCGGTGGGTGAGCGCTTCGGCCAACGGGCGGCCGGTGACCCGCTCGACGAGCAGGCCGGCCAGGAGGTAGTTGGTGTTGCTGTACGACCAGCCCGTCCCGGGGGCGAACAGCGCCCGGTGCGCCAGCGCCAGGTCGAGCAGGGCGCGCGGCGGGAGGTGGGTGTGGCGGTATGCGGCGAAGTCGCCCAGGTAGTCGGTGTAGTTGGGCAGGCCGCTGGTGTGTTGCAGGAGCTGACGGACCGTGATGTGGCGGCCGTCGGCGGTTGTGCCGCGCACCAGCTTCGGCAGGTAGCGCTCGATGGGTGCGTCGAGTGCCACCTTGCCCTCGCCGACCAGTTGCAGGACGACCGTGGCGGTGAACGCCTTGGTGTTGCTGCCCGCCCGCACCTGGCCGTCCGCCGGCACCTTCGCCCCGGTCGTCACGTCCGCCACACCCGCCGCGTAGGTGTGGGCGCGGCCGTCCCGGTCGGTGGTGGTGGCCAGTGCGGCGGGGAAACGGTCGTCCTGCACCAGGCGGCGCAGTCCCTCGCGCACGACGTCGCCGGAGTCCCGGGCCGGCCCGGCCGGCGTGGGCAGCGCCCCGCTCACCGTCAGGGCGAAGGCCGCCGCCATCACCGTCGCGATCCCCCGGCGCCCGGTCCCGGACGGAACGCGGACCCGCGGGGCCCGCCGAAGACGCTCGGTCATCGTGACCCCTCCCGCGGCGACCCTGCGGCCGCGCCTCGGAAACCCGGACCCGCTCAGCCTGCGCCGCCACGGCCCGCCGCGCCATCCGGACAGCCGGCCCGGGCCCGGTGGGGACAGCCCCCGGTGGTCAGCCGGCGGCCCGTCCGCGGCCCGCGGACCAGCGGGCCGCCGCACGTGCGCGGGGAGCGAGAGCGGGGCGGCGGCGCCCCCCGGTCACGCTCCGCGACGGGCGACGCGGAGTTGGGTGAGGTAGCGCTTGGTGACCGTGCCGCCGTACCGCCGGTCGATCAGGTCGCCGATGCACTCCAACAGGCCGTCGCGGGCGGCGGCGGGCAGGGCACGGTGCCCGGAGTAGGTCCGCAGGAGGTCCAGGTACTCCTGGGTGGAGTAGGTCAGTTCACGTGCGTAGCGGCGGAAGCGGGCCGACGCGAAGCGGCCGGACGCGGCCAACTCGCCGCCGTCCTCGGGGATGTCGGCGGCCGACGGCAGCCGCAACCCCGGTGGCGTGGCCGGGTCGAACCGTTCGTAGCAGTCCTGGACCCGGGCGAAGAACGACGCGCTGCCGCCGGCGACGTGGTGGGTGGAGACGGTGGCCAGCGTCCCGCCGGGGCGGAGCGCGTCGGCGGACTTGGCCACCCGGACCGCCGGGTCGATCCAGTGGAACGAGGTGGCCGCCAGGACCACGTCGAAGGGCTCCGCGGGCAGCTGCCACTCCTCGAACGCACCGACCACGACCCGCGCCCGAGGGAAGCCGACCAGCTTGCGGCGGGCCACCGCGGCCAGCTCGGCGCCCAGCTCCACGGCGGTGATCCGGAAGCCCCGCGCAGCCAGGGGCAGCGTGGCCTGCCCGGTGCCGCAGCCGATCTCCAGCATCCGCGGCCCCGGATGCGGGGCCGCCGGCCCGGCGAGGCCCGCCAGCTCGGCGAGGTCGTCGAACATGCGCGGTGGATAGCCCGGGCGGATGCGGTCGTAGAGGTCCGCGTCCTCGGTGAACGTTCCGCGCAGCCGCTCCCGGTTCGGTTCGGTCACGCGCCCACCCTACGAGGACGGCCGTCGGGCCCGGTGGCGGTCGCCGGCCGCGGCGTCCCGTTCAGCGCAGCTTGGCGCCGTACACGTGGTCCACCGGCATGGTCATCAGCACCCGGCGGTCGGACACCATGGCGGCGCGGTACTCGTCCCAGTCGGGGTGCTCGCCGGCGGCGCGGCGGTAGTAGCGCACCAGCGCCTCCACCTCGGGGCCGTGCGGGTCCGTGCCGGGGCCGATGAGCGTGGCGGTGCCCTCGGCCGTGGCCCAGGAGGCGCCGTCGGCGCTGGTGACCTCCAGGGTGGCGCGGGGGTCGCGGCGCAGGTTCGCCGTCTTGGCCCGTCCCTCGGTCATCGAGACGTGGAGGAGGCCGGTCTCCGGGTCGTAGAAGGGCATGACGGGGGAGAGCTGGGGCCGGCCGTCCGCCTTGATCGTGGCGAGCACGCCGAGCCGGCTCTCCGCGAGGAGGGCGCGCGGGTCGAACGGGGTAGCGGTCATGTCTGGGCAAGGCCCGGTCGCCGCGGTCTATTCCCGACGAACCGCCCCGCCGTCAGCGGCCGCCGCGGGCCGTCAAGCGCCCGGCGCCGGACGGTCGTTGGCGGGCAGGGCGCAGGCCGGCGTGCCGCCGGGCATCCGGTGCCGGTTGTCGGCGATCACGCGGTAGACGGCGTGCGCGAGCCAGCGCACCGGGGGGAGGGTGAGGACCGCGCCGGCGACGGCCCAGGGGCCACCCGCGCTCAGCAGGAGCTTGGCGACGGCCTGGGCGCCGCCGTGAACCGCCCCGGTCGGGGTGATCCACAGCACTTCGTGCTCGGCGCGCTGCTGGGTGACCCCGAGTTCCGCCAGGTCCGCGAACTGCCAGGCGGTGATTCGGCAGCGGGGCCGCAGGTGCCGCTCGGCGAAGTTCACGGAGGTGGTGCAGAAGCCGCAGTCGCCGTCGTAGACGAGTACGGGGCGGGTCCTCGGGTTCTTCGGGGTCGGCATGTGCCCATCATGGCGGAGGGGCCCGTCGCCGAGCGCGACGGGTGGCGGTCGGTGGTCGTGGGGGAGCGGCGAGACGGCGTCGCCCGCCGTCGCGGAGTGGTTACGCCGCGCCCTCGGTGCGCTTCTTCTCCTTGATGCGGACGGTCTCCTTGCGGACCTCCGACTGGGTGGCGCGCTCCTTCCGCAGCCACTCGGGGTTCTCCGTCTTGAGCGCGTCGATCTGCTCGGTGGTGAGGGCCTCGGTGACCCCGCCACGGGCGAGACCGGAGATGGAGACGCCCAGCTTCGCCGCGACCACCGGGCGGGGGTGGGGGCCGTTGTCCCGCAGCTCGCGCAGCCACGCGGGCGGGTCCGTCTGGAGGGCGTTGAGCTCGGTGCGGGAGACGACGCCCTCCTGGAACTCTGCGGGCGTGGCCGGGAGGTACACGCCCAGCTTCTTCGCCGCGGTGGCGGGCTTCATCGTCTGGGCGGTCTGGTGCGACTTCATGGTTCCAGGGTATCTAGCGTGCGCACCGCCGCTGACCACGGCCTCCGGCCACGGCGGGTAACCTGGCGGGGTGACAGGCTCGGATGCATCCCCTTCGTTCCGGCTCGCGTACGTCCCCGGAGTGACACCCGCCAAGTGGGTGCGGATCTGGCACGAGCGCCTGCCGGAGGTCCCGCTCACCCTGGTCCAGGTGTCGGCCGGTGAGGCCGCCGACGCGCTGCGGGACGGCGGTGCCGACGCGGGTTTCCTGCGCCTGCCGGTCGACCGCACGGACCTCAGCGCGATCCCGATGTACACCGAGACGTCGGTGGTCGTGGTGCCGAAGGACCACCTCGTGGCCGCCTTCGACGAGGTGTCCGTGGCGGACCTCGCCGACGAGATCGTGCTGCATCCGCTCGACGACACCCTGGACTGGGCGCAACCGCCGGGCCGGCCCGCGTTCGAGCGTCCGGCCACGACGCCGGACGCCATCGAACTGGTGGCGGCGGGCATCGGGCTGCTCGTCGTCCCGCAGTCGCTCGCGCGCCTGTACCACCGGCGGGACCTCACCTACCGGACGATCACCGACACCCCGCAGTCCCAGGTTGCGCTGTCGTGGCGCGAGGACCGGACCACCGACCAGGTGGAGGACTTCATCGGGATCGTCCGCGGGCGGACCGTGAACAGCAGCCGGGGCCGTCGTCCGGCCGAGCCGGCCAAGCAGCGGCCGGCCGGCAAGAAGGACCAGCAGTCCGGGAAGAAGGACCAGCCGGCCGGCAAGGGCGGCGGGGCGGCGCGGGGCAAGGCGCCGGCCGGGCGGGGCGGCGCGCGGCGCGGGGCCGGTGCCCCCAAGGACGGGGGCCGGCGCGGTCGGCCGCGCCGGCGGTCGTAGCGCACCGCGGGACCGCCCGCGGCCCGACGGCTGCCCGCCGGACCACGGGGTTCGGCGCCCCGGGGGTCAGCGTCCCTGGGCGGCCTTGACGTTGTCGCCGAAGGTCCAGCCCTTGGCGCCGTCCCAGTTCAGTGACCACGTCATCAGGCCCTTCAGCCCGTTGTGGTAGGTGTTCCACGCCTGGGTCACCTGGCCCGGGGCCAGGTAGCCGCCGCCGGCGCCCGGCTGGGCGGGCAGGCCGGGGACCTGCTTGTCGTAGGGGACCTTGATGGTGGTGCCCTGGACGGTCAGCCCCTTGTCGAGGCAGTCGGTCTGCCGGGTGAAGCCCTCGACCGTGCCGGCCTCGTAGGAGTCGCCGGAACACCCGTACATGCTGCCGTTGTAGTACTGCATGTTCAGCCACCAGAGGCGGCCGTTGTCGGCGTACTTCTTGATGATCGGCAGGTAGGCGCCCCAGATGGAGCCGTAGGTCACGCTGCCGCCGGTGACGTAGGCGGTCTCGGGGGCCATGGTGAGGCCGAAGCCCGCCGGCATCTGGGCGAGGATGCCGTCGATGATGCGGATGAGGTTGGACTGCGAGGGCGACGGCTGGTTGATGTTGCCGCTGCCGCTGAGGCCGGTCTCGATGTCGATGTCGATGCCGTCGAAGTTGTACTTCTTGAGGAGCGGCACGATCGTCGCGACGAAACGGTCGGCCACGGCCGTGGAGTTGAGGTCGATGCCGGCGGTGGCGCCGCCGATGGACATCAGGATGGTGGCGCCGTCGCTCTTCGCCTGGCACATCTCGGCGGGCGTCGGCACCTTCACCGTCGCGTCCATGCCGTCCTCCCAGAGGGCGGTGCCGTCCGAGCTGATGACGGGGAACGCGGCGTTGAGGACGTTGTAGCCGTGGGCGCGGATCTGCGGGTCGGTGATCGAGGTCCAGCCGAACGGCGGGTGGACGCCGTTGGCCGCGCCGTCCCAGTTCTCCCAGTACCCCTGGAGGACCTTGCCGGCGGGCTTCGGCTTCACCGCGCAGGTGTCGCTCCGGGGGGCGGCGGTCGCGGGCGCCGCGACGCCCAGCATGGGCAGGAGGCAGGCGGCCGCCAGGCCGGTTTTCAGCAGACGCGCTATCCGACCGGTCACGCTGTGCTCCCTTCGAGCCATGACGGGGCGTCGTCAGTGGCGGGGGATCGGGGGGTGGTGCGCACACCGTAGATTGGTCCATACCTTTCGTCAATGGGTCTGGACCGGGCGGGAGTTGGTCGTGTGGGTGCTCGGGGAGAGGAGCTTCGAGCCCGGGTGCTTCGGGTGGGCGCTCCGCCCGTAGGGGCTCAGGAATCCGTGCGGCGGGTGCGGCGGGCTCGGGAGGCGGCGTGGATCACCAACGGGAGGTAGGTGCCGGGGAGTTCGCCCGGAGGGAGCTGGTCCGGTTCGACCAGGCTCTGCGCCAGGGAACCCTCGTGGAGGGCGGTGACCAGACGGGCCAGGGAGTCCAGGTCGACGGTGGGCCGACGCCCCAGTCGGTCGAACAGCACGGCCAGGAGGCGCGCGATCTCCTCACGGAGGCGGCGGTCGTGATCGGCGAGGGTGCGGGCGGTGTCGGGATGGCGGATGGCGTGGAGGGTGAACTCCGTCGACAGCAGGTACCAGCGGCGCTCGGCCTCGTCCAACGCGCTGGTGCGGGCGATCAGTGCGTGCAGCGGGTCCTCGGCGTCCTGCATCTCGTCGACGGCCGCCGCCAGTCGGTCGACCACGCGCCGGGCGTGCAGGTCGAAGAGGGCGAAGAACAGCTCCTCCTTGGTGCGGTAGTTCGAGTAGAACGCACCCCGGGTGAAGCCGGCGCGGTCGCAGATCTCCTCGATGGAGGCGCCGTGGAAACCGCGCTCGGTGAAGGTCTCCAGCGCCGCGTCGAGCAGCCGCGCGGTGGTCTGCGGGCGGCGTTTGGTCGGTCCCTTGGGCAACGCAATCCTCCACAGGCCTGGACACGCCGACGTGACCTGCGCACGCTACAACACCGTATGCGATGCATATCCGCATCCGATGTGGATCGGTGTCCGCCGCGGATCGGTGTCCGCCACGGACCGGTGTCCGCCACGGACGGGTGTCCGCTACGGAGCAGGGTCGGGGCGGGGCTGGTGGCTGAGGAGAGGCGGGCCTTCCGGCGACGTCATACCGATGGACGGATGCCGTACCTGGGGTCTACCGGCACGGCCCGGCAAGTCCCCACCACGGGTTGACGTCGGATGTCCGCCGCGTCGGGCACCGTTGAGGCATGAACACAGCGACTCGACAGACCAAGTCCCCTCGTCGGCAACGGCGACCGTTGACTGGCGCGCACCGGCCGCCGCCGACGCCCCGCACCGGAACGGGCGCTCCTGCCTCCGCGCGCATCGGTACGACGCGGGCGGCGCCGGACGGCTCGGGCGCGGGTAGCCTCCCGCCATGGGCCTCTTCCGACGCAAGCCCCGCCCGGCCGCCGCCCCGCCGTCGACGCCGGACGCTGCGGAGTCCCGCGACGACGTGTTCGCCGGAGGGCTCGAAGCGGTGCGGCCGTTACTGATACCGCGGTTGCGGCGCGCTGACCAGTTACCGGACCGGCAGGACTGCGTCGTCCGTGAAATCGGCGGGGGCTTCCTGGCCGTTCTGGGAGCGCGCACCCCCTCGGGCCTGTACTTCCTGCGGACCGGCCAGATGCACCAGTGGGGCGCCGACCCGGCCGAGCTGTGGTCGGTGGGGTTGCACAACCTCCGTCGCGAACCACGGGAAGTGACGGTGTTTCAACCAGATGCGGGGCCCGTCTACCAGGTCAAGGGTGGCGCATGGACCGCCACCCAGCTCCTGCGGGCCGAGGAACTGATCGAGGTGACGACACCGCACGGCTGTGTCGTCGCCATGCCCGGCGAGAACCTCCTCGTCCTCCACCCGCTGATCGACGTCAACAGCTATCTGCGGATCATGGAGTTGCAGAAGATGCTGCCGCGGTTGTGCGGGCCGCAGGGCGGGTTCAGCGACGGGCTGTTCCATTGGCACCGGGGCGTGCTGGCACCGCTGCGGGTCGTTGAGCAGCACGATCCGGACGGGAAGCTCGTGCACAGCATCCAGGGCGGCGCGGAGCTGGCCGCGATCCTGCGGGCGTTCGGCAACGTCCCCGGACCGCCGCCCGGCCGGGGCGACTCGGCCTGACGGGCACCTCGGCCTGACGGGCGGTACCGCTCGACTGCACGCCACCGCACTGCCGTCAACTGCCCTTCTTCATAAGGCGGGTGAGCGCCGCGCCCCGCTCCGTTGTCCACTCCGGCCCCTCCGTGGCCTTGGCCGCCAGTTCGCCCGCATAGACGTCCACCGCCGATTCCAGAAGGAGGGCATAGGTCGCCACCGCCGCCCGGCCGCGCCGCCAGCCGGACACCGCGGGCACCGCCGCCACCAGCAGCGCGGGCCACCAGGCGAGCGCCACGGCCGCGAACAGCACCGACCAGGTGGCGAGTTGGGCGGCCGCCTCGATCCGACGGCGGGCCGCGGTGACCTCGTCACGCACCTCCTGCGGGAGCACCAGCCACAGTCTCGGCCACACCGCGGCGAGGTCCAGTCCGTACTGGTGCAGCACGCGGAGGTCGGCGCCGGCGACGCGGTCCCCCATCCAGGTCGGTCGGGTCGGCCGGGCCGGGGCGATCGCCTCCCGGTCCTCCGCCGCCTGGTCGATCGCCCGCGCCTCGGCCGGTTCCCGGGGTGCCGGCAGCGCGGCCCGGAGCTCCGTCACCCGTCGCTGCGCGTTCTCCCAACGGGTCTCCCGGCGGGCCACCAGCACCCGGGCCGGGCGGTTCAGGGCCTGCGGCCACTGCCCGAGCCAGAGCCGCAGCGTGCCGCCGGCCGCCGACTCCACCGCGACCCCGACCGCCGCCACCGCCAACAACAATCCACCGACGTAGAGGAGTTGTACCGATGAAGGACGCGTCGCGAACGCGTCCGCCCACTGGACGATGCGCTGTGCCAACCGCGCACGGTCGAACGGATGCCGCTGTCCGAGCGCCAGCCCCAGCAACGCGGTGCCCGCCAACAACAGCCCGGGCAGGGCGAGCCTGCCGACCCACCGCTGGGCGAGCTGCCGGCCCAGATCCCCCAGTACCGGCATCACAGGAGGTGGTCCATCGGTTCAGTCCGCCAGCAGCCGCATGGCCGCGCCGAGCACCAGGCAGTGCGGCCGCTCGCCGCCCGGCTCCCGGACGACCGCGCGCCCGCACCGGCCCGCCGGGCAGCCGTACCGTTCGTCGTGACTGTGTCCGGAACCCAGCCCCGCGACGGTCGCGGCGCCACCCCAGGCGTCGCGGTCCTGACCGGCCGGCGCGATGCCCAGCCGCGCCAGCAGCGGTGCGGCCGGCGCCCCGTCGCGCACCGCGGTCAGGCCGTCCGCGAGCGCCTCCGCCAGCGGGGTGCCGTGCACCGCCCGTCGCAGTGCACCGAGTTGGGAGCAGAGGGCGGACATATCGGGATCGTCACGACCGTCCGCAAGTGACGTCGAGGCCATGGGCTGCCCTTCCGGTCGGGCTTATGCTGTGCTGCCTGAAGAGGCCGTCGGGACCGCACGGGGGAGGAACTCCCCGCGGGACCGCAGGGGTGAGAATCGGACACCTCATTCTCGGGCCAACGGGGGCGTGATGCGAGAGCTTTCACGGGATCCGGCGCGTGATCCCTCACGGAACGGTTCGCGGGACCAACTGCTCGTCGCGGTACGGCAGGGCATCGCCGCCGCCCGCGACACCGGTGACCTCGGCCCCCTGCGGGCCCTGGAACGCCAAGGGGCCCTCACCCGGCTGGTGATCAGCATGGATGATGCCCGGTGGCCGGACCTGGCCGCGCTGCACGCCGTCGGCATGGCCCGCTGGCTGCAGTACGTCACCGGAGCCGAGGGCGCGCACCAGGCCGAATGGGAGGCGTCCCTGCAACCGCTGTCCTGCGTGTACGCCGGCGAACGGGACGCGGTGCCGCCGGAGGCCGCCGCCGTCCTGGAAGCGGTGCGGTCCGGGCGCCGGTTGAGCGGCCCCCGGATACCGCGGGAGGTGCGCCGCTGGGTGCTGTCCGGACTGCGGCTGCGCGAGGAGTTGTCACCGGACTTCGTCGAGGTGGTCCGCGGGCTCGATCCGCGCGGCGGCCAGCCGCACCGCGACGCCCGCGCCCTCCGCCCCTTCCTCGACCGGACACCGCGCCACCTGCCGTCGCGGGTGCGGGCCCTGCGCCTGCTGACGGTCACCCTCCAGATGGGTTACCGGGCCACCGGCGACGCCGCGACCTTGGCCGAAGCGGTGCGGCTCGGCCGGGAACTCCTGCTGCTCGTCCCGGCCGGCGGGGCGCGTTGGGCCGACGCCGTGGCCCAGCACGCCCGCGTGGTCGGCGACCACTACCGGCACACCAACGACCGACGGGACGTCGACGAGGCGGTCGACTGCGGCCGCGAAGCGCTCCGGCACACCCCGCCGGACAGCGAGTGGCTGGCGTCACGGCTCGACGAGTTCGGCCTCCACCTGTCGCTGCGGTACGACGTCAGCGGCGCCGCCACCGATCTCAACGCGGCGATCGACGCCAGTCGCGGTGCGGTGCGGGCCACCCCCGCCGGGTCTTCGGACGCGACGTCCTACCGGGCCCGGCTGGCCGGTCTGCTGGTGAAGCGCCACCGGGTCACCGGGGACGGTGCCGCGCTGGACGAGGCGGTGCGACTGGTCCGCAGGGAAGCCCAGCCGCTTCCGCCGCAGGGCCGTGGCGGGGTGCTGCTTGACCACGCCGAGGTGTTGCACGCCCAGTACCGACGGACCGGGTTGGCGAGCGTGCTGCACGACGCCCTCGCGCTCTACCGCGAGGCGGTCGACGACCGGCGGGCCCGTGGCGGCAACCCCACCGACCTCGCGAGCGCCCTCAGCCACTGGGGAAACGCGCTCTACGACCTGTGCGCCGACTTCCCGGGGGAGGACCGCCCCACGTCCGGCGGGCCGGCCTCGGCAAAACCGTCCGCCCTGGGCGAGGCGGTCGCCGTCCACCGCGAGGCGGTGGCGGTGAGCTCGCCGGACGACCCGCAGCGCCCCGGCTACCTGAACAACCTCGCCCGCACCCTGCGCGAGCGGGCCCGCCGGGACGACGACCCGGACGCCCTCGACGAGGCGATCTCCCTGCTGCGGGAGGCCATCGAGAGTGCGCGGCCCGGTCACGTCTTCCGCTCGGCCATGCTCTCCCACCTCTCCGCGGCCCTGCTGGAACGGCAACGGCACAGCGGGGCCGACGAGCCGGAGCCCAAGCTCATCCGCGAGGCGTACGCCTTCGCCGAGGCCGCCGCCCGGAGCGCTGCCGGGCCGCCCGGCGAACTGATCCGACTGCACCGCGCGCTGGCGGAGTTGGCGAGTTCCACCGGCCGCCACCGGGAGGCCGCCGCGGCCTACGCCCGCGCCGTCGCACTGCTGCCCCAGGCGGTCCCGCACCAACTCCACGGCAGCGAATCGGAGACCCAACTCGCCCGCCACGGAAGGGGTCTGGCGGCCGACGCCGCGGCCGCGGTCCTTCAGGCGGGCGGTCCCGACGCCCCCGCCCGTGCCTTGGAGATCCTCGAACAGGGCCGTGGCATCCTGCTGGCCCGCACGCTCGGGCTGCACGGAGAGGAGGAGGCGCTTCGGGACGTCGCCCCGGCCCTCGCGGACCGGCTGGCGGCCCTGCGCGCCGCCCTCGACACCGCCCCGACCGGTGCGGACCCGGCCGACCGCCGGCACCAACTGGCCGACGCGTGGGAGCTGGCGGTCGCCGAGGCCCGCCGGCTGCCCGGCCTGGAGGGCTTCCTCAAACCGCCACGGCTGGCCACGCTGCGACTGGCGGCCGCCGGCGGGCCGGTGGTGACCGTCAACACCAGCCCGTTGCGCTGCGACGCGCTGATCCTCACCACCGGGGGAGTGGCCGCGGTCCCGCTGCCCGCGCTCACCCACGCCGAGGCCGCGTCCCGTGCGGAGCGGTTCGCCGAGGCGCTGCGCACCGCGGAGGCGCACGGCACCGCACTCGTGGACCGCCTCGCGGCCCAGACCTCCCTCCGCGAAACGCTGAAGTGGCTCTGGGAAGCCGCCGCGGCCCCCGTCCTCACCCACCTCACCAGGACCACCACCTTCCATCACACCACGGCCACCACGGCCACCGCGGCCACCACGGCAGCCTCACCCCACCCGCCCCGCATCTGGCTCTCCACCACCGGGCCCCTGGCCCAACTCCCCCTGCACGCCGCCGGCGACCACGACGACCCCAGCGGCACCCGCTCCCTCCTCGACCACGCCGTCCCCTCCTACACCCCGACCGTGGCCGCCCTCGCCACGGCCGTCCGCACCGCCGCCCGCCGCGGCGCACGGCCCCAGCGGCCCGTTCCCCTGGTCGTGGCGATGCCGCGCACGGCCGGCTTCGCCCCGCTGGCCGGCGCCCTCACCGAGGCCCGCGCCGCC
>LIQL01000167.1:5166-5616 GCA_001418405.1 Streptomyces diastatochromogenes | reverse complement strand
CGGCGTAACCAGGACGCTGATCGAGAACGGCCTCCTGGACCCGTCGCTGAGCACCGTCGTGCTGAACACCGGTGACGGCCTGAAGACCCTCGACGCCGTCGCCGCCGGGCCCACCGCCACCATCCGGCCGGACCTGGACGCGTTCCGCGAGGCCGGCCTGGCCGGCTGAGCCGGCCCTCCGCCCGCCCCTCCCGCACCCCCCGTACTTCCCTGGAAGGCAGAACCATGAGCGTCAAGGTCCGCATCCCCACCATCCTGCGCACGTACACCGGAGGCGAGGCCGAGGTGACCGCCGAGGGCGCGACCCTCTCCGAGGTGATCGCCGACCTGGAGAAGAACCACCAGGGCATCGCGGCCCGGGTGCTCGACGACGCGGGCAAGCTGCGCCGCTTCGTGAACGTCTACGTCAACGACGACGACGTCCGCTTCGAGCAGGGCCTGGAGACCCCG
>LIQL01000167.1:0-5150 GCA_001418405.1 Streptomyces diastatochromogenes | reverse complement strand
TCATCCCGGCGGTCGCCGGCGGCTGCTGACGCCGCGGCGCCCGTCGCCGGCGGCGCACAAGCGCTGAGCGAATTTGCGCCAACTCCTTGCCGGTAGTGACCGGAAATTGCCCCGTCCGTACGAAACGGACGGGGCAATTCCGTGTTGTGAAAGGGGATACCATTGGGGTGATCCCCCTCCGGTTATCTCCGCGCGCATGCCGAAGCGCATGCCGAACGCATATGAGATCGCAGTGACTTGTGCGCAAGTTGTGTGCGCGATTTGTCGCCCCTGTGGCATATTCCCGGCCCGACTTCGCCTGAGATAACGGGATTTGAGCGCATACGGTCGTTTCCCCGACGCCAGAATTCTCGTCCGATTGACCTGTTGCGCTGGGCATTGGTCCAGATACATTCAGCGGCGGTCGACGCGTTCCGGCGCACACCCCGCGGACCATTTCGGGGGGTGAGGTCTGACCCGGGTCCGCGGAGTGCGGTCCTGCGCAAGGGCCAGTAATAGGGGAGTTAGGCATGGCTCAGGGCACCGTCAAGTGGTTCAACGCGGAGAAGGGGTACGGCTTCATCGCGGTCGACGGTGGTGCGGATGTTTTCGTCCACTACAGCGCGATCCAGATGGACGGGTACCGCACCCTTGAGGAGGGTCAGCGAGTCGAGTTCGAGATCTCGCAGGGCCAGAAGGGGCCACAGGCGGATATGGTCCGGGTCGCCGCCTGAGGCGGCGGCCGACTGCATCGTTGGAAGAAGGCTCGCAGCCCCCGGCACGGGGTTGCGAGCCTTCTGCTGTTCCCGGAGGTCACCGGCGTCCCGCGGGAGTGGTACGCGGGCGCGCGCGGGCGGGTAGGAAGCGGTCCCGACGGGGCCGCCGATCGTCTCACGGACGGGGGGTCCCCCGGTCAAGCGCTTGCACTCGACTGGTGCGAGTGCTAATCATTGCGTTAGCACTCTCCCCGTGAGAGTGCTGAAAATGGATCGGGTCGGTGAGGTCGGCACGCCAGGTGGGGCAAGGAACCACACGGCATGCAGGCCGTCCGTCGCGGGCGCCAGCACGGTCCGAGGTTTCCTCCCCCAGCTCTCAACTCGGTTGGAAGCGGGGGGTACCCCATCAGTCCGGAGGGACCACTTCACATGGCCAAGATCATCGCGTTCGACGAGGAGGCGCGGCGCGGCCTTGAGCGCGGTATGAACCAGCTCGCCGACGCCGTCAAGGTCACCCTCGGCCCCAAGGGCCGCAACGTCGTCCTTGAAAAGAAGTGGGGCGCCCCCACGATCACCAACGATGGTGTGTCCATCGCCAAGGAGATCGAGCTGGAGGACCCGTACGAGAAGATCGGCGCCGAGCTGGTCAAGGAGGTCGCGAAGAAGACGGACGACGTCGCCGGTGACGGCACGACGACCGCGACCGTCCTGGCCCAGGCGCTGGTCCGCGAGGGCCTGCGCAACGTCGCCGCCGGTGCCAACCCGATGGCCCTGAAGCGCGGCATCGAGAAGGCCGTCGAGGCCGTCTCCGGTGCGCTGCTCGACCAGGCCAAGGAGATCGAGACCAAGGAGCAGATCGCCTCCACCGCCTCCATCTCCGCCGCCGACCCGCAGATCGGCGAGCTCATCGCCGAGGCCATGGACAAGGTCGGCAAGGAAGGCGTCATCACCGTCGAGGAGTCCCAGACCTTCGGTCTGGAGCTGGAACTCACCGAGGGCATGCGCTTCGACAAGGGCTACATCTCGGCGTACTTCGCGACCGACATGGAGCGCATGGAGGCGGCGCTTGAGGACCCCTACATCCTCATCGTCAACTCCAAGATCGGCAACGTGAAGGACCTGCTGCCTCTCCTGGAGAAGGTCATGCAGTCCGGCAAGCCGCTGCTGATCATCGCCGAGGACGTCGAGGGCGAGGCCCTGTCGACCCTGGTCGTCAACAAGATCCGCGGCACCTTCAAGTCCGTCGCGGTCAAGGCGCCCGGCTTCGGTGACCGCCGCAAGGCCATGCTCGGCGACATCGCCATCCTCACCGGTGGCACCGTCATCTCCGAGGAGGTCGGCCTCAAGCTGGAGAACGCCGGTCTCGACCTGCTCGGCCGCGCCCGCAAGGTCGTCATCACCAAGGACGAGACCACCATCGTCGACGGTGCCGGCGACAGCGAGCAGGTCCAGGGCCGGGTCAACCAGATCCGCGCCGAGATCGAGAACAGCGACTCGGACTACGACCGCGAGAAGCTCCAGGAGCGCCTCGCGAAGCTGGCCGGCGGCGTGGCCGTCATCAAGGCCGGTGCCGCGACCGAGGTCGAGCTCAAGGAGCGCAAGCACCGCATCGAGGACGCCGTTCGCAACGCGAAGGCGGCCGTCGAGGAGGGCATCGTCGCCGGCGGTGGCGTGGCCCTGCTGCAGGCCTCCTCGGTCTTCGAGAAGCTGGAGCTCGAGGGTGACGAGGCGACCGGCGCCAACGCCGTGAAGCTCGCCCTGGAGGCCCCGCTCAAGCAGATCGCCGTCAACGGTGGTCTTGAGGGCGGCGTCGTCGTGGAGAAGGTGCGCAACCTGGCCGTCGGCCACGGTCTGAACGCCGCCACCGGCGAGTACGTCGACATGATCGCCGAGGGCATCCTCGACCCGGCCAAGGTGACGCGCTCCGCGCTCCAGAACGCCGCGTCGATCGCCGCGCTGTTCCTCACCACCGAGGCCGTCATCGCCGACAAGCCGGAGAAGGCCGCTGCCGCGGGCGCTCCGGGCGGCATGCCGGGCGGTGACATGGACTTCTGATCGACCTCTGGTTGATCGACGTCCCGCTTCGTGCGCCGGGGCGGCACCCCCTCTCCCAGGGGGTGCCGCCCCGGCGGCGTTTCGTCCACGAACCGGCGCACCGCGGCGCCCACCACTACGGCAGGCGGTCCAGCAGCCAGCCGGAGAGCTCTTCCGTGATCAGGGTGTGCTCCTCGTTGCGCGAGGCGAGCACGAAATCATCCAACGCGCTCTCCTCCGGCGCCAGTTCGTCGATCGGCAGATAGAGGTCGGCGTGGCTGCTCGGCTCCCGGACGGCCACCGCACTCACCGCCGGGACGAAGCAGTGCTCACGGATCGGGTTCTCCACCGCGAAGCCCAGGACGGGCGCCAGCTTGTTGAGCGCGTCGGCGAGGATGCCGAAGCCCTCCAGGGTGCCGCCGGGCGCACCGTCGATGTCCGGCAGCCCGCTCGTGCGGACCTCCCGGGAGGGCACGGTCACCACCCGGAGCTTCGCCACCAGCCGGTCGTCGCCCTCGGACTGGGTGCGCAGATCCGTCCCCGAGACGGCGAGGCCCTTGCCGACGACGGCCTCGACGCCCGGCCGGATGCCGTTGCCGGACCCGTTCCCCGGCCCGTTGGCCAGCGCGAGCAGACGCGGCAACTGGGGCCAATTGCCCACCTCCCCAAGCCGGTCGAGGAAGTCCGTGCGCAACGGGCTGGCCCCCGGCTTGTCCTCCCAGTGGGAGAGGTGGCGCCACAGCAACTGCTGGGCGGCCGGACTGTTGATCTGGCGGGAGAACCGGCCGTCCAACTTCCTGATGTAGTGCGCGAACGCCTGGAGCGAGAGCGGGATCCAGGCGCCGGTGTGCGGACTGTCCCAGGAGAAGTACACCCCCGTCTGGTGGTCGATGCGCTCGGTCTCCAACCGGGCCAGGGCGTAACGCGTGACCAGACCGCCCATGCTGAAGCCGCCGACGACGAGCCGCTCACCGCCCAGACGCTCGGCGAGCGCCCGGTGGATGGCGGCCGTGGCGACCCGGGCGTTGTCCAGGATGGAGGCACTGCGCTCGTCGTAGCCGATGAGGACGACGTCCCGGCGCCGACGGCGGAGCTCGTCCAACAGCGGGTAGCCGCGCCGGTTGAGGTGCTCCCAGGACAGGTCGAGGTCGCTGGGGCCGGTGTTGAAGCCGTCGGCCATCAGGACCGGACGGACCAGGCCCTGGTTGCCGTCGCCGTAGTAGACCCAGGCCGTACCGCCGGGCAACGGCCAGGTCTCGTCGGGGGCCGGGGCCGCCGCGGCGGCGGTCTTGGCGCCGGTGGTGAGCAGGACCGCGGCCGCGGCTTGTAGGGCCTCGGCGGCCTGCTCTTCGGTGAGGTCGCTCATGAACGTGTTCCCTTCGTACGGGGAGAGCCGGTGCGGACGGGCACTTCGCGGGTGCGACGACGCGGACCGTGACGGCCGTGCGTTGGCCGTACCCGCCGGTGACCGCGGGAGGGAGAGAGATCGAGGAGGGGAAGCTCAGCCGGAGGAACCGGAGTTCGGGGTGGCGACGGGCCTGCCGCCCCGGACCGCGGCGGCGGCGCGGGCGGGGACGTCCACCCCACTGACGGTCGGGCCGACGGAGAGCGCGGAACCGTCGCCGGCGCCATGGCTGCCGCCGCCGACCGTCCCTGGGAAGCCCGGACGGGCCCGTGCCGCGCCGGCCCGGACGACCGGACCCCGCGCGACGCCGGTGCCGCCGTGGTGCGCCGTGCGGACCGCGTGGCCACCGTCGCCCCGGCCCGCCCACCGCAGGCCCTGCGGCGGGGCACCGTCGCCGTCCTCGCGGGGGACGACCGAGCCGCTCCCCGCGCGCTCACGGACGGTGCCGCACGACTCGGCCATCGCTGCCGTTCCCCCCCTGGGTCACCTGCCGAGGCGCCCCGTTGCGGAGCGTCGGTGATCCCGGCGAGGCAATGACAGCCGGTCCGTCACCCTCCGCACCAGGCCGCATGTGGACAGACACGATCACCGCTATGCGGAAGCATGATCACCGACCGATCGGCAATGACGCATTGCCCGCGCGAACGCACGACCCGATGACCAAGAACCGGCGGCAACCGGCCGAACCGCGATCGTCCGGCCACCGCACGACCCTTCAAACCCGATGCCGCAATTGGCCGGATCACGCGTTCAGGGGATTGGCTCCGCCTGTCGGGTGACAACTCGGCGCGCCTGCACCCGGCGCGCCAACGGAGCGGGCCTCGCCGGGGAGACCCTTCGCACTAGGGCGTGTCCGATGGGTCAGGGCCGGATGGGCCGCGGCGTCTCGTGCGGTGCATCGCAAGGCGCCGGAGCGGCCCGATAGCGCGATAGCGGAGCTATTGGGACGTTTCGGCAACGCTGCGAGGCGCCGCGCCAGGCGCCGCGGCCCCGGCCCCGACCCATCGGACACGCCC
>LIQL01000166.1 GCA_001418405.1 Streptomyces diastatochromogenes | reverse complement strand
GCCGTGGCGCATCTGGAGCAGCACCTTGGTGAGCCCGGCGATGCCGGCGGCCGACTCCAGGTGCCCGATGTTGGACTTCACCGACCCGACGGCGACCGTGCCCGGTGCGGCCGGGTCGTTCCCCGCGAGCGCTTCTTGGAGGCCGGCGATCTCGATCGGGTCGCCGAGCGGGGTGCCGGTGCCGTGCGCCTCGACGTAGCTGACGTCGCGCGGGTCCACGCCCGCCCGGCGCAGCGCGGCCTTGATCACCTCGGCCTGGGCGGTGGGGCTGGGGACGGTGTAACCGACGGTCTTGCCGCCGGCGTTGACGGCCGAGCCCCGGATGACGCCGTGGATCCGGTCGCCGTCGGCCACCGCGCGGCGCAGCGGCTTGAGCAGGACGGCGCCCACGCCCTCGCCCGCGACGAAGCCGTCCGCGCCGGTGCCGAAGCTCTTGCAGCGGTCGTCGTGGGAGACCATGTTGCGCCGCGAGTACAGGGCCAGGTGCTTGGGGTGCAGGATGAGGTTGACGCCGCCGGCGATCGCGGCGTTGCACTCGCCGCGGCGCAGGCTCTCGCAGGCCAGGTGCACGGCGGTGAGCGAGGCCGAGCAGGCGGTGTCGATCGCCATGCTGGGGCCGGTCAGGTCCAGGACGTGCGAGACGCGGTTGGCCAGCGACCAGTGGTCGCTGTGGGCGTCGGTGGGCACCCCGAGGGCGGCCGCCTCGCCGCCCATCCACTCGTAGTTGCTGTTCATCAGGCCGACGAAGACGCCGACGGGGTTGTCCCGGCCCAGGGTGCGCGGCGGGTAGCCGGCGTCCTCCAGGGTCTCCCAGGCCGTCTGGAGGAAGAGCCGCTCCTGCGGGTCCATGTTCTCGGCGACGGTCGGCGAGATGTGGAAGAACAGCGGGTCGAACTTGTCCACGTCGGCGAGGAAGCCGCCCCACTTGGTGTGGGCGCGCAGGGCGTCGGCGCCGTCCGGGGCGTAGTGCTCGGCCGCGTCCCAGCGCTCCGGCGGGACCTCGGTGATGCAGTGCCGGCCGTCCCGGAGGTTCGCCCACAGCGCGTCGGGAGTGTCGGCGAGCGGGTACCGCCCGGCCAGTCCGACGACGGCGATGCCCTCGTCGGCGTCGCCCCCGGGCCGTGCCGTCGCCACCTGCCGCAGCAGCTTGACCAGCAGAGCGCGCTTGTTGTCCATGGTCCCTTCCCCGTTTGCCCCGTGTACCGCCCGGTCTGCCCGGGCCGCCCGGTCCGGGCGGTCCTCGGGTACCGCATGTCCTTGCTGTGCCGGCCCCGCCGTCACACGTCAGCCCCGCCGTCTGACCCCGGCCGCGGCGCGGCGCGAGGTCCGCCGCGGCGCCGCGGTGCCCTCGGCGCCGTAGCCCCCCGGCTCCCCGCCCTCGTGCCAGCTGCCGACGAGGTGGTCGGTGAAGGCGCGGATGGTGGGGTACTCGATGAACGAGGACGAGGGCACCGGCCGGCCCAGCTCGGTCCCGAGCCGCGCCGTGATGTCGATGAGGATCAGCGAGTCCACATCCATGTCGAACAGGTTCCGGTCCAGGTCCGGCAGGTCGTCGGCGCCCCGGCCGAGCACCGTCGCCACCTGTGTGCGGACGTAGTCCTGGATGATCCGGCGCTGCTCCGCGGCGTCCGCGGCCTCGATGCGCGGCCGCAGCGTCGCGCCCCCGGCCGGTGCGGCGGGCGCGGGTGCGGCGGGTGCCGCGGCGCCGGCCGACGGCGCGGGTGCGGCCGGCGGCTCGACCCAGTGCCGGGTGCGCTCGAAGGGGTAGGTGGGCAGCGGCACCCGGCGCGCCAGCTCCGCGGGGTACCTGGCCTGCCAGTCCACCGCGACGCCGCGGGTCCAGACCTCCCCCAGGGCGTGCAGGAGCGCTTCGAGGGCGGTGGTGTCCGGGGCGCCGGCCGGTACCGCGTCGACGGCCAGCATCCCGGCCTCGGCCAGCAGCGCCTCCAGGGCCCGCGGGTCGGCCTCGGCGGCCGGCGGCTTGGCCCAGAAGGCGGGGTCGGCCGCCTCCTGCGGCTCCAACCAGCGCGCCTCCCCGCCGACGGCCAACGGCAGCCCGGCGGGGGCGAGTCGGGCCGGCGGCACGGTCGGGGACTCCCCCGCGTCGTGTGCCCGGGCCAGCTCCAGCGCGTCCGGCAGCGTCAGCACCCCGGCCAGCGCCCCGGCGACGGCCTGCCCCGGGCCCGAGCCGATCAGCGCGCCCCAGGTGACGCCCCAGCTCTCCCAGACGCGGGCCAGCGCGTACTGCAGGACGAAGTCGGCCACCCCGTCGCCGGTGGTCAGCAGCGCTTCGGGGCCGGTGACGGCGGGCAGTTCCAGTGCGGTGGCGCAGGCGTCGACGGCGGCGCGGAACTCCGGCAGGTCGCGGTAGAGCTCGACGGCGCCGGGGCCGGTGGCCGGTCCCGCGACGCCGCCGCCGAGCACCAGGGCTGCGGTGTCCCGGCCCTCCTCCGCCTCGTGGGTGGCGACCTGCTCGGGGTCGAGGATGGCCAGGGTGAGCGCGCCGTCGCCGGTGTCCCGGCAGACCGCCGCGCGGCGGTGCGGGTGCGCGGCCCGGCCGGCGGCCAGCGTGTGGGCGATCGCGCTCAGGTCGGCGTCGGGGGCGCTCCTGAGGTAGCGGGCGAGGTTGCCGGTGGCGCGGTCCAGGGCGGCGCCGGTGCGGGCCGACAGCACCAGCAGTTCGGCGCCGCGCGGGCGGGCCGCCGGGGCCGGGGGCACCGGCTGCTCCAGGACGACGTGGGCGTTGGTCCCGCCGATGCCGAAGGAGCTCACGCCGGCGCGGCGCGGTCGCCCGCCGGTCTCCCACGCGGACAGTTCGGTGTGCACGGCGAACGGGCCGGCGGCGAAGTCGATGTCGGGGTTGGGGGCGCGGAAGTTGAGGCTGGGGACGAGGGTGCCCTCGCGCAGCATCAGCACGGTCTTGATCAGGCCCGCCATGCCGGCCGCGGTGTCGAGGTGGCCCACGTTGGTCTTGACCGAGCCCAGCGCGCAGTTGCCGGGGCCGCCGGCGTCCCCGAACGCCTCGGTGAGCGCGGCGACTTCGATGGGGTCGCCGAGCGGGGTGCCGGTGCCGTGCGCCTCGACGTAGCCGATGGTCTCGGGCGGGCAGTCGGCGACGTCCTGCGCCTCGGCGATCACCGCGGCCTGGCGGGTCACGCTGGGCGCGGTGTAGCCGGTCTTCGCCGAGCCGTCGTTGTTGACCGCGGAGCCCTTGATCACCGCGTGCACGGTGTCGCCGTCCGCGACGGCGTCGACCAGCCGCTTGAGGACGACGACGCCCACCCCGGAGCCGATGACGGTGCCCGCGGCGTCGGCGTCGAAGGCCCGGCAGTGCCCGTCCGGGGAGAAGATCATGCCCTCTTGGTGGACGTACCCCCGGGTCTGCGGCACCCGCAGGTGCACGGCGCCGGCCAGGGCCATGTCGCACTCGCCGGCGAACAGGCTCAGGCAGGCGGTGTGCACCGCGACCAGGGAGGTGGAGCAGGCGGTGTTGATGTTGACGCTGGGGCCGCGCAGGTCGAGCTTGTAGGAGACGCGGGTGGCCAGGAAGTCCTTGTCGTTCGCCAGCATCAGCCGGTAGTGGCCGACGGAGGAGGCGGTGCGGTAGCGCTCGGCGAGGTTGTGCAGCAGGTAGGTGTTCATGCCCGCGCCGGCGAAGACGCCGATCTGCCCGTCGTAGCCGGACGGTTCGTACCCGGCGTCCTCCAGGGCCTGGTGGGCGCACTCCAGGAAGTGCCGGTGCTGCGGGTCGAGGATCTCCGCCTCGTCGCCGGGGACCTTGAAGTGACCGGCGTCGAACGACTCGACGTCCGGCAGCAGCTGCGCCGCCCGCACGTATCCGGGGTCGGCCAGTTCGTCCGGCCCGACGCCGGCCGCCAGCAGTTCCCCGTCGGTGAAGAAGGTCGTGGTCTCCCGACCGTCCTTGAGGTTCTGCCAGAACTCCGCCACCGATTCCGCGCCGGGAAAACGGCAGGCCATGCCGACGACGGCCACGTCGGAGTCCCGGTACTCCCCGGTCTCCTGCGACCGGTCCTGCTCCCTCGCGTGCTCCATTGCCCCTCCTAGAGCTCGATGCCCATGTCGGCCGCCACGGTCCGCATGCCGAGGAAGCTCTGCGCGACGAACCGCGCCCCGTCCTCGGTGGCGTCCAGCTGCCGGAAGATGTCGATGAGTTCGCGCTCGTGCTCGGCGGTGTCCCCGCGGTGCTCGGCGATCTCCAGCACGACCCGCTTCATGCGCTCTTCGATGTCGGCGATGTTGGCGGCCCGCGGGAACTTGATGCTGAAGGTGGAGCGGTCGAAGTCCTTGTTCCGCGCCACCGACCGTTTGTGGCTGGAGGCGTTGAGCTTGTAGAACATGCAGTCCCAGTTCTTGAACGAGTAGTAGTTCAGGAGCGGGAACAACGTGCAGTGCGTCTCCAGCGGCGAGGAGTCGTAGAGCCCCTTGGCCTTGAGTTCGGCGACGATGCGGTCGGGGTCGTAGTCGTAGCGCATCGCGATGAACGGGAAGACGATCTTGGGGAGTTCGTCGTCCTCGGCGAAGAGGATCTGCTCGATCTCGCCGCGGAAGAGGTCGCTGGTGAAGCGCCGGCCGAAGGTCTGGTAGAAGTCCCGCACGATCTCGCGGACGTTGGACTCCATGGTGAGGATCTGCTGCGGGTCGGCGCACAGCGCGATGTAGGGGATGTTGTTCCGGACGGCGTGCAGGATGGCCCGGATGACGAAGAAGGTGCGGCAGGAGACGCACGGCAGCTTCTCGTCGAGGTACTTCCCCGGCTTCTTCGGCGCGGGCCGGTTGAAGACCTCCCGCATCATCGACTTGATGTTGTCGTCGTCGGAGTCGAGGACGAAGGTCGCGTCGATCTTCTGCTGCGCGAGCTTGATGTTCTCGGCTGCGTGCGCGCTCTCGAAGGGCACGTCGAAGGTGTAGGAGAGCACCCGCTTGCCGTATTCGTTGACGAACTTGTCCAGCATGTAGGTGCTGTCCTTGCCGCCGCTGTACATGAACAGGCAGTCGTAGTCGCCGTGCGGATTGGGTCCGGCGGCGGTGAACTCCTCGTAGACGCGGTTGGTGTAGGTGAAGTTCTCCAGCAGGTCGCTCGCGATGTCGAGCTTGCACAGGTTGCACACGCCCTCGTCGTCGAGGGTCACGCCGGGGTGCCCCTCCTTGAGGGCGCACATGGTGCACGAACGCATGGTTGACCTCCCCGTTCCGGATGCTCCGGTGATTGCCTGTATCGATGGATGCGCGTGCGGCGCGCGCTAGTTGGCGGACGGCTTGCGCGGGGTGCGCTCCGCGCGCCGCCGCCGCAGCTCCCCCAGGGGCGCGCGCGAGGACGGTGCGCGCCGCGCGGGGCGGGCGGCCGTCGCCACCGGGGCGGCCGCGGCCGTCCGGGGGCCGCGGTCCGGCCCGGGGGCCTGGCGTTCGACGTGCCGGGCCATCGAGCGGACCGTCGGGTACTTGAACATCTCCACCCGCGTCAGCGGCCCGTGGACGTCGGCCTTGAGCCGTGCCATGACCTGCATCAGCAGCAGTGAATTGCCGCCGGTCTCGAAGAAGTTGTCCTCCACGCCGACCGCGTCGACGTTCAGCACCTCGCGCCAGATCCGGGCGATGGTCCGTTCGACGCCGCCGGCGGCGGGCGCGGCGGGCGTCCCGTCGGCGGGGCCCTGCGCCGGCCGCGGCAGCGCCTTGCGGTCGGTCTTGCCGTTGGCGGTGAGCGGAAGCCGGTCCAGTTCGACGAAGGCGGCCGGCACCATGTAGGCGGGCAGCGCCTGCCCCAGGTGGCGCCGGAGGTCCGCGGGGTCGATGCCGGGGCGGTGCGGCACGACGTAGCCGGTCAGGCGCCGGTCGCCGGGGACGTCCTCCCGCACGATGACGGCCGCCCGGTCGACCGCGGGGTGGCCGAGCAGCGCGTCCTCGATCTCGCCGGGTTCGATGCGGTAGCCGTGCAGCTTGACCTGGTTGTCGACCCGGTCGAGGTACTCCAACGTCCCGTCGGGCCGGTGCCGTACGAGGTCGCCGGTGCGGTACAGCGCGCCCGCGGCCGGTTCGAGCGGGTCGGGCACGAACTTCTCGGCGGTCTGCTCCGGGCGGTCGAGGTAGCCCTCGGCCACGCCGTCCCCGCCGATGTACAGCTCGCCCGGGAAGCCGGGGGCGACCGGTTGTCGCCAGCGGTCCAGCACGTAGCAGCGGGTGTTGGCGATCGGGCGCCCGATGCCGATCCGCTCGGCGTCGTCCAGGCGGACGGCCGTGGACCAGACGGTGGTCTCGGTGGGCCCGTAGAGGTTCCACAGCTGTGCGCCGCGCGCCAGCAGGTCCCGGGCCAGGTCGCGGGGCAGCGCCTCGCCGCCGCACAGCACCCGCAGCGTCCGGCTGCCGGTCCACCCGGCCGCGATCAGCATCTTCCAGGTCGCCGGCGTCGCCTGCATCACGGTGGGCCGGCGCCGCTCCAACAACGCGCGCAGCGCGAAGCCGTCGCCGGCCGTCTCGGCCGGGGCGAGTTCCACGTGCCCGCCGCGGATCAGCGGCGCGTACAGCTCCAGGCCGGCGATGTCGAAGCAGACCGTGGTGACCGCGAGCAGGTGGTCGTCCTCGGTGATACCCGGCGTAGTGGCCATGGCGCAGACGAAGTTGGTCAGCGCGCGGTGCCCGACCCTGACCCCCTTGGGGCGGCCCGTGGAGCCGGAGGTGTAGATGACGTAGGCGAGGCCGTCGTCGGGCCGGGGCCGGGCGGGTGCGGCGGGGTGGGCCGGTGCGCCCCGGTCGGGCCGGGCCCGGTCCAGCACCAGCGCCTCGGCGTCGGTGGCCGGCAGCCCGTCGGCCAGTGCCGCTTCGCTGACGACCAGCGGCAGGCGGGTGTCGGCGAGCACGTGCGCGAGGCGCTCGCGCGGGTAGATCGGGTCCAGCGGGACGTACGCGGCGCCGGACTTCATGACGCCCAGCAAGGTGGCGACGAGGTCCGTCGAACGGTCCAGGTACACCCCGACGAGCGCGCCGGGCCCGATGCCGCGCGAGCGCAGCAGCGCCGCCAGTTCCTCGGCGCGGGCGTCCAGTTGGCGGTAGGTCAGGGTGGTGTCCCCGGCCGTGACGGCGGGCGCGTCCGGCCGCCGCCGGGCCTGCTCCTCGAAGAGGGCGTGGACGGGCCGGTCGTGGGGGTAGTCGGCGGCGGTGTCGTTCCAGTCGATCAGGGCGCGCCGGCGGTGGGCGTCGGAGCAGGTCGGCGTGCGGGTCAGGTCCGCGCCCGCGGGGCCGGCCGCGGCCCGCAGGAACGCGCCGGCGTGCTCGGCCAGCAAGGTGGCCGTCGCCTCGTCCAACGCGCCGTCGGCGACCACCCATTCCACCCGGCCGGCGCCGCGCGGGACGCGGACCAGCAGCGCGGTGCCGGGGGCCGGGGCGGACGGGGCCGCCGGGGCCGCCGCGTCGTCGGTGAGCTCCACCGCGACGGGCAGGCCCAGCGCGGCCGGGCGGCGCCCGGCGAGCTGGGGGTAGCGGACCCAGACGTCCTGGCCGAAGGCACCGGCCCGGACGGCGTCCGTCACCCGCCGCGCCACCTCTTGGGCGAACGCGCCCATGCCGGTACCGGGGGTCAGCTCCGGCACCCGCAGCGGCACGCGCGGTGCGCGCAGCGCGTCGACGAGCGGGTGCCCGGTGCCCCCGTCGGGGAGCCGCAGGTCCACGTCCCGGCCGGCGCCGTCGCCGATGCGGGCGAGGAAGGCCAGCAGACCGGCCAACAGCCACTCGTCGCGGCGCAGTCCGGCGTCGGCGGCGGCCCGCGCCGCGCCGTCCGGCACCGCGACCGGGTACGTGCGGGGCGCGGCGCCGGGGGCGGGCGCGCCGGCCGCGTCCCGGCCGGGCAGTTCGACGGGCGCCAGTGCCGCCAGCCGGCGCACCCAGCGGCGTTCGTGGCGCAGGCCGGCGGCCTCGGCGCGGGTCGCGGCGTCGGCCAGTTCGGGGGTGGGGTCGGGCAGTCGGCGTCCGCGCAGGTCCTCGGCGGCGGGGTCCAGCGGGGTGCCGGTGGCGGTGGTCAGCCCGGTCAGCCGCACGTCCTGGGTGCCGGTGGCCACCACGAGGCCGTCCCGGTCGGCCGCCAGCACCGTGCCGGCGGGCGCGCCGGAGCGCTCCGGCAGGACTTCCAGGCCGCTCACGAGCGCGGGCCGGCCGTGGAGGTCGAGTTTGGCGGTGCCGAAGCGGTTGTCGGCGTGCGCGCCGAACTCCGCGGCGCGCACGGTGGCGGACAGCTCCGCCGCCGGCCGCGTCCAGGACAGGAGGCCGGCGCCGTGGGGGCGGTCGTGGCGGCCGTGGTAGCTGCGCCCGGACAGGTCCTGCGGGCGGCGCCGCGCCTCGCCCAGGGCCAGTGCGTCGGCGAGTTCGGCGAAGGACTGCACGCCGGCGTCGAAGCACTTGACGTTCAGGGTGTGGCTGGTGTCGTCCGCGGCGACCTCGACCTCGCGCTGGGCGAGGACGTCGCCGGCGTCGGCCTCTTCGGTCATGACGTGCCAGGTGACGCCGTGGCGCCGGGCGCCCTGGAGGATCGCCCAGGTGGTGGCGTACACGCCGGCGTGCTCCGGCAGCAGCGCGTCGTGGAAGTTGACGGCCAGGCCGCGCGGCAGGTCCAGCACCTCGGCGGGCAGCATGCGCAGGTTGGCGATGCTGAAGAGGTGGTCGAAGGGGTGCGCGGACAGGAAGTCCGTGAGGTCCGGGCCTAAGTCGCGGGTGGGCAGGCCCTGTTGGGCGGCCCACTGCCGGACGTCCGGGTTGGGCGAGACCACCCCGAGCACCGTGTGGCCGCGTTCGAGCAGCAGCTCGGCGCAGGACACCAGCAGCGTGTTCTCACCGATCAGATGGCAACTGAACGCATTCGACGTACCGCTCACTTCGCGCTTCCCCCGTTGTTCTCGCCGCCGAGCACGGAGAGCAGCTCGCCCAGCAGCTGGTCCACCTGCTCGTCGGACAGGTCCTCGACGACGCCGGCCAGTTGTGCCCCGTCGGCCCCGTGGGAGACGGGCGTCTCCCGGACCGTGGGACGCGGGGCCGGCGCACCGGTCCCGGCCGGTGCCGTCGTTGCCGCCGGCACCGCCGTGGTCGCCGGCGTCGCCGACCCAGACATTGGTGCCGTTGGTGCTGTTGGTGCCGTGTGTGCCGTTGGTGCCGTCGCCTCCGCCGGCCGGTGCGGTCCGGACGCGGCGGGGGCGGCCCCCGCCAGCCGGGCCAGGGTCTGCGGGTGCTGCTCGCGGAAGTAGTCCGCGAGTCGTCCGATGGTCGTGTGCTCGAAGAGCAGGGGGGCCGGCAGCCGCCCGAAGTCGGCCTCCAGCGCCTGCTTGAGTTCGGGCACCACGAGCGAGTCGATGCCGTAGTCCTCGAACGGCGCCTCGGGGTCGAGTTGTGCCTCGGTCATCTCCAGCACGCGGGCGAACACGGCCTTCACCTGTTCCAGCGCGACCGCCGCCAGGTCCACCGGCGCCGGCTCCCCGGACACCGCGTCGGGCGACGCCTCGGGTGCCGCCGGTTGCGCCGGCCCGGCGGCCGTCCGCTCCGTGCGGGCCGCCTCGGCCGTCCCCGGCACCAGGACGGTGCCGTCGCTCTCGGCCGCGATCAGGCTCTGCTGGACCGGCCCCTCGGCGGTCGGCGGCAGTTCGTGCACGGTCGTGCCGTCGAATCCGCAGACCGCCAGCACGTCGCGCCACTTGGCGACGGTGAGCAGCGGCGAGCCGGGGATCCGCAGGTCGGTGTCGCGGTACCGCCACCAGCCGCTGGTCAGGCCGAAGATCAACGGCAGGAAGTCGGCGAAGCCGGTCCCCTCGTTGGCCAGCACCACGCCGCCGGCGCGCAGCAACCGCTTGACGCCGAGCATGGTGTGCTCGATGGACGGGGTGACGTGGAAGACGTTGGTGCCCAGCACGACGTCGTAGCTGTCCGGGGCGATGCCCTGGGCGACCGGGTCCGCGTCCACGTCGAAGACCGTGAACTCCGCGAACGGGTGGTCGGCCGCGAACTTCTTCCGGCCGTGCCGCACGAACGCACTGGTGATGTCGGTGTAGGTGAAGGTGACGTGCTCGGCGTACGGGGCCAGCGCCGCCAGGACGGGCCCGCTGGTGCTGCCCGTGCCCGAGCCGACCTCCAGGATCCGCAGGCGGGCCGTCGGGTCCGCCGCCAGCCGCTCGCGCACGACGTCCGCGACCGCGCGGGCCACCAGCGCGTTGTAGCTGTCGCTGAGCGCGCTGCCCCGGTAGATGCCGACCACCAGGTCCATGGAGCCACCGGGGAAGAGCACGTCCATGTGGCTCTGCTCGCCGGTCACCACCTGCGGGAACGCCTCCAGGCAGCGGGCCAGGAGCGTCGCCACGGCCTCGATCTCCGGGTAGCGCGCGATGAGTTCGGCCGCGGCGGCGTGCGGGTCGCGGCCGGCCCGCAGCGTCTCGGGGTCGTCGACCAGGGGGGTGCTGACGAGGGCGTCGCCGTCGCGGCGCAGGTACCCCGCGGTGGTGAGCATGTCCAGTACGGAGGCGTACAGCCGGTGGTACTGGTCGGCGATCCGCAGCCGTGCGCGCAGTGCGTCGGCGGTGTGCCGCTCGCCCGCGGCCCGCAGCACGCCCATCCGCCGCAGCGCCCCGGCCAGCAGCCTCCGGGCGAGCCGCTCGGCCTCCCGGGAGGCCCGCTGGTAGGACTCGATCCGACCGATCTCCTCCGGTGCGAGCGCCACGACGGGACGCAACTGGTCGACGAGCGGGGGGAGGTGACGCGGACGGATGCGCACCTCGGCCGCACCGTCCACGCCCATGGCCGCCAGGACGCGGTCGCCGGCCTGGAGGGCCAGCACCTGCTCCAGCGGGCTGTCCAGGAACCGCTCCACGGTCCGCATGCCGTCCGCGGCGCTGAGGGGCGTGACGCCCGACGCCACCAGCGGGCGCAGCACCTCCTCCCGCTCGGCGACCCCGGCGGCGTGCCAGAAACCCCAGTTGACGACCTTGACGGGGAACGGTGCGGTGCGGGCCAGGTGCAGGGCCAGGGCGTCCGCGGCGCAGCACGCGGCGGCGTACCCGCCCTGTCCGGCGGCGCCCTGGAAGGCGGCCCCGGAGGAGTAGAAGAGCAGGAAGTCCAGCGGCTCCCGCTCGACCGCCGCCCAGGTGCCGCGCACGGTGGCCTCCTTGGAGTCCAGGGCGGCGTGCAGGCCGGACGCGTCCAGTGCGGTCACCGGGGCGGTGGCGAAGTCCATGACCGAGTGGATGACCCCGTGCAGTGCGCCGAAGCGCTCCTTGGCCCGGTCCACGGCGGCGCGCACCGCCGCGGGGTCCGCGGCGTCGGCCGCCACGTACAGCACCTCGGCGCCGGCCGCCTCCAGTTGCGCGAGGCGTTCGCGGCGCGCCGGGTCGACTGCGGCGCGGCCCAGCACCAGCAGCCGGGCCCGGTAGGTGCGCGCCAGGTGCAGGCAGGTGTCGAAGCCGATGACGCCCAGGCCGCCGATGACGGCGTAGACCCCGCGCTCGCGCAGCGGGGGCCGCGCCGGTTCGGGCAGCCGCACCCGCTCCAGGGTGCGCAGGTAGCGCACGCCGTCGCGCAGCAGCACCGGCTGGAGGCGCGCGGGGAACGGTTCGGCGGCGACGGCGCGGGCGGCCTGCGCGGCCTCCTCGGCCCGTACGTCGACGCAGGCGATCCGCGCGCCCGGGTGCTCCTTGGCCAGCGCCGAGCACAGGCCGAGGAGGGCGGCTCCCGCCGGGCGGGACGGCTCGTCGGGCCGCAGCGGGTGGACGTCGGTGGTGACGACCTTCAGGGCGGGCGGTCGGGCGTCGCCGTCCCGGTACAGCGCGGTGGCGAGCCGCACCAGTGCGAGCACGCCCTGCGCGCGGGCGGTGTGACCGGCGTCGTCCCCGGTCGGCGAGCCGGCCAGGAAGTAGACGAGTTCGGGGTCCGCGCCGCTGCCGCAGGTGCGCGTCAGCTCGGCCTCCGACGGGCCGTCCGGACCGAACAGGAGGGTGTCCACCCGGGCGTCGGCGTGCACGGCGGCCAGCGCGGTCGCCGTGGCGTCCGCGGCCCGGGGCGCGACCACCAGGACCCGCCGGGCGTCGGCCGGCCCGTCCTGCGGGTGCGGTCGGGAGACCCAGCGCGGCCGGTGGGCCAGCTTGGGGTGCGGGTCCTTCTGTTCGCGCACCGACAGCCCGGAGAAGAGCACGCAGACCCGGCCGTCGTCGTCCAACAGGGCCACGTCGTAACGGTTCTCGCCCAGCGGCGTGATGTGCGCGTAGCCGGTCAGCGGCACGGGCCGGTGGCTGCGCACCCGGTCGACGGCGAAGGGCAGCAGCGGCAGGTCCTCGGAGCCCCGGGAGGCGAAGTGCAGGGCGGCGACGGTGTGCAGGGCCGCGTCGACGACGGCCGGGTGCAGGGCGCGGCGTTCGGCGCCCGGCACGAACCGTTCGGGCAGCCGCAGCCGTGCCAGCGCCTGCGCACCGTCGGTGCGGACCCACTCGACCAGTCGGAAGAACGGCCCGTAGCAGACCCGCAGCCGGTCCATGCCGGCGTAGAACTCGGCGCCGGTCAGCTCGGTCGGGCAGGCGTCCGCGACGTCGCGGACGGCGACCGGCGCGGGCGCGGGGGCCCGGTCGGCCGGCACCAGCACGCCGCGGGCGTGCACCGGGGCGGCGGTACCGGCGGCGCGGTGCGCGCCGCGCACCTCGAAGCGCCGGGCGCCGTCCGCCTCCTGGAGCGCGACGACCAGTTCTTCGGGCGCGTCGGCCACGACCACGGGGGTGAGCCAGTACACGTCGTCGATCACCCGGTCGTCGTCGCGGGCGCCGACGGCGTCCAGGACGAGGTCGAGGTAGCCGGCGCCGGGCAGGATCGTCCGGCCGCTGACGACGTGGTCGGCGACCAGCGGGTCGGCGGGGCGCAGGGTCAGCGGCAGTTCCCCGCCGCGCACCTCGGCGGCCGGGGTCGTGGCGGCCGGGGTGACGGCCGTCGCGGTCACGGCGCTCGGTGCCGCCGGCCCGCCGGGCGGGGTGCGCGTCAGCCAGTGGCGTTCCGGGGCGAAGGGGTAGGTCGGCAGCGACACCGTGCGCGGCCGGTCGGTCCGCTCCAGGGCGAGCGCGTCCCAGTCCAGTTCGACGCCGGTGACCCACAGTCCGGCGAGCTTGTCGACCTGCCCGGCGCGGGCCAGGCCGCGGACGAAGTCGCCGCCGCCGGCGCCGTGCGTGAACAGGTCGGCGAGCGCCGCGTGGTGGCCGGCGGTGCCGCGGGCGAGCCCGGTGACCGCTTCGCCGCGGGCGAAGGCCGCCAGCGTGGCCGCCGCCGCGGGCACGTCGGTGGCGGTGAACGCCAGCCGTTCGGCGAACGCCTCCCGGCCGGTCTGGAGCGTGTGCGCGACCTCGGCGAGCGTCGGCGCGTTCCCCCGGCGCTCGGCGCGCTCCAGGAACCCGGCCAGCTCGTCGGCGTACGCCCGCAGCCGCTCCTCGTCGCGGGCGGACAGCACGACCAGCTCCGCGGAGCCGGTGCCGGGCGTCTGCGCGCGGCGTTCGGGCACGAACTCCTCCAGGATGACGTGGGCGTTGGTGCCGCCGGCGCCGAACGAGCTGACGCCCGCCCGGCGGGGCCGGCCCGCCTCCCTGGGCCACTCGGCCGCCTCCCGCTGCACGCGGAACGGCGACTCGGCGAAGTCGATGATCGGGTTGAGTTCCGCGGCGTGCAGCGAGGGGACCAGCTCGCCGTGGCGCAGCTGGAGCACGGCCTTGGTGACCCCGGCGATGCCGGCGGCGCCCTCCAGGTGCCCGATGACGGACTTGACCGATCCCAGCGCGCAGAACGCCCGGTCGGAGGTGTGCCGGGCGAACGCGTCCACCAGGCCGGTGTGCTCGATCGGGTCGCCGAGCGCGGTGCCGGTGCCGTGGGCCTCGATGCAGCCGATGTCGCGGGCGCTCAGCCCCGCCTTGGCCAGGGCCTCCTCCACCAGGGCCTGTTGGGCCTTGGGGTTCGGCACGGTGAAGCCGTTGGTGCGGCCGCCGTGGTTGACGGCGGTGGCCCGGATCACGGCGTGCACCTGGTCGCCGTCGGCGAGCGCCCGCGACAGCCGCTTGAGCACCACGGCGCCCACGCCCTCGCCGGGCACGTAGCCGTTGCCGCCGGCGCCGAAGGAGCGGCAGCGCCCGTCGGTGGAGAGCATCTTCTTGCGGCTGAGGTGGACGTACTTCAGCGGGTGCGCCGAGACGTTCACGCCGCCCGCGAGGGCGTAGGCGCACTCGTCGCGGCGCAGGCTCTCGCAGGCCGCGTGGAGGGCGACCAGGGAGGCCGAGCAGGCGGTGTCGATCACGACGCTGGGGCCGCGGAAGTCACCGAAGTAGGAGACCTGGTTGGCGATGGACGCCCGGTTGGCCATGGCCACCACGTGGTTGCCCTTGAAGGACTCCTCCGCGCCGAGCATGGCGTAGTCGTCCCACATGACGCCGACGAACACCCCCACGTCGCGCCCCTCGTCGCCGTAGCGCGGGCGCGGCAGCGCGTCCAGGCGGTACCCGGCGTCCTCCAGGGCGGACCAGGCCGTCTGGAGGAACAGCCGCTCCTGCGGGTCCATCGACTTGGCCTGGCGCGGGGAGAGCGCGAAGAACAGCGAGTCGAAGGCGTCCACGTCGGACAGGAACCCGCCGTGCCGGCCGTAGCTCTTGCCCGGCGCGTCGGGGTCGGGGTCGTAGAGCGCTTCGGCGTCCCAGCGGTCCGCGGGGACCTCGGTCACGCAGTCCCGGCCCTGCCGGAGGTTGTCCCAGAACTCCTCTAGGTTGCGGGCCTGGGGGTAGCGCCCGCTCATGCCGATGATGGCGATCGGGTCGTCGTCCGGCGTGCGCGGGGACGGGGACGGGGCGGGGGCGGCGGTCGTCGGCTGCGGGACCGGTACGGAGACGGCGGCGGGGGCCGCCACCGCGGCCGGGGCCGTCGGCGCCGTCGGCGCGCCCTGGTCGCCGACCAACCGCCGGACGTCGTCGAGGTGTTCGCGCACGAGGTACCCGGCCAGGTCCTGCACGGTGCGGTACTCGAAGAGCAGGGTGCCGCGCAGCCCGGTGAAGTCCCGGCCGAGCAGGCTGTTGACCTCCATGATCATGACGGAGTCGATGCCGTACTGGTCCAGCTGCGTGCGGCTGTCGGGCGTGCTGAAGCTGTCCGCGGCGCAGATCGACAGCCGCACGCAGCTGGA
>LIQL01000165.1 GCA_001418405.1 Streptomyces diastatochromogenes | reverse complement strand
GACCGGATCGCCGAGACCGCCGGTCGCGTCCTGGCGGGTTGGGCGCGCGAACTCCTGGACCGCCAGCCGTCCTGGATCGGTGAGGTCGCACGGGCGGTGGCCGTCCTCGGCGAGCGGGGCGCCGANNTCGCCGGTGTCCCCGCCGACGCCGTCGAGGACGCCCGGAAGGTGCTGTGCGAGGCCGGGCTGGTGCCATCGGACGGCCGCCTCGCGGAGGGGGCGGCGCGCGCGGCGGTGCTCGCGCCCCTGGACGCCCATGTGCTGTCCGGCCTGCACGCGCGGGCGGCCCTGCTCCTGAGCGATGCGGGCCGGCCCGCCGAAGAGGTCGCCGACCACCTCCTGCGGCTGCCCTCGATCGACGAACCGTGGATGCCGGGCGTCCTGCTGGAGGCCGCGGCCTGCGCCGAGGAGCGTGGCGCGCCGGAGACCGCGGCCCGCTACCTGTACCGGGTGCTGGAAGTGGACCCCGACAGCATCGACATCCGCGTCCGCTTAGCGAGGGTGCTGGCCGACACGGACCCGCCCGAGGCGGTCGGCCTGCTGCGCGAGGCGCTGGCACCGAGCGTCGACGTGCGCACCCGGGCGCGGATCGCGGCGCAGTTCGGCACGACCGGCCTGGCCGCGCGCGAGTGCTCCGTCGCCCTGAAGATCCTCGAAGACGTCCTGGACGCGCTGGACGCCGAACTCGGCCCCGACCCCGCGCCGGCCGACCGGGAGCTGCGCACGCTCGTCGAGGCGGTGTTCCTGATCGTCGGCTCGCACGGCCGCAGCACCATCGTCGCGACCCGCAAGCGGGCCGCGACGATGGTGCTGCCGGAGGGCGACACCCCCGCCCAGTGCCAGAAGCTGGCGGCCATGGGGATACTGACGGCCTTCGACGGCGGGCCCCCCGAACCGGCCCTGCAGCAGGTGCTGCGCGCCACCGCCAGCCCCCAACTGCGCCTGAAGAGCTGGACGTTGATCAACTCGGCGCTCGTCCTCGGATTCGCCGACCGCACCGAGGAGGCGCTGCACTCCCTGGACCGGGTCCTGCGCCACGGCCGGAAGAACTCCGCCATCTGGACCTACGCCCTGGCCCTGTCCATCCGCGCCGTCCTCAAGCACGGCGTGGGCGCCCTCCCGGACGCCCTCGCGGACGCCAGGACGGCGGTCCGGCTCAGCGGATCGGAACGGTGGAGCGGGACGCTGGTCATGCCGCGCCTGGCCCTGGCGGGCGTCCTGGTGGACCGGGGTGAGGCCGCGGACGCCGAACGGCTGCTCGCCGGTACCGAGCCCGCCTGGCGCGAGCAGTACGTGTGGACCTACCCCCGTTACCTGATGGTCCTGGGGCGGGCCCGGCGCGCCTTGGGGGACCCTGAGGGCGCACTGACGCTGTTCCGCGCATGCGGACGGGCGCTGGCGGAGGCCGAGGTGCACCAGCCGGCGTTCCTGCCCTGGTGGATGGAGGCGGCCTGCGTCCTCGCGGAACTGGGCCGCACGAAGGACGCCCAGGAGCCCGCCGCACACGGCGAGCGGCTCGCCCGGCAGTGGGGCACCCCCCGCGTCCTCGGGCTGGCCGCCCTGGCCCGCGGCGTCGCCACCCCCGGCGCACGCGGCGTGGAACTGCTGGGCGAGGCGGTGCGGGAACTCGCCGCCTCACCGGCCCGCGTCGAGCACGCCCGCGCCGAACTCGCCCTGGGCAAAGCCCTCTTGTCCGCCGGCGACCGGCGCGAAGCGCGCGAGCACCTGCGCACCGCGGCCGGCCTGGCCCAGCGCTGCGGCGCCCTCGCACTGGGCCAGGACGCCCGCGACGCCCTGGTGTCCGCGGGCGGCCGCATGCGGAAGCTGACCGCCTCGCCGCTGGACCTGCTCACCGGCATGGAACGCACGGTCGCCAGCCTCGCCGCCGGCGGTGCCGGGAACCGTTCGATCGCGCAGTCGCTGTACGTCAGCGTGCGCACGGTCGAGATGCACCTGACGAGCGTGTACCGCAAGTTGGGCATCGCCGAGCGGGCCCAGCTCTCCGCGGTCCTGCGCTCCTCGGGGGAACGCGGGGCACGGGCGCGGGGGACGGCACCACCGTCGGGCGGACAGGATTGAGGGCGAGCGGACCGGGATGGAGCCTGTGGCCGGACTGCACGGCGAACAGTCATACGCCGGATCTACCTGGACGGCGCGCTTGCGCATCGACCCGGCCCTGCTGGAACGGGAGGCGGAGCAGGCGCAGCTGAAGCAGGCGATGGCCGAGATCGGCGAAGGCCAACCCGCCGTCGTCGTGGTGACCGGTCGTCCCGGCTTCGGCCACAACGCCCTGTTGCGCTGGGCCGGCCGGCTGGCCGAGAAGCGGTCGGTGCGCGTCCTGCGCGCCACCGGTTCCCTGACCGAGCGCGACCTGCGCAACGGCGCGGTCATCCAGCTCCTCAGCCAATTGGGACCGGAGGCCGAGGGTCCGCTCCGCGTGCTGCGCGGGCCCCCCGAGCCCGACGGCCTGCCGGGACTCCGGGAACTCCTGCACACCGTCCGCCGCCGCCCCACCCTGGTGACGGTGGAGGACGCCCAGTGGCTGGACCCGGACTCCCGGCGCTGGCTCCAGGCACTGGTGCGGCGGCTGTCCGCGGGCGTCCCCCTCGCCCTGCTCGTCGGCCGCACCGGAGTGGACCGGCACGGCCCAGACTGGCTGGCCGGCACCTCCGCCGCCGGACGACTGACCCGCCACCTCCTCGTCCCCGGACTGAGCCCCCGCGCGGTCGCCACGCTGGCCGGCACGATCTTCGGCGCCCCCTGCGACGAGGCGTTCGCCGACGCGGCCGCCGAGGCGTCCTACGGCAGCCCCGCCATCCTGCACGCGGCACTGCACGGCCTCGCCGACGCCGGCCAGCGCCCGACCGCGGCCGACGTGCCGCAGCTGCGCACCGTGATGACCAGCATCATCGGCGACCGCTGCGCGCGCGCCCTGCGGGGCCTGACCGACGAGTCCATCGCCGTCCTGCGGGCGCTGGCCGTCGCCGGCGACCTGCTGGACTTCGCCCGGATCTGCCACCTGGCCGGGGTGCGCACCGCACACGAGTCCCGGCTGCGCTCGGCGCTGCAAACGGCCGGCTTCACCGTCCCCGACGGCCCCTTCGAACGCATCCACCTGCCGGTCGCCAGGGCCCGTGTCCTGGAGGACACACCGATCGCCGAACGCGCCGGCCTGTACGCCCGCGCCGCCCGCCTCGTCTACCGCTCCGGCGCCGCCGACGAGGACGTCGCCCGCCTCCTGCTCCACGCACCTCCCATCGGCGAGCCCTGGGCGGTCCAAACGCTGTACGGCAGCTTCGGGGCCGCCGCGCGCCGCAGCGAGTTCGCCCGGGCCGCGACCTGGCTGAACCGCGCACTCGAAGAGCCCCAGCGCCCGGAGCAGCGCGCCCGGATCGGCCTCGACCTGGCCAGCGCCGAGGCCGTGGCCGCGCCGGTGGCGAGCGACCGCAGGCTCGCCGCCGTCGTCAGGAGCCCCGGGGACGGCGAGACCTGGTCCCACCTGCGCGTCCGGGCCCTGGACATGGGACTGGCGCGCGGCGACGACTCGTGGGGCCGCTGTGTCGCCGCCGAGGCACTGGAGACCGCCCAGGGCCGCGAGCGCGACGACCTGATCGCGCTGTACTGGTACGCCGTCCGCTGCCGGCCCGAGGTCCGCGACGTCCCCGCACCCGGCGTCCCGGCCCTTCCCGAACACCCCCTCGCCCCCGCCCAGGCGGGCGTCCGGGCCGGGCAGCTCGCCACCCTCGGCCAGCAGCGCGAACGGGCCGCCGAACTGGCCCGCCGGGCGCTGGAAGCGGGCAGCTCGGTGCCCGTCATGCCCCGCCTGGTCGCGGTCAGGGCACTGTGGTTCACCGACGCCGCCGCCGAGGCCGAGGGCCACCTCGACGCCCTCGTCTCCGAACTGCGCCGCGGCCACAGCCGTGCCCCCCTCGCCCGCGCCCTGGTCCTCAGCGCCGACCTGCATCTGCGCGGCGGTCGCGTGGACGCGGCCCAACGCGCCATGGACGCCGCCGAACGGGCGCTGCCCGCCGTCGCCTGGCACCCCTACGCGGCCCCCCACCTCATGGCCGTGCGCTGCGTCATCGCCATGGAGAGCGGTCGGCACGACGAGGCCCGAGCGCTGACGGCCGCGCCCACCCCGCCCGACACCGAAACCAGCGTCCACTGGCCCTTGCTGCTGTTCATCCGCGCGCGGGTGGCGGCCGACGAAGGTCGCTGGGCCGAGGCCGTCGAGCTGTTCAAGGAGAGCGGACGGTGGCTGGTGCGCAGGCAGTGGCCCAACCCCGCGGTGCTGCCGTGGCGTTCGCTGGCCGCCCTGGCCTGCCTGCGCCTCGGCGACCGGCAGCAGGCCCGGCGCCTGATCCACGAGGAACTCACCCTGGCCCGCCGCTGGGGCGCCCCCAGCGCAGTGAGCCTGGCCGAGTTGTGCGCCCGGGCCCTGGACCGACCCGGAACCGCCGCCTCCACCACCGTTCCGATCGGGCCCAACCACCTCGCCCACGCCTGGGCGCTGGCCGACCTCACCACCGAGGAAGCCACCAAGGGCGACCGGACGGCCGCCGCCCGACTGCTGACCGAGCTGTCCGACCACCGCGTCACCCGCACCTCCAGCCGGCTCGCCGCACGCGTGCGGTCGCTGGCCGACCGACTGGAACCGACCGCCGACCCCGAGGTGTCCACTCTTGACAGGGAGTGGGCCGTCCTTTCGCCCGCCGAGCGGCAGACCGCCGTACTGGCCTGCGGCGGCCTGGGCAACCGCCAGATCGCCGAACAGCTCTCGGTGAGCCGGCGCACCGTCGAACTACGGCTGAGCAGCACCTACAAGAAGCTCCGCATCGCCTCGCGCGAGGAACTCCGGTCACGGTACCGGCTGATGGAAGGGACATGACCGATGCTGTACGAGCGGGAATCCGAACTGGCCCGGATCGACGCCGCGGTGCGTCAGGCGCGGGAGGGCCGGTCCTCGGTCCTCCTGCTGACCGGCCCGTTGGGCATCGGCCGGTCCACGCTCCTCCAGGAGGCCGGCGCCGCACCGCCGGGCGACTTACGGGTGTTACGCGCCAATGCCGCCCCCATGGAGCAGGACTTCGCCTACGGCATCGTCCACCAACTCCTCGGGCCCCTCCTGTCCGACGGACTGCCCGCCCTCGGCGACCACGAGGCGCCCGACTCCGAAGCCGTGCTGCACGGCCTGAGATCGCTCCTGGCCGACGCCAGTGCCACCGTCCCGGTGCTCCTCCTCGTCGACGACCTCCAGTGGGTCGACCTGCCCTCCCTGCGCTGGCTCGCCTACCTGGTGCGGCGCGCGCACGGCATGCGGGTGGCCCTGGTGTGCACCCTGCGGGACGGCGACCCCCGGGCCGAGCACCCGCTCGTCGGCGACCTCGCCGACGCCGCCGACCTTCTCCACCTCGCCCCGCTCTCGCTCGACGGCACCCGGGCCCTGATCCACCACCACCTGGGCGAAGTCGCCGCGGCGTGTTACGCCCAGGCGTGCCACGACACCTGCGGCGGCAACCCCCTCTTCCTCCAGTCCGTCCTGCGCGACCAGGCCGTCGAGGGCCACCGTCCCACCCCCGAGCAGGTTGACCGGGTCCGCGCCGTGCGCCCCACCCAGCTCCGCGATCGGCTGGCCGGGTGCCTGCACGCCCAACCCGGTCCGGTGCGCGATCTGGCCGCGGCCATCGCGGCGTTCGGCGATCACGGCGAGCCCGACCTCATCCAGCACCACGCGCGGCTGGACACCATCAGCTACCAGCGGGCCCTGCGCGCCCTGCGCCGCCTCGGCCTGCTCGCACGCCAGGACACGCCGCGCTTCCTCCACCGCGTCGTGCGCGACGCCGTCGAATCCGGTCTCACCATCGCCGCGTGCGAGGAGGCCCGGGTCACCGCGGCCGAGATCCTCCATCGCGCCGGCCGTCCGGCCGAGAACATAGCGGACCTCCTGGTGGGCGTCACCGCCACCCACCGGCCCTGGGCCATGGGGGTCCTGCGGGCGGCCGCGGACGCCGCCCTGCGCCGTGGCGGGGCGGACGCCGCCGCCCGCTACCTGCGGCGCGCGCTGCTGGAGAGCAGCGCCGGCGACGGCGAACGCGCCCACCTGCTGATCGAGTTGGCCAAGGCCGAACGCGGCACCGACCCCGCCGCCTGCGAACGCCACGTCAGCCAGGCCGTCCGGCTGCTGTCGTCGGCCACCGACCGGGCGGCCGCCACCCTGCTCATCCCGCCCAGTCTCCTCGGCGAGGCCACCCCCGCGTCCGTCGACCTCCTGCGCAACGTCTCCGAGGACTTCGAGCCCACCGGGCCTCACCAAGGGGCCGCCTGTGAGATCGCGCTGCGCCTGGAAGCGCGCCTGTGGCACGCCGGGCAAGAGAACCCGGCGGAGCTGGCCGGGGCGGTGGACCGCCTGCGCGCGCTCGGCACCGCGCCCCCCTTGGAGACCAGCGGCGCCCGCGAACTGGCGGCCGTCCTGATCAACGCGGCGGTCCTGTCCGGCGCCCTGCCGGCACCTGACATCGCCGCCCTGGCCGGCCGGATCCTGGAACGCGAGCCGGTGGCCTCGGCGTACCCCCGCACCACACTCCCGCTGGTCGCGTTGGCCCTGTACGCCGCCGACGCGGTGGACGGCATCAACACCCGGCTGTCCGGCGAGCAGCACGCCGACCGCCCGAACGCGGGCGTGCACGCCGAGAACGCCCTGATCCAGCTCGCCTGCGGACGTCTGACCCAGGCCGGCGAGCAGGCCGGCCGGGCCGCCCGACTGGCCGACGCCGACTGGCGCGAGCCGGCCGGGGTCATCCGGGCCGCGGTGGCCATGGAGACCGGCAACACCCCTTTGATGGAGGGCCTCTTGGCGGACTCCGCGAAGCGCTGGCCGGCCAACCTCGCCATGACGGCCATGCGGCAACTCCTCGTGGCCTCCCTCGACGTCCGCGGTGGCCGCGACGCCGACGCGCTGGAGTCCCTCCTGGCCTGTGGGCGCCAACTGGAAGCGGCCGACTGGCGCAACTCCACCCTCTTCCCCTGGCGGCCCCGCGCCATCGTCCTCCACCAGCGCCTGGGCGAGGTCGCACCGGCCCTGGCCCTGGCGGAGGAGGAGCTTGCCTGGGCGCGGCAGTGGGCCGCCCCCGCCGCCCTCGGCCGGGCCCTGCGGCTGCGTGCCCTGCTGCCCGGCGGCGGGGGCGTCCCCGTGCTGCGCGAGTCCGCCGCCGTCCTGCGCACGTCGGCCAATCGGCTGGAACTCGCCCGTACGTTGCTCCAGTTGGGGCTGGCGTTGGGCGGCGGCAAGGAAGCGAAGGCGATGCTGCGCGAGGCCGTTGACCTCACCACCGCCTGTGGCGCACCCTGGCTGACCGAACGCGCCCATGCGGCCCTGGGAACCGCCGCCCCCAGTCAGGAAGCACCACTCACCCACGGTGAGCGCCAGGTTGTCGCGTTGGTGGGCCGGGGGCTGACCAACCAGGAAATCGCCGATGAACTGGGCGTGAGCACCCGGGCCGTGGAGAAGCGCCTGACGTCGTGCTACCGCAAGTTGGGCGTCGCGGGGCGCCGTGAGCTGTTGGGCGGCCGCAGCGCGTCCGAGATGTTCGCGGCACGGTGAGCGCGCCGTTGGCGGACGTCCCGCAGGGTACGGGCGTACCGGCGGTAAGGGGTGCGGAGTGTTCGGCCGCCGAAAGTTCGGGGGCGGACCGTACCGTGCGGAGCGTCGGACCACAGGATTAGGGATGAGGGCCGGATGGACGTTGACGCTTGTCCGGACGGGTCCTTAGTGTCGATTGTGCAGGGGAGTTCGAAATTTCATCCCGGCGGATGTCGGGCCATCCGATCCCCTGCCTCGCCTCAATCTCTGGATTCTCCTTCTCACTCGTCTCTCGAAATTCTGATTTGCCAGCGGGGGTTGGAAAGGATGTCGGTCCCTTGAGGTTCTCTGCTCTGGTGGAATCTCTGCAGTTATCGGAAGATCCCAGTTCGGCCGGTTCGGTCGGCGCGGCGGTCCGGGGGGAGGAGCGGTCGAGCATATGCATTTCCGTGCTGGATCCCGCTCTGACGATCCGTCAGGCCAACCAGGACTTCTTCCGGCAATTCGCGAGCCCCGCCACGTCCCCAGCAGATGTCATCGCCCCGCTCCCCTCCGATTCCTCGACCACGGCTCCCGACGTGTTCGGGCGCAATTTCCGCGACCTGGTCCACCCCAGCGTGCGGCAGCCGCTGATGCGACAGTTCGAGCGGCTCCTGGAAGGCCGCCGGGACCGGTTCGCCACGCCCGTGGTGGCGCTGCGGCCGACCGGTGACGTGTTCAACGGCAGTCTCACCGCCGCCGCCGTGCGCGGATACGGACCCGACCCCTCCGCGGTGCTCGTCGTGATGCGGTCCGGCCAGGACTCGGCCGACGACGCGATGGTGACACCGAAACGGAAACTGCTCAGCGAGATCGACGCGCGAATTCTGGAGGGAATCGCGGCCGGTCTGTCCACGATTCCGCTGGCCTCCCGGCTGTATCTCAGCCAGCACGGCGTGGAGTACCACGTGACCGGACTGCTGCGGAAACTGAAGGCCCCCAACCGCGCGGCCCTGGTCTCCCGCGCCTATGCGATGGGCGTGCTCACGGTGGGTACCTGGCCGCCCCGCGTCGTGGACGACTTCATCAAGTAACACCGCCCCGCATTCTGTTGGTTCGCCGTGCGGGCGCGGGCCGAGGGCTGCCTTTGGCGCCCGGCCAGTTCGGAAGGCGAACCGCGAACACACCTGGTGCCGGGAGCGCCGCCGCGCATGCGCGGCGCCCCGGCCCGTCCGCGCGCGGTCGACCCCGGGCTCCGCCGACTCTACGGAATTCCCTGACCACCCCCGTAGAGACTGGGCACGTGGCGTGCGGGAAGTCGAGCTGCCTCGTGCAGGGCACGCAGATAACTCCGTCGCTGTGGCACAGCCGTCCCCAGTACCAGCTGCCCACAGCGAAATCCTCTGCTGTCCGACGGTCTTGAGATGGGTTGGAACGTGGCGAACATGGATCAGGAACAGAAGCTCCGCGACTACCTCAAGCGGGCCAGCGCCGATCTGCGGCGCTCCCGGCAGCGGGTGGGCGAATTGGAGGCGGCGGCCCGCGAGCCGATCGCCATCGTGGGCATGAGCTGCCGCTTCCCGGGGGGCGTGGACAGCCCCGAGGAGCTCTGGTCCCTGCTGGCCGACGACGGGGACGCCATCACCGCTTCCCCCGACGACCGCGGCTGGGAGATGCTGGCCGAGGACGCCGGCCGGTTCTCCGGTGGATTCCTGCACGACGCCGCCGAGTTCGACGCCTCCTTCTTCGGCATCTCGCCCCGTGAGGCCCTCGCCATGGACCCGCAGCAGCGACTGCTGCTGGAGTCCTCCTGGGAAGCCTTCGAACGGGCCGGCATCGACCCGGCCACGGTCCGCGGCGGCCGGACGGGCATGTTCGTGGGCGCGATGCCCCAGGAGTACCGGGTGGGCCCGGACGACGACGTCCAGGGCTTCGCCCTGACGGGCACGGCCACCAGCGTCCTCTCGGGCCGGCTCGCCTACTTCTTCGGGACCGTGGGCCCGGCGGTCACCGTCGA
>LIQL01000164.1 GCA_001418405.1 Streptomyces diastatochromogenes | reverse complement strand
GTGCGGG
This sequence comes from Streptomyces diastatochromogenes, assembly GCA_001418405.1. Taxonomy (GTDB): domain Bacteria; phylum Actinomycetota; class Actinomycetes; order Streptomycetales; family Streptomycetaceae; genus Streptomyces; species Streptomyces albulus_C. The sequence continues at coordinate 4,331 of LIQL01000164.1, read as the reverse complement.
GCCCTTGCGGGGTGGTGCGGGGCGGGTCACCCTGGCGGGCACGACACCGGAGGTGTGGCATGGAGGAGACGGTCGGAGCGCGCGCCGGCGTCGGCCGGCGGCGTTTCGTCGGGGCGCTCGGGGGACTCGGGGCGGGCGCGTGGGGTGCGGTCGGGCCCGTGGCCGGGCCGGGCCGGGACCGCGCGTGGGCCCGGTCCGGCCCGCGGCGGCTGCACCCGCTGTTCCTGGGGACGTACACCTCGCAGCCGGGCGGCGGCAGCGGCATCGGGCTGGCCGGCTACGACCCCGACACCGGTGCGCTGACCGCCACTGGCGTGATCCCGGGCGTCGCCGATCCGTCGTACCTGGCGCTGGCGCCGGACGGCCGCACGCTCTACGCGGTCGACGAACAGGAGGCCGGCGCGGTGACCGCGGTCGCCCTGCCGGGGGACGGCCGCGCACCGGTGGTGCTGGGCAGTCGGCCCACCGGCGGGGCCGGGCCGTGCCACCTTTCGGTGCACCCCGGCGGGCGGTGGCTGCTGAGCGCCAACTACCTGTCGGGGAGCGTGGCCGTGCACCCGATCGACGCCGGCAGCGGTGCGCTGGGCCCGCGCACCGACCTGGTCGTGCACGACGCGCCGCCGCCCGGCCCCGGGCAGAGCGGACCGCACGCGCACCAGGTCGTCACCGCGCCCGACGGCCGGTACGTGCTGGCCGTGGACCTCGGCAACGACACCGTCTACACCTACCGGCTCGACCCGCGGGCCGGGAAGCTCGCGCAGGTGGCGGCCGCGGCGCTGCGGCCCGGCGCCGGTCCGCGCCACCTGACCTTCCATCCGTCGGGGCGGTACGCCTATCTGGCGAACGAGGTCGACAACACCGTGGTGGTGTGCGGGTACGACCCGGGCAGCGGTCGGGTGGTGCCCGGGGAGCCGCAGTCCACCGGGACCGGCCCGGGCGTCAGCTACCCGGCGCAGATCCTGGTGACCCGGGACGGCCGGTTCGCCTTCCTCGCCAACCGCGGTCACAACAGCCTGACCCGGTACGCCGTGACGGCGGGCGGGGGCCGGCTGCGGCTGCTGGACACGGTGCCGGTGGGCGGCGACTTCCCCCGGCAGATCGCGTTCTCGCCGGACCAGCGGTGGTTGTTCGCCGCGAACCAGAAGTCGGGGTCGGTGACGGTGTTCGCGGTGGACGACCGGACCGGTGCGCTGGTCCGGGTCGGCGAGCCGTTCGCGGCGCCGGTGGCGGTCTGCGCACTGCCGCGCTGACCCGGGACCCCGGCGGGGGCTCCGCACCACCGGCACGCCGAAACACTGCGGCAACAGGCCCGCAGGATTGGCGCGTTAGCGTCGCGCCCCATGAGTACGGGATCCACAGCATCCGGCGCCGGCACCGCCTCCGACGCCCCGGTACGGCCTCCGGAGCCGACCGCCCCGAGCGCGGACGCCGCCGGCGCCGGGCTCCGGCAGGGGCTCAAACGCCGGCACATGCAGCTGATCGCGCTGGGCGGGGTCATCGGGGCCGGGTTGTTCGTCGGCAGCGGGGTGGTGGTCCGGTCCACGGGGCCGGCCGCGGTGGTGTCCTTCCTGGCGGCCGGCGGCCTGACCGTGCTGATCATGCGGATGCTCGCCGAGATGACGGTGGCCCGCCCGGCGCTGGGCTCCTTCTACGCGCACGTCCGGGAGACCCTCGGCCACCGGGCCGGGTTCGCCGTGGGCTGGCTGTACTGGTACTTCTTCGTGATCGTGGTCGCGGTGGAGGCGGTGGCCGGCGGCCGGATCATCCGGCTGTGGCTGCCCGGCGCCCCGCTGTGGGCGGTCAGCCTGGTGCTGATGGCGCTGCTGACGGCGACGAACATGGTGTCGGCGCGCTCCTACGGCGAGTTCGAGTACTGGTTCTCCTCGATCAAGGTCGTGGCGATCGTGGTGTTCCTCTTCCTCGGCGCGCTCTACGTGTGCGGACTGTGGCCCGACTCGACGGGCGGGCTGGCGCTGCTCACCGCGCACGGCGGCTTCGCCCCGGCGGGCGTCGGCGCGGTACTGGCTGCCGTGGTGCCCTGCGTGGGCTTCTTCACCGGTGCCGAGATCGTCACCATCGCCGCCGCCGAATCGGTCGAGCCGGAGCGGGCGGTGGCCGACGCGATCCGGTCGATCGTGCTGCGGGTGGTGGCGTTCTACGTGCTGTCGATCTTCCTGGTGGTCGCGGTGGTGCCGTGGACGTCGAAGGCGATCGAGGTCAGCCCGTACGCGGCGGTGCTGGACCGGTTGGCGGTGCCGGCGGCCGGCACGGTCATGAACGCGATCGTGTTGGTCGCGGTGCTCTCCTGCTTGAATTCCGCGCTCTACACCTCGTCCCGGATGCTCTTCGCGCTCACCCGGAACGGCGATGCGCCGCGCGGCTTCACGAAGCTCAGTGCGAGCGGGGTGCCGCGGCGGGCGCTGCTGGCCGGCACCTCGGTCGGATATCTGTCGGTGATCGCGGCGTGGATCTCGCCCGATGTCGTCTTCACGTTCCTCATCAACTCCTATGGCGCCATTGCCCTGTTCGTCTATCTGGCGATCGCGGTGGCGCAGCTGAGGATGCGGCGCGCACTGGAACGTGACGATCCGGCGCGGCTGACCCTGCGGATGTGGGGTTTCCCGTGGCTCAGCCGGTTGACCGTGGCGCTGATGGCGCTGGTGATCGGGGCGATGGCGGTGCTGCCGGACAGCCGGGCGCAGTTCTGGCTGAGCCTGCTCACGCTGGGTGTCGTCCTGGCCGCCTATGAAATCCGGCGGCGGGTCCGGCGCCCCTAGATCCACAGGTGGACAGGCCGTCCGCGGCGCCACGGACGGCCTGCCTCCCGCTCGGGCATCGACTCCCGAAACTCCCCCAGCATTCCCCCCGAAATCCCCCAGGAAATTCCGTTCACAGGACCGCTGGACGATCCGTGATGCCCTTCTGATTTCACTCTTCGAGTCCGTCGTGCTTACCCGTTCGAGAAATTACCGAGACGGCTCGTCAGCCGTCGCAGATCACCTCGTACCGGTCGCGTGAACCTGAAGTCGGGTGCCCGGGTAGATGAGGTTCGGATCGCCACCGATGACCTGTCGGTTCTGCCGGTAGATTTCCCGCCAGGGTTTTCCGTGAACGTCGGCGATGCCGCTCAGGGTGTCCCCCGCATTGACCACCACGGTGCCCCCGGAAGGACGATGCCGCTCCTTCTTGTAGGGCTTTTCCTGGTGGGTGGGGTACCGGCCGTGGGTGCGCTTGGGCCCGGCCTTCTTGGGGGCCGGCAGGGTGTGCGCACCGCCGCCGCGGGGAACGCCGCGCAGCCCCAGCGAGGCCGAGCAGGCGGGCCAGGCGCCCCAGCCCTGGCGGGCGAGTACGCGTTCGGCGACCTGGATCTGCTGGGTGCGAGAGGCCCTGGAGGCGCGCTGCGCGTAGCTCCCGCCGCCGTAGGACCGCCAGGTCGAGTGGCCGAACTGGAGCCCTCCGGAGAAGCCGTTGCCGGTGTCGATCCGCCAGTTGCCGCCGCTTTCGCACTGGGCCAGGCGGTCCCAGGTGCCGCTGCTGACGGCTTCGGCCGGCTCTTCGGACACCGCGCCCAGCGCGCCGGCGGCCAGCAGGACGGCGGCCGCGGTGACGCCCCGGNNTGCCTCGCCGTGGACGGCCCGGTCCGCCGGCTGGCGCGCTTCCGCCGCCCGGCAGTCCTGCGGTTCCGGCGATTCGCGCGTTTCCGGTACCTGCTGAGTTTCCATGTGCGTGCTCCCGTCGCTTGTTGCTGTGCGTACTGGTGTGTCGCTCACTTTCGAATGCCGGAGGTTCCGGTATTTCGGTGGGCGCGCAGAGATGTCAGCGTTTTCGGCGAGTTTTGGGAATCTGGATCGTCGGTTGGTTTTCTCCGGGCCGGTCGAATTCGACGAGGAAGAGACAACCACGGGCCGCGTCGCCACCGGGAGAGCGCGCGGTAGCGCTTTCGGCAGCCGCTCTGCCCCCTCGCCGCCGGAAGGGGGACGAAATCCTCCGCATGGCGCGGGGACCCGACGGGTAGGGGCGCACCCCGCGTGCCCCGGGTGCCCGGTCGGACGGCGATCGCCTCCGCGTTCGACTCCGCGGGGTCACGCCCAGTGCGTCCGCCGGCCTCGGGGCATGCGCGCGGCGGGGGCCGCACACACCGCGCACGGCCGGCGGGAGGGTGCTCCGACCCGGGTTTCATCGGAAGGCGGCAGGTCGTGCGGCCCGCGGCGGCCGGGCGCGCGGGCCGGGCCGGCCCGGCGCTCCGGCCCGGCCCGGGGTGGCCCGCCCCATGCGCCCCCGGCCGTGCCGGTGCGCTCCGCCTCCCCGCGCGTCACCGCGCCGCCCGTGGG
>LIQL01000163.1 GCA_001418405.1 Streptomyces diastatochromogenes | reverse complement strand
CGTTCCGGGGGCTGACGCCGAACTCGGCGTCAGCCCCCGGAACGGGGGTGGTTCAGGCTGCTGCGGCAGCGGGTTCTGCGGCGTCCTTGGCCGCTCGGGCGGCGGCCTGGAAGGCCGCCGGGTCGGCTTCCCACTCAATGAGTGCGGCCGTGAAGAGCGAGGCTTCGATCCGCTCGAACTCCTCGGTACCGAAACGTTCCTTCAGTAGCGGGTGCACGTGCTTCTCCCAGCCCTTGAGGCCGACTTCGGGGCGGGCGAGCAGAGCGTCGTAGCGGCTCTCCAGCTCCTTGGTCACCGGCCGGATGACCGGCAGTCCGCCGGGGCCGGTGTGGGCGGCGTTCGGCTCCGCCATGGAGGCCACTGCGTCCATCAGCGGGCCCGCCGTGACGACGACCTTGCTGGCCCACGCGTTGCGGGCGGTGACGGCCTGCGCGTCGTCGGGGTCGGCCATCTCGGCGGTGTAGGACAGTCCGGGGACGTTCGCTACGACGAACTCGATCCACTCGCGGGCCTCGTGGTGCGATCGGTCCGCTCGGACCGGCATCCCGTTGAGGTTGCGGTAGACACCCAGCTGGATGCGGTCGGCCATGCCGAGCAGCAGGCGCACCAGGGTGTCCATGGCTGCCGGGTTCTCGGCCGGGACCAGACCGGCAGCGGTGGCCATCCGGTGGGCCTGCGCGTATGTCTCGCGGACGGCGGTCGCCAGGTAGGAGCCGAAGTTGAACCGCCCGTCCGTGTTCCAGCCCTCCCAGGGCTTGGCCTCGGCGGCGTGGGCTTCACGCTGCGGCGGCCGTCCCACACGCGCGAGGGCGACGGGAGGATTCTTGGCCGCGCCGAAGAACTTCTTCAGCACGGACTCGATCTGCCCGGTGATGTCCGCATTGCCGGGGGCCACTGCGGCGGCTGGGATGATCGCGCCTTGGAAGACGGCCCAGCCTTCAGGGGCGAGGTCACCGTGGCGGTTCTCCCGCAGCAGTTCCCACTCCTCCGGATCGGAGACCAGCTCATCGGTGAACTCGCCGTTGACACCGACGATGAGCACCTTGCAGTTGCTGTTGGTGATCTCGGCCTGGGCCTTGGTCACATCGCCGACGATTCCGCGCAGCTCATTGATGGGCGTCAGCGGGTCGATCGGCTCGCCGCCCTTCGCGAACCGGCGCGAGGTCTCCAGCGCGACGGTCACAGGGGTTTCGTTGCGGAAGGCGTCGTGCAGAAGCTGCGCCGCCTTGGAACCGACCTCGACGGAGCCGCTGAAGTCGTGCGCCAGGCCCACGCTGGCCGCGTCGAAGGTTGCGCGCCCCGTGACGAACTCTCCGTCGTCCGTCTTCGTCGTCTTCTCCTTGTACAGGAGAACCTTGATGTCCACGTGTTCACGCACGTAGACGCTCGGCCGGGCTTTGACGGTCTGACCGTCCGGACCTTGGACGAAGCGCCCCTTCTTCTCGTACGCGATGAAGGGCAGGCCCTTCTCGGGCGGGGTGTACCCCATGAGCTCACTCCTCTTTTGCAGAATGTCAGCAACAGGGGGCAGCGTCGTCGCGACGCAGGCACTATGCGAGTTCTCGCGAATATGACTGACCGCAAAGGCTGTATCACCAGCAGTGACGGCGGCCGATCCGCGCCGCAGCCGGCCACTTTCCCGGCGAGTCCCCACGGAGACACTCAGCCCCAGGGGCAGAAGCGCGTCGGCAGCCGCGGCGCAGGCAACGGCTGAATACCGAATCCGGGGGGTGCGTTGCGCAAGTACTGATGGCGACGCAACACTCATGAGGTCCCCCTTGGGAAAGTCGGCTGAGGTCCAGGCGCGTCCGGGGTACTCAGAGGGCAGCAAAATTCGGTCACTTCACGCCTCGAGAAGTGCCCGAAAGGGCGCGCGCATGACAGAAAAGCTGGCACCATAGAGTGGATGCGGCACCCCGACCACCAGGTGCGATACAGAAACGTACGTTAGATACGGAGACCGATCAAGCCAGTTCCGTTAAGGTCGACCCGTCGCCGTAGTTGTCTAGACCATCAAGTGCAGGAGTTCACGTGCCCCCACGCCAGTTCGATGGCAGCCGAGTGCGCGCTGTCCGACGGGGTAAAGAACTCAGCCAGAAGCAGCTGGGCGCGAGCGAGAGCGTGGGCGTCAGCGGCCCGACCGTCGCGCGGTGGGAGAGCGGCGAGGAATTCCCCAAGGGCGAGAAGCTCCCGGGGATCGCGGCGGCACTCGATCAGGAACTCGACGTCCTCTTCCCCCACGACGGCCCGGCGGACCTGCAGCTCCTACGCTGCGACGCCGGCCTCAGCGTGGCGCAGGCCGCCGCGGTCATCAACACCAGCCGCGTCCCCGTGAGCAACGCCGAATCCGGTCGACGTCGTCTCCAAGATGCCTACGTGGCCCCTCTCGCGCACGCCTACGGGGTGACGAAGGCTGATCTGCTGGCCGCGCAGGACGTATCGTTCGGGCTTCGCACTGTACGGCCGCGAGACAAGCAATCGTCCGCGCCCCGCACGGTCGGGGAGAAGATCAACTACATCCTGCAGCACGGGTACGCCGGCCAGACGCCTCCGTCCGACGAGCAGATCGCGCGGGCCGTGAACGAGCACGCCGGCGTGACGAGCACCACGGCCGGCGACATCGCCGCGCTCCGCATCGGTACCACCACTGACGTCTCGGATTCGGTGCGCTCCGGCCTGGCTCATGCCCTCCAGGTCGACGCCGCCCTCTTCCAGGACGACGCCGAGGTGAACCCCGCGGCCCGCGAGTTCCTCGAAGCTCTCCGCTTCCTCGGGTCGATTCACGAAGGGCAGATCCTCGGCCTGGCTGCCCGCGGCAACCATTCGGGCCTGTCCGCCGACATGATGGCGAAGATCAACGAGGTCGTCGGAGAGCTGCGTCACAAGCTGCCGGACGTGCAGGGCGGGGTGTGACACTGCCCCTCGGCACCAGGCAGGGGTTCGTGCACAGCAAGCAGGTCCGGAGCTCATCGACAGACCCGTCGTCCCATGAGTCGTGATGGCAGGGACCGCGTCCCGGGAGCTCATGCTGGCGGCCTTCATCAGGGCATTCCTGATCGAGCCGGACCCCCGGCACCCTGAGGAAGCAAGGAAGCGGAGCAGCCGCACGTCGTCCGGACACCAGCAACAACTGCCCAGGATCCGTCCGCGCTGCGCCGACGCACGATCCGGGTTCCAGGCCGCAGAAGCTCGCCTCGAAACACAGATCCCCGGGCCTTGGCTCCTCACAGGGAGGAGCCAAGGCCCGGGGAAATGCTGAGCGGCCAAGCCCTTTGCGTCCTAGTCCGCCGGCCCCTGAAGCCGCAGGGCGCACAGCGGCGAACTACGCAGTGAGGTCAACACCGAGCAGGCTGGAGAGGTCCGCCACCGTCTGCTTGGGGTCCTTGTTGTGGACGCCCGCGAAGCCGAGCTGCTCCGCCGCCTGGACGTAGCCCTCGGTGTCGTCGGCGAACACGCACTGGTCGGCCGACATGTCCATGAGCTTGAGCGTGATCTCGAAGAGCTCGGGGTCGGGCTTGCGCAGCTGGTGGTGCTCGGAGATCACCACGACGTCGTACAGCTTCTCGAGGTCGTAGCCGTCGTACAGGTCCCACGGGGCGAGCCCCACCGAGTTGGACAGGATGCCCACCTTGATCCCGGCTCGCCTTGCCGCGGCGGCCGCGTTGATCAGCAGCGGCTCAGGACGCAGACCGCCGAAGATCCGGCCCATCAGGTTGTCCGGAGAGACTCCCAGCTTCTTGCCCGCGTACTCGTTCCACTCGGTCTGGCTGACCGCTCCGCGCTCAAGGTCACTGGTGATCCGGACGCCCTCGTCGTCCTGGTACAGGGCGTTGATGCAGGCGCCCTTGGGCAGCCCTTCACGCTGCTCGAAGGCGAGCACCACCGGCAGCAGCGGGGTGGTGAGCACGCCTCCGAAGTCGAGGACGAGGCCGGTGCGCTGAGAAGACATGCAGGAACTCCATTACTGAGAACTTGGGTGCCGTCCGTGCTGGACAGCATCCGGCCCCGGCCTCATGCGAGGCGGCGATCACGCCTGCGCTTCGCTTACCAGGGTCGGCGGTACCTACGGGGCGGAATCGACGCCACCCACAGCCTCGCCCAAGATACCAGTCGCCATTTCGCGGACTCGGGCAGTCCCGTCCGGACTCGATGAGGCAGCCGCGCATCCCGGGCGCTTTCGCATTATTCAAACCTCCAATCACAGGAATTACCGAGCCACCAGGCGCGGCGCTCAAAATAGGAATGTGTGGCTCTTAGAACTCGGGGCTCTGGTGCGCCCCATTCATTCCTCCAGCTCTGCGGCCTGCTGGAGAAGATTCTGGGCGTCGGCCCGGGTTATGTGGGCGTATGTCTTGCTCACACGTATGAGCCAGGCTGCTTCGCTATTCGTGTCGACGAAGGGTTTCGCCTGCAGTGCCCCTGTCGCGTAGGGGCTGGCCTTTGTGGACGAGGCGGCGCGGAGCGCGGCCGCGATCCAGTACGCCTCCGCGGCCGGTTCTGGGTCGGGGTGCGACTCGGCCGCGTCTTCCGCAGCCCACAGCAGTGTGTCCGGGGCGTAGTAGCGGAGCTTCTCGCAGGCATCGGCGATGTCCTGGGTCCATCGGTCCAGGCGCACGTCGCTGGGGACGCGCAGGTGGATCAGCTCCGCGAGGCGTGATCCCGGTGGGTACAGGCTCGTTCCGTCGAAGGTCTTCACCAGGTCGAACCAAAGCGGGTGAAGCAGGTAGAGCGTTTTCAGAGTTTTCCAGCGAGCAGCGGCCACGCTGGTGGTGGGGATACTCGCGCCTACCGCCACGATCAGGAACAGCAGGTTCATCCACATCGCCGTGATGTCGATGAGCGTTTCCATCACGGAATGGCGCAGCGGGAACAGCACCGCCGCCCACACAATGACGATTCGGGCCATCGTGTGGATGAGCCCCATCCACATTGCGATTCCCATCAGTCTGAGACCGATGCGCATGCTGCTCGTCTCGGCCTGCCGCGATGCGCGCGACCATTGGAAACCGCAGACAGCAGTGGTGACGAGCGGGAAGAAATAGAAGACGCTCATGTAGGCCGCGGCGCCCCATTCCCCCACGTGTTCACTCAGGAAGTCATCACTCTGCCTGGGGCGGTGCACTGCGGTGAAGAACAGGATGGTGAGCAGAGTCACGCCGATAGCGCCGGCTGGGTAGGACGCGCGGGCGATCCAGCGGGAGACGGCGACGTGCCGGGGCACTACCGCCTCGGAGCTCTTGCCGTAGCTGGTCGCGACGTACGTCAGGGACGCGATGATGGCGGCGGTGCTGGCGAAGTGTCTCAGGAGCGCACTCAGGTCGACTACGGGAATGCGGTCTACGGCCTGCATCACGGCCGGCGTGTAGAGCCACAGGGCCACGGCGAATCCGGCGTAGCCGCCCCAGAGGGCGCGGCGGTGGGCATCGCCGTACCGGACCGCCGGGAATCGCCAGACGGCTATGAGGGTCATCACTGCCGCAGTCAGGTATCTGAAGGAGTCGAGCATGCCTTCCGTCAATCGGGGTGGGGGCCGCGACGCGGCGGCGCAACGGGGTGGGACAGCGAGGACTCCAGGAGGCTGACCATGTCGTCCCCGGCGAACTGCTCACGGCGGGCCAACCGCTTGATCAGAGATGCCGACAGCTCGGCCTGTTTCTCCTCGGGGCTGTCGTAGTTGACGCGCCCCTGGACCAGAGCTGAGGGGAATCGTCGAAGGACTTCTTCGCGGATGTGTTCCGGAACGTACCGCTCGATCTCGTCAACCGTCAGGGTCGTTCCGTGATCCAACCACTCGTGCGCGAGCTCGTGGAGAATGATGTGTTCGGTTTGGTTGCGGCTGGACCTGCGGCGATAGAGCACGATCGTGAACTCCGGCGCCTTAACCCGAAGCCCACAGGCTGCGCCCAGACCCCCATCAGGGTCGTCCAGGGGCACCAGCCGAATCTGCCGGCCCAGCACATGCTCCATGTTCCGCACCAGCGCCTCGACGCTAAAGGGCACGGGGACAGGCAGATCGGCGAGCAGCCTCTCGCATTCCTTCACGAGAGCGCGTCGTGAAGGGTTCCTACGCCAACGCATAGTCGCTCCTTCGGAGTGCACTGGATGTCCGCAGCTCGGCGATGTTCGAGATGAGAGCGTCGCGGTCGAACGGATGCGGGAGCGAGATTGCGCCGACGATGCCCGCCGTCTCGGAGCGTAGGGCGCGGCGCCGGCTTCTGGCCGCTCTCCTGAGACGGTGCGCTTCCGTCACTGTGCCCAGCATCGAACGCGACTTCCACCCCGTCATCGAGTCCTCCACTCACCTTGACCCCGCCAAGCTCTGGGGTACTTCCCCGCACCTTAAATCAAACGCACGTTCTACTTCGGCGAGGGGGAATCTGCTTGCACCTCGAAGATCATCTGCGGCGCGTCAGGCCGAGTCCGAAGACGCGCTGCCGCCCAAGGCGGCGGCCGGGCGCGGGGCTTCCTGCGCGAGTCGGGGCAGGAGGTACGTCGTCGCGGCTGATCAGCCAGCGCCGACCGTCCGGTAGCGGCGCGCTGCGGCAGGACTCCCTCGGCCGGCGAGCCCACCCCCGTGGGGCTCGCTGGCGCCGAGGGAGCGTGTGTCAGTGGCCCATTCCCGCGCCGCCATCGACGGGGATCACGGCGCCGGTGATGTAGCTGGCCTGGTCGCTCGCCAGGAAGCTGACGGCGGAGGCGATCTCTTCGGGGCGCGCCATGCGTCCGAGGGGGATCTGGCGGGCCATGTCCGCCTTCCGCTCGTCACTGAGTGCGCCGGCCATGGCCGTGTCGGTCAGGCCGGGCGTGACGATGTTGACGGTGATGTTGCGCGAGCCCAGTTCCCGGGCGAGCGAGCGGCCGAAGCCGACCAGTCCGGCCTTGGAGGCGGCGTAGTTGCTCTGGCCCGCCTCGCCGCGCAGGGCCACGGTCGAGGAGATCAGGATGATCCGGCCGTAGCGGGCCCGCAGCATGCCGCCCTTGACGGCCCGCTTGGCGAGCCGGTAGGCGCTGGTGAGGTTTGTGTCGAGGACCGAGGTGAAGTCGGCCTCGGACATGCGCAGCAGCAGCTGGTCGTTGGTCGTCCCGGCGTTGGCCACCAGGACCTCGACGGGGCCGTGCGCTTCCGCGACCTGCTTGAAGGCGAGCTCGACCTGTTCGGGGTCGGTGATGTCGCACTGCACTGGCAGGCAGCCCAGGGCCGCGAGGTCCTCGGGAGGTTCGCCCGAGCGGTAGGTGTACGCCACCTTGTTCCCGGCCTCAGCGAGAGCGCGGGCCGCGGCGTGACCGATCCCACGGCGTCCGCCGGTGATCAAAACAGAACGCGACATTTTGGTCCTTTTTGTGCAAAAACCCAACTCTGCGTGCCCGATGGTGGGCACGCCGTGACTGCGCATAGCGACCCTACGGCCCAGTAGGACTTGAGGGACATGAGATATCGCCGGGTGATATGCCCGGATGGGAACCGTCAGTTCCCCTTGCGCATCATAGGAACTGGCAGTTCCCCTCTCGGAAACCTTGCCCATCGCTCAATTCCCGCACGGGAAGGGGGTGTTGGTCGTTCAGGCTCACGAAGCGGCGAAGGCTGCACCACGTACATCCGCAACCAGCTGTGATCTGGGTCTCAAGGGTTCCGTTATATGAACGTTATAGATCGACATATTGCTGCACAACGACAGACCGTGACCCGCGTGCTCAGGCAGGCACGGGCCCGGCGCAATCCCGCTGACATTCCCGGATTCACCGCAGCCTTCGGCCCCCGGGATAAGCCCGGAATCACGCAGGAGGAGACCGCCAAGCTCGCGGGCGTATCCAAGCGTTGGTACGGGAATCTCGAGACGGGCAAGCCTCGGAACTACTCGGACGCGTTTCTCTACGCCATCCGGCGCATCCTCGACCTGGACCTCTCCGAGTGGGACGCCGTGTACCGCATCACCCGAGGCCAGGCACCGCCTGTGGACCTGGGGTGTGGCACGTCCTCCGCTCTGCCGGACGCGATCCGCACCTTCGTCCAGGACATCAAGCCGTGGGGTGCATATCTCAGCGATCACCGCTGGGACGTCCTCGCGTACAACGAGCAGCTCGTTGACGACTACCCATGGATTCTGCACGGCGCCAACGTCATGGAATGGATCCTGACGTACCCCGAGGCCCGGGCTCAGCTCATCAACTGGGAGACCGAGTGGGCTATGCCGATGCTGGCCCAGCTCCGGCTTCACGCCGAGCAGTGGAGCAACGACGCACGACTCAAGGAGGTCATTGAGACCGTTCTCACAGACCCCGTAGCCCGGCGCCTGTGGGATTCCCCGAACTTGCCCACCCTGACGCACCCTCCGGCGGATACAACTCGGCGCCTGTACCTGCCCCGACAGGGCCGTACAGAATTCAACGTGATACTTCTACCGATGGCTCCTTTGGACCTGCCGCATTGCCGGTTCATGGCCGTCATGCCCGTGTAGAAAGTCGAAGGATTCCAGTCCGTGCCTGACGCACACCTACTTACCCCGCCCCGCACAGCCACCTCGCACCTGCACGAGCTTCTGCCGGACAGGGTGTTCGCCTACCTGCAGCCGCGGGGCGGCTGGTGCGTCAGCAACGCCGGCGTCCTCGTGGGCGAGGACGGGGTGACCCTCATCGACTGCACGGCCAGCACGTCGAGCGCCGACCACCTCAAGTCGCTGATCGCCTCGCACACCGGCCGCCCGGTCAATCAGGTGGTGATCACCCATCATCACGGTGATCACCACTACGGCGCCGCACGGTTCCCCTCAACCAGCGTGATCGCACACGAAGCCACCCGCACGGCGATCCTGCGGGACGGGCTCGACCTGCCGCTCGTCTGGCCGGACGCGGACTGGGGCGACATCAAGATCGTTCCGCCGACCGTGACGTTCGATGACCGGCTGACCCTGCACGTAGACGGGCTTCGCGTCGACCTTTTCCACCCTGGTCCAGCACACACGGTGGGCGACATCGCGGCCTGGCTGCCGGAGCACGGGATCCTCTTCTCCGGAGACCTCACCTTCTCGTCCAGCACGCCGTTCGTCCTGATGGGGTCGGTCAGCGGGAGCATCCAGGCCCTTGACCGCCTGCGCCAGCTCGCCCCGCAGATCGTCGTCAGCGGCCACGGGCCGGTCACCGGCCCGGAGGTCATTGAGCAGAACGCCGAGTACTTGCGGTGGGTTCAGCAACTGGCCCTCGACGGCCTTGCCGCCGGCTGGGATCCGCTGGAGACCGCGCAGCGCGCCGACCTCGGGGCGTACGCGGCCTTGCCCGAGCGGGAACGCCTGGTGGGCAACCTGCACCGTGCCTTCGCTGAGCACCAAGGAGATGCTCCGGGAAGTCGACTGCCCATCCCCGCGATACAGGCCGATATGGTCCGCTACAACGGCGGCCGCCCTCTGCCGTGCACCCTGTAAGAACGTGGAAGCTCCGGAATCTCGCTGCGTCCACCGCACAGGCTTCGCAGTGTCCGGGATTCCGGAGCAAGTCTTCAATCGGGGCTATCACTTCCCCTTCACAACGGTCAGGGCAGGGCCGCTAGAGCCGTTTCGTTTCATCACCAGCTGGCGGACATCTCTACGTCTTGGCGGCCGCGGTCATGCCACGGGGTCACATGCTCGACGCGTAGAACGCCTCCCAGACCCGCCGGGGCAGCCTGCCCCGGGAAGGCACCCTCACACCGTTGTTCTTCGCCCACCGGCGGGCCGCTCTCGCGTCGCCGTCAGAGGGGCCAGCAGGTGCGCTGCTTCTCGCCCGGCTTCTCGGCCGCCTCCGCCCAGCCTGCATGTAGGGCTCCAGCTCGATGCGCAGCCGCTGGTAATTGTCCAGGTTGAGGTCGATCTCATATTTCGTGCCGTCGATCTCCAGGACGTGACGCTCTACCCCGCCCCCCTTTTCGCCGCACAAATCGTCAACCAAATACGTCTCAACGCGTCGCATCCTGATTCCCCCTGATCGCCGGTGCTCAGTACAAGGGAAATATTACCGAATTGATTAACTGCTGTTGAATCGCCCCTGCCCTATGCCATCTGGCACAACCGCGTGCAGCGTTCGCGGTACAAGCGTCCTCTCCGTCAGCCGGACCGTCCTCGCGCCGTCACGCCTCGGCTACCTGGAAATGCACCGGTGCGGATCGGCGGCCGTTGACGTGGATCTCGAGCGTGTACGTTCCAGGCATGAGTGTCACGGTTGCCGTGGACCGCAGAGGATGCTGCTTGCCAAGCTCGATCGTCTGCCCGGCCTGGGCCTCGGTGGTCTTCAGGACGTACGCCTTCTCCCTACGCCGGCCGGTCTTGGTTGGGGAGAAGATCACGTAGTTCACCCGCAGCTTCGTCGCTGCGGAAGCGGCCAGGTCCGCGGCGAACCCCAGCGTCTCGCCGAGGCGCAGCTGCGTGCGATCCAGACGGATGGGGGAGAGCTCGACCGGCGGGTCGCTCGGGTAGCCGAGGAACTCGTAGGCAGCCTCGTCGCCCTTCTTCAGCCGGTTGCGTAGCGCCTGCCGCGCGATGAAGTCGAACTCCTTCTCCTTGGCGCCGCCCTCCGCCTGCCACCTGCCGAGCGTGTCGAGCACGAGGCCGAGATCGTCCTCGGCGATGTCATGGAGATGATTGGCCACCGACTGTGTCACGAAGCGGCTGTCGTCGCCGTAGAGCCGGTCGAGCACCGGCAGTCCGGCGTCGATGCCGACGGGAATGTTGACGGACCAGGGGAGGGTCGGACGGGTGGACTCGCTCACCAGACGGCGTACCCGGTGATCGGGGTCCTCGGTCCACGCCCTGATGACCTTGAACGTCTGTGTCGGGAAGTCCCCGATGAAGTACCGCATGGCGTCCTCCGCCGAGAAGTACGGCGTCAGGCGCCGAAGTGCCTCCAGCGCCTGCTCCAGGTCCGGTCCAGTGCGGCAGTACGCGGCGACGAAGTGCGAGTGCGGGGCGTAGATGTAGAGGCCGAAGTCGGTGCTCGCCCCGGCTTCCTCCGGGGACCCAGGCAGCGATCTCAGCAGGACATCGACGGCCTGGAGTCCGTCGACCGGCAGGTAGGTGCGAAGTCCTTCGCTGGTCCGGGCGATCCGCGCCTTCAGCGCCAGCCGCGGGAAGTCGCCGACGACGTCGCGAGCGAACGTGTCGGCGTCGAAGGCCGGGCAGACCGCGCGGACCTCCATGCCGATCCGGTTGATGCGGTTCTCGCTGAGCGCGTGCTCCTTCTCGGCCATGCCCGGACCCTACCGTCCGTGCAAGAGCAGTCGACACACGGTCACACATTCGAGGGTGGGGTTCGCTCCTGTGCGCCACTGTCCGAGTTCGGCCAGCGAGGTGTCTCAATGTGTTCAGGCCGCGTTATGGAACGCGCTACTGACCCGGCATCCGGAGTTCTTGATGAGGCGCTGTGGGCGCTACGCTGCGCAGGGCCGTGCAGACAGGGCAACGCCGAGACGCGCTTCGCGGCCCCTTCCGGATCGCCATGCACCCCTGAGTGCGAGGCGTGCGTCGATTCCAGCACTAGAAGGACAGGTCAAGGTGAGCAGGGAAGAGCCCGCTGCCAAGCGCACGGTCGACATCGTCGTGCTCACCATGAACGACCGCGATCAGGAATTCCGCACGGCCATGGCTTCGGCCCTCGCCCAGCAGGGCGTCGATCTGCGCGTCGTCATTGTCGGGAACGGCGTGGAGCCGGACTACGTACCCGATGGAGTGCAAAGCGTCACACTCGATACGAACACGGGCATTCCAGAAGGCCGCAATGTCGGTGCTCAGGCGCTGGCCGCCGGGAATGCCGAGTTCGTGCTGTTCTTCGACAACGACGCGGTCCTCCCCGATCCTCACACCCTCACCCGGCTGATCGCCGAGTTCGACCGGCATCCGAACGCCGCGTACGTACAGCCCCGGATCGCCGACCCGGAAACCGGTGAAACCCTAGGACGGTGGGTTCCCCGGCTGCGGTCAGGGGACGCCCGGCGCTCGGGCGTCGTCACGGTCATGGCCGAGGGCATTGTCCTCGTCCGGCGCACGGATTTTGACGCCGCAGGCGGCTGGCCTGGGCATTTCTTCCTTTTCCACGAGGGCGTCGACTTGTCGTGGCGTTTGTGGGACCTGGGCAAGGTCGGCTGGTACGCCGGAGACATCGAGGTGCACCACCCGGCAACGAACCCGGCACGGCACGGCCCGTTCTATCGGATGGTCGCCCGGAACCGGGTCTGGGTCGCCCGTCGGCGCCTGCCCGCCCCGCTGGTTCCCGTGTACCTGGCCACCTGGGTCGCGGTCAGCGTGTGGCGGTTCCGGTCCTCGGGGAATCTGCGCGTGTGGTTCAAGGGGTTCGCTGAGGGGCTGCGCGGGGGGCACTTGGAGCGCCGTCCGATGCGCTGGCGGACCGTGTGGCGGCTGACCCGCGCGGGCCGGCCGCCGATCGTCTGACCTTGGTTGCGCGGCCTGCGGTCAGCAGACTGTGGCGACCCGCTCACGCAGATCCTTGACGGCCCCGAGGCTCGGGTGGGAGTCCATGGTGGCCACGAGGTCCTGGAGCGGGCCGGTGGTGCGCTGGGAACTGATCTGGTCGGTCAGATCCAGGGCCTGGTGCGCGGTGCCGCAGGATTCCTCGTAGTGTCCCTGGCGCCACTGTGCGTCGGCCTGGCGGACGAGATAGAGGGCGTGGGTGCGCACCGCGCCGCCGTCGAAGGCGCGGGCCGCGGCCGCGAAGGTGTCTTCGGCGTCGCGCGGGCGTCCCATGGCCAACTGGGTGGAGGCGCGTGAGCCCTGGAACTCGGCGAGGTTCATCCAGTACGCCCACTCCGGCTCGCTCGCGTCCTTGTCCTGCTCGGCGCGGTGCAGGTGCCGCTCGGCGAAGTCGAGGTCGGACCAGCAGCGTGCGTCGCCGAGGTGGGAGCGGGCGCGGGCGCGGCGGGCGTAGACGAGCGCCTCCACGCGCGGGGCGGCCTTGCCCCGCACGGTGCTCAGGGCGGCGCTGGCCATGGACTCGGCCTCGGCGGGCCGGTCGCAGTTGTAGGCGGCGGCTGCCCAGAAGGTGAGGATGTGCGCCCCCAGGCCAAGATCCCCGGCGCTATGGGCGGACTGGAGAGCGGACTTGAAGATCCGGTCGTTGCACGAACCGTGGACGTCGAAGAGCGCCCAGGCCCGCATGCGCTCCAAGTCGGCGGCCGCGGCATACAGCCGCCGCCCGTGATCGAGGGAGTAGCTGCGGTTGTCCAGGAGGTCGGCGACCATCTCGTTGGCCGCGGCGGTCTCGCGGATCAGGGTCCCGCCGCCGTCCTCGTCGTCGGTGCGGCGCAGCATGCGGACCTTGCGCTCGATGTGGGTGACGGCGGCCTCGCCGATCCGTCGGCCGCTGGTGATCTCACCTGCGGCTGCGGGGTCGGCGGTGAGCCAGGAGAAGAGGCTCGCGGTCAGGGCCGTCGAGCTGAACAGGAAGGACCGGCGATGCATGTCACTCCCGACTGAGTCTCTGAGCGCGTCCAGCGCGCCTCGGGGGGTCCACGGGAAATCGGTGTACTGCTGAAGCGGGTCGAACTCGAGCCACAGGGGCCAGGGGTGGGTGTCGACGAGACACGGGTCGATGTCGAACAGCTCGGCCAGCAGCTTCTGCGTCTCCTTCTCGGGCTCGCGGCCGTCCTCCCAGCGTAGGACTCCCGAGGGCGCCGTTCCCAGAGCCGGTTTGCGCTCGGCGCTGAGCCGACGCAGGGCACGGGCGAGATCAGGCCGCCTCATGTTGCGGGCCTCACGGGCGATGACTAACCGGTGGATCTTCGGCACGGTGCCTCCTGCGTAAAACCCGTGGCGCGCTGGGATATCCGGGCGACGCTAGCGCCCGCTCCTCAGTCGCGGAAGCCCACGAGACGGTGCTCCGACAGTGCTCGGGGCCGCACGCGAACGGCACCGCCGCAGTCGCTTCCGGCCGGTGGCCCGCGGCCGGGACGGTGGGAGCACCCCGCAGGCCGCGGCAGGGATCACCTGCCCGGCACCGGTGGCCCGCCCACTGCCGCGATCGGAGCGCACGCCTTGTCGACCATCGATGCGGAACTCGACTTCCGCACACCGGAGTTGGATGCCCTGGCATCGAGGGTGATCCCCGAGCAGCACTTCGAGCTGCGGGCCGAGGACGCCCGCGACAGCTACTTCACCGACACCAGCAAGCTGGACGCCAAGCAGCTGGCCCACGACCGGTTCCGCACGAACCCGCTGGCCCTGCACGACCAGCTGATCCGCGCCCTCGAGCTGCGCGGGACGGAGGAACTGCTGGATCTGGGGTGCGGCAACGGCGAAATCCTGGCGCGAATCCGCCCCCACCTCGCGGCCGGCCACCTCGTGGGCCTCGACATCGCCCCGGGCGCCCTGGAGGCGGCCCGCCAGCGTCTGGACGGAGTTGCGACGCCGTGCGAGTTCGTCGAAGGAAGCGCGGACGACCTGAGCGCCTTCGGCACCGACACCTTCGACCGTGTCATGGCCGTCTACATGGCCCACTACGTCACCGACCTGCCCGGCTGCTTCGCCGCAGTGCGGCGGGTCCTGCGGCCCGGCGGCCGGTTCCTGCTCGCCACCGACCGGCCCGACTCCATGGTCGAGATGTACGACGTGCACTTCGCCGCGCTGCACGAGATGAACGCCCCCCAGGACCTCTTCCGTGCGACCCCCAAGGCGCGCATCTCCCTGGACAACGGCGCCGCCCAGCTCGAACCGTACTTCTCCTCGGTCGTCCGCGTGGACTGGCACGACCAGCTGCAGTTCGGCAAGGCCGAGCACTTCATGGCCTTCTATCGCAGCTGCAACTACTGCTGCGCCAGCAGCAAACCGGGGGAGGGCCTACCGCAGTCCTTCTTCCTCGAACTCGAACACCGCGTGCGCGCCCGGGTTCAGGCCGTCATCGAGGAGCGCGGCTACTTCGCCCTCACCAAGTTCACCGGCCACTTCATCTGCTCCTGACCCGCACCCACCCGACAGGGAGAGCCCCGTGACCCCTTCGCCGCACGACGACCTGACCGGCGCCCGCGTCCTGATCACCGGCGGCGCCGGGTTCATCGGCACCGTCCTGCGCAGCGCACTGGCCGCCGCCGGGGCGCGCCCGGCACTGCTGGACAACCTGAGCGCCTACGGACCCACTCCTCTCACCCTGTTGGGCACCGGTCCCAGCGACCCGGACCTGACCATCGGCGACATCAACGACCAGACTGTGGTCGAGCGCCTGGTGGCCGAGGCCGACTATGTCGTCCACGCCGCCGCCCACTCCACCGTCCAAGGCTGCACCACCGACCCCGCCACCGCGGTACGCACCAACCTGGCCGGCACGGACAGCGTGCTGCGGACCGTGGCTGCCGCCCGCCACGTGCGGCGCTTCGTCTTGCTGTCCACCGCGCAGGTCTACGGCCACGGCGCCCCGCAGGCCCCGCGCACCGGCGTCTTCACCGAGGACCAGCAGCTCGACCCGCTGAACGTCTACGCCAACAGCAAGCTGTGGGCCGAGGGTCACACCCGTCAGCTCCTGGGCGTGGCCGAGAAGGACTTCGCGATCCTGCGCCCGTTCAGCGTCTACGGCCCTGGCCAGGTCCCCAAGCCGGGCGCCGCCTCCTGGGTGGTGGCCCAGTTCACGATGTACGCGGCCCTGGGGCAGCAGCTACTGCTCAACAACGGAGGCCGTCAGCTGCGCGACTTCATCTTCCGCGACGACATCGCCGCCGCCGTCGTGCGCGCCCTGACCGCCCCCAAGGCGGCCGGGCAGACTCTCAACCTCGGCACCGGCACCCCCACCTCGGTACGCGACGTCGCCGAACACGTTCGCCGGCACTTCCCCTCGGCCGACATCGTCGATGCCCCGCAGGTCGCCCAGGACCCCCTCGGCGCCTGCGCCGACACCGCCCGCATGCGCGACGTCCTGAACTGGAGCCCCGCGGTCAGCGTCGGCGAGGGCATCGACCGCTACGTGCAGTGGGTGCGCACCACTCCGAACGCGATCCCCGACTGGCTGCGCGCGGAGACCAGCACCAGCCGGATCACCTCCTGGGGCGCCCCCGCAGCCCTGTGACCCGCCCCGGCCCGCCCTATCTGGAGGAACACCCCCGTGAACACGCTGCGCACCGCGGTCATCGGCCTGGGCTGGGCGGGCACCGTCCACGCCCGCACTCTGGCCGCCCTGCCCGGCATCGAGTTGGTCGCCCTGGCCGACCTCGACCCTGCCCGGCGGGCCTCCCACCCGGACGTGCCCACCTTCACCGACGTGGAGGCGATGTTGCGCCTGGGCCTGGACTACTGCGTCATCGCCACCCCGAGCACGACCCACGAGCACTACGCTCTGGCCCTCGCGGCCGCTGGCGTCCCCGCGCTGATCGAGAAGCCGCTCGCCCCCACCGGGGCGGCCGCCTGGCGGATCCACGAGGCCTTCACCCAGGCCGGGGTGTTCGCCGCCGTCGGGCACACTGAACGCCACCAGGCCCCTATCACCGAACTCGCCCGGCTCCTCAACATCGGCAGGTTCGGGGAGCTGTGGCAGCTCACCACCTGCCGACAAGGCCCGTACTCCGGACGCATCCTCGACGTCGGCGTCGTCCTCGACCTGCTGGTCCACGACGTCGACCTGGTCTCGTGGCTTGCCGGTGAGCCCATCGAGTCGGTCACCGCGTCCACCCGCGTCCTGGCCGGCCCGTACGAGGACACCGCCACCGCCACCACCATGCTGCGCGGCGGCCTGCTCGCCCACCACCACGCGGACTGGATCAGCCCGTTCAAGCAGCGCATCGTTCAGGCCCACACCGCGGCCGGCGTGCTGATCGCCGATACCGTCGCGGGCACCCTCACCCACCACCCCAACACCGCCCGCCCGGCCGCATCCGGCGCCTTCCCCGGCGTTGCTCCCGGCGACGCGTACGCCATCACGCTCGCCGAGCGGGCGGCGCCGTTCACCGTCCAGCACCAGCTGATGCGCGACGTCCTGCGCGGAGCACCGGTGAGCGGCCTGGTGACCCTCGCGGAGGGCGCGGCCGCCGTCACCGCGACCGAGGCGCTGCTCACCTCGGCGGCCACCGGCCTTGCCACCCCCGTCGCCGCCCGCCAGCCCGCCCTCACCTGACCCGCATCCCGCCCCGGGATCGCCCCGGAAGGAGGACCGTGATGCCTCAGCGCCCGGACACACTTCGCGACTTGGCAGCCGCCAGGGCGCTGCCGGACCACCAGTTCATGGACGCCCCGACGCTCGGTTGGATCGCCGCCGAGCCCCCCGCGCCCGCTCCCCGCTCCCCGGCGTTCGCGGCGGATGAGGTGCTGGTGCTGGCCCCCGACGCGGCGTGGTTCACCACCCGTGCACAAGCCGACGGACTGCACGGGATCCGGCACGGCGCCCGCACCTGCGTGCTCGCCTTTCTCCTTGCCTCCGCCTACGGCCTCGACCAAGAGCACACCGCGGCCCTGTGCACGGCGGCCGCCGTGCACGACTGCCGCCGCCGCGACGACCGCGCCGACCCCGAGCACGGCCGACGCGGAGCCGACTGGTTCACCGAGCACGCCGAGACGGTCCTGGCCGCCTTCCGCCTGGAAGTGTCCGCCGAGCTCCGCACCCACGCGGCCACTGCGATCGCCGTGCACAACCTCCCCTACGACGCCTTTGACGCACGCCAGCACGCGGCCTACCAGCGGGCCCCGCATCTGACCGACCTGCTCAAGGCCGCGGACTGCATGGACCGCTTCCGCCTGCCCGCGCGCCGCTGGTGGCCCAACCCCGCCCACCTGCGTCTGACGATCCCCGCCTGGCTGCCCGCGTTCGCGCACGGCCTGGTCGTGCACAGCGAGCGCGCCCACCTCAACGGGGCCGCGCCCCGCGACGCCCTGGCCCACGCCCTGACCACCCTCACCCGCTAGATAGAAGAAGGAGGAGGCGCTGTGCCCGCTGCCCTTGACGCGTGGGAGCCCGTCCACACCGACTTCGGCGCCCGCGCCCAGGCTCCCGGCCCCGCCGCGCTCGCCCAGAGCCCCACCGACTGGCTCGTCGAGCACCACGACGCGCCGAACGGACACCTGCTGCACGTCAGCGGCAACACCATGCTCACCACACTCACCAGCGGCCGTCCCATCCACCTGATGCACACCACCCTCGCCCTGGACGCCATCCGCGCCACGGGCGAACTCCAGGGCGCCGCAGGATGCTTGGTCGGAGCCCTGTACTGCGCCCCGGTGGTTGCGACCGCCGACGGACTGCGCCCCCACAACCTCGGCGCGTACCTGTTGGAGACCAAACCCGGCACCACCACCCTCGTCCTCGAAGTCCGCCCCGAGCGGCCCGCGCCCGCCAAGGGACTGAACTACCTGCGGCTCGGCGGCATCCACCTGGCGGCCTACCGGAAGCACCGCAGCTTCCTGACGGCCGCGGAGGACCACCACCTGCAGCAGGCGGCCGTGCGGCGCGTGAGGGAGACGGCCGGCTTTCTCGACCTGCTGCTCGCCGAGGCCCGCGGCGCCCGCACCGTGCCGCAGCACGCCTTCTTCGACCAACTCGCCGCCGCCATCGAGCACTTCCCGTTCCTGGGATACCTGTACTTCGAGGTGCTGAGCGAATACCTCCTGCTGTACTCCACCAGCGCGGCGACCCGGGCGTACGCAGCGGTCGGGGAGATGAACAACCGGCTCAACAAGCAGCTGGCGTTCGCCGCAGTCACCACGATGGGCCGTCTGTTCGACCTCGCGCTGTTCAACCCAGACCACACCCAGCTGACCCAGCTGATCGGCACGATCGAGCCGGGCCTCGCCGCAGGCGCCAGCGACTACACCCGGCGCCGCCTGCCGCACCTGTTCGCGGTCGCCGCGCTCGGCGACGACGCGGACACCTCGGCGGTGTCCTTCTCGGAAGCCGCCGCCGACTTCGACCTCCTCACCGCCACCGCCCCGCACCTGGCGGGCCAGCTCGTCTTCCGCGAGATGCGGACCCTGCCCCGCTACCCGGCCCTGTTCCCCGTCTTCGAGCAGGCCAAGGCGACCTCCGTGTACGACTACTGGAACCACCAGGAGATCGCCGCACCGTTCAACGCGGTCCTCCCCAAAGGGGAGATCGGCTTCAACCTCGCCTTCCCCCGCGCCGCGTGCGCCGTGTGGCAGGCCGAGGCCTGCGAGCGCGGCCTGCTCCACCCCACCGAGCAACTCGATCTCCTGCCCGTCCCGCGCCTCGCGGACCTGCGCGGGACCGCCCTGGGCCGCGCCGCCTTCCCCACCCCTGCCGCCACCCCCTCCACCGGTTCCCCAGCGATGAAGGCGCTGGCCGCTCCGGCCTGCGCCGCCTAACGACCTCCACCGTCTCCTGGAAGGAGCATTCTGGTGCGCATCGTCCTGTACGGCGGCGCCGGCTACCTCGGCACCGTCGCCACCCGCCACCTCACCGAACTCGGCCACCAGGTCACCGTCGTCGACGGTCTGATCTACCAGCGCGGCGACGACCCCGCCCGCCTGCTGCCGAGCGCCAGCACCTTCATCCAGGCCGACCTGCGCGATCCAGCCGCGCTGCGCCGCGCGGCCACCGGTGCCGACGCGGTCGTCCACCTCGGCGGCCTGGTCGGCGAGCCCGCCTGCGCCCTGGACGAGACCCTCGCCGTCGAACTCAACTACGCCTCCCCGGTCCTGGCCGCCGAGGTGGCTCGAACCGCCGGCGTCAAGCATGTCGTGTTCTTCTCCTCCTGCAGCGTTTACGGCCACCACGACGGCACCGTCGACGAGGACACCACCCCCAACCCGCTCGGTATCTACGCCCGCACCAAGGTCCTCGCCGAGCGCACCCTGACCGGTCTGTTGAACGACCGGGCGCTGACCGTGCTGCGGCTGGCCACCGTGCACGGCCGCTCCCCGCGCCAACGCCTGGACTCCGTCGCCAACCGCATGACCGCCCAGGCCCTGGCCACCGGACGGATCCCCCTCAACGGCGGCACACAGCGTCGACCGCTCGTCCACGTCGCCGATGTCGCCGACGTCCTCGCCCAAGTCCTCACCACCCCCGACGGTCACCGGACCTTCAACGTGGGCGCGGACCGCGAGAACTACACCATCGCCGAGATCGCCCAGACCGTGCAGCAGGCCGTACCCGGGTGCCGCATCGACGCCGGACCCGAGCGCGACGAGGCCGACGCCCGCGACTACCGCACCTCCTTCGCCCGCCTGACCGCCGCCTTCCCCGGCGCCTGCCCCACCCCCTTGTCCCACGGCGTACGCGAGGTCGCCGACGCCGTGCAGGCGGGGGACCTCGACCACCCGGATCTGCCTGAGTACGACAACCTCGTCGGCCTGAAGAACTCCCTGGCCGACGGGCGGATTCGCGCGCTGGCCGATGACGACTGCACCCGCCTGCACGCCGACTACACCCGCACCTCCTGGAGCGTGCGATGACCCACACCCTCGCCGTGGTGGAACCGTTGCCGTGGAATCGGCCCCTGATCGGCGCGGAGGAAGAGCGGGAGGTCCTCGACACCCTGCGTTCCGGCTGGCTCACCCACGGCCCCAAGGCCACCCGCCTCGAGCACGCGGTTCGCGACCGTCTGGGCGCCGAGGACGCGTTCGCTGTCACCTCCTGCACCGCCGCCCTCCACCTCGCCCTCCTCGCCGCCGGGATCGGCCCTGGAGACGAGGTGATCACCCCCAGCCTCACCTTCTGCGCCCTGGCCAACGCCGTCCTGCAGGTCGGCGCGCGCCCCGTATTCGTCGACGTCGACCCCGTCACCCTCAACATCACCCCCGAGGCGGCTGAGGCCGCCATCACGCCTCTCACCCAGGCCATCGCCGTCATGCACTACGGCGGCCAGATGTGCGATATGCGCGCCTTCCGCAAGCTCGCCGACCACCAGGGGGTGCTGCTTATCGAGGACGCCGCCCACGCCCTGCACGCCAGCCGCGATGGCCTGACCGCCGGAAGCACCGGCGACCTCGCAGCGTTCAGCCTCTACGCCAACAAGGTCGCCGCCGCCGGGGAAGGCGGCCTGCTTGCCGGGCGTGGCGACTTGGTCCACAAGGCCCGCCTGCTGGGTCGGCACGGCATCGACTCCTCCGCCTGGCAGCGGCACGGCAAACGCAACACCGCCGACTACGAGGTCACCGTCCCCGGCCTGAAGTACGTCATGTCCGACCTGACCGCCGCCCTCGCCGTCGTGCAGTACAACCGGCTGCCCGAGTTCACCGCCCGCCGCGCGGCCATCGCCTCCGCCTACACGAGCGCCCTCGCCGACCTGCCCGGTCTGACCCTCCCCACGGTCCTGCCCGGCGTCGAACACGGCTGGTTCCTGTACGCGGTCCTCATCGACCCCGAGGCGGCGCTCCTGGACCGCGACGTGACGGCCGCCGCCCTGCTGGAGCGCCACCAGATCGCCACCAGCAGCCACTTCAAGCCGGTGCACACCCTGGGCCCCTACCGGGACATGGTCCACCGCCCGATGCCGGTCACCGAGCTGGCGGCCGGCCGCCAGCTGTCCCTGCCGTGCTACCCGGCGATGACCGACCAGGACGTCGAACGTGTCATCAACGCCGTGAATGACGTGTGGAGTTGACGCGCGCCCGCGCACCGTACGCGGTCCGTATGAGGAGCACCACGGACTGAGGCAGTGCTCTGACAGTGCTCCTCGCCGCACTCCCGCCGCACCGTCGCAGTGCCTTTCGGGGCTTCGGCGCCCTGCCCAGGGTGGAACCCGAGCGGGACACCGAAGCCCCGGCACCACCCCCGTACACCGCTGCTCGTCAGGAGAGGACCGCCATGCCCGAGGACCTGCGCATCGCCGTCGGCGGCGACCGGGCCGGTGCCGCCTACGCCACTGCCCTGGCCGACCACCTCGCCGCCCACCCGCAGGTCGGCCCGATCATCAGGGTCGGCGCCGGGGACGAGCAGCTGCCCTATCCGGACGTCGCCTTCGCCGCAGCTCAGCTCATCGCCGCCCACCACGCCGACCGGGCCCTGCTGGTCTGCCACACGGGCCTCGGCATGGCGATCGCCGCCAACAAGGTCCACGGCGTCCGGGCGGTCACCGCCCACGACCCGCTGAGCGTCGAGCACGCGGTCACCCACAACAACGCCCAGGTCCTGTGTCTGGGCGCCGGTGTCATCGGCCTGAAGCTGGCCGCGTACCTGACCAGCCACTGGCTGGGCCACACCTTCGACCCCGCCTCGCGCGCCGCGAGCAAGGTCGCGCTCATCACCGCGCACGAGCAGCGCCGCATCCACCCCGCCCCCTGCTGACCCACGCCGGCCCTCGCCAGCCGACCAGCCCGGCCCGCACCAACTGGAGATGCGACATGCCCACCGACACCACCACCGTGCCCCGCTCCACCGCGCCGCGGCGCTGGCCCGACGACCCGGCCCAGGGCGGCTGGTACAGCGCAGCCGAACTCGCTGCCGTCCAGGAGGCGATGGCCGACTCCCTGCCGTGGCAGACCGGATGGCGCGGCAAGGAGCACATCGCCGCGTTCGAGGACGCGTTCGCGGACAAGACCCGCTCCCGGCACGCGGTGGCCTTCAACGGCGGCGGGCCCGCGCTCGAGATGGTCCTGAACTGCCTGGACCTGCAGCCCGGCGACGAGGTCATCAGCTGCGCGCTGAACTTCGTCGGCACCCATCTGCCAGTCATCCACCAGGGCGGCGACCTCGTGCTGGCCGAACCCGACCCACTCACCTTGAACCTGGATCCGGCCGACGTCGCCCGCCGACTCACCGACCACACCCGCGCCATCCTCGTCACCCACTGGAACGGGCTCGCAGCCGACCTGCGCCCGTTCCTCGACCTCGCTCAGCGCCACCCGCACCCGCACCACGGCCCGCCGGTGGTGATCGTGGACGCCGCCCGTGCCTGCGGCGGCACGACCCCGGCCGGGCTCCCGGTCGGCGCCGAGGGGTGGGCCACCATCTTCAGCTTCGAGACCAAGAAGCTCATGACGACCCTCGGCCAGGGCGGCATGGTCACCACCGGCGACGCGCGGCTCGCCGACCGGCTGCGGCACCTGCGCACCTACGGCCTGAGCCGGCAGTGGGGCACCAACCAGCAACTCACCAAGATGCAGGCGGCCGTCGGCCTCATCCAGCTCGAACGCCTCGACGAGATGAACACCGCCCGCGTCAACCGCGCCCACCAGCGCAGCCGCCTCCTGCACGGCATCCCGCACCTGATGCTGCCCCCGCTCCTGCACGGCGGACAGCACCTGTACTACCGATACAACCTCCTCGTTCCCGAAGCCTGGGCCGGGGCCGGACGCGACGCCCTCATGGAGGTCCTCGCCGACCAGTACGGGCTCGGCAGCATCATCAACGACCCGCCCACCTACGCCAGTCACGACTACATCCGCGCCCACACCGGCAGCCAGACCTGCCCGCGCGCCGAACAGCTCGCCGCCCGGCTGTTCTGCCCCTGCCTGCACCCGCGGATCGGCGACGCCGACGAGCGGGAGATCTGCGAGGCGATCCGCAAGGCCACCGACCAGGTCGCCCGGACCTTCGCCGCCCCCTGACACCCGGCCGCTCCGAAGCGAAGCCCGGCCCCCGCCGAGGAAGGACGCACCCCCATGTCCCAGCTCGCCCAAGAAATCAAGGCCATCCAGTCCCGCGAAACCGTCCTCGGCGACCCGTACCCCGCCGGGCGCGACGAGGAGGACCTGCGGATGGTCTTCCTGTTCCCCTACGGCCACGCCTACTCCTTGATGTGCAACGGCCCCATGGCCCTGTACGACCGGATCAACCGCGACACCACCCTGCCCGCCCACGCCGAGCGGGCCCTGCAGTACGACTGCCTGACCCGCGACGGCAACCATCTCACCACCCCCGACGGCGAGAGCTACCGCAGCATCGAGTCCGCCGCCCCCGTCCACCAGGCCGACGTCGTCGGGGTATCCGTGACCAACGCCGGCGACCTGCACTCCGTCTTCCGACTCCTGGACCTCTCCGGGATCCCGCGCCGCGCCGCCGACCGCACCCCAGGCGTCCACCCGCTCGTCGTCGGAGGCCAAGGCGGCCTCGCCAACCCCGAAGTCCTCGCCGACTACCTCGATGTCGTCGCGCTCGGCGAGGCCGAGAAGTCCCTGCCCGCCCTCCTGCGTGCCGTGCACGCCCACCGCCGCACCCCGAACGCCAGCACCTCGCTGCCCGAGCAACTCGCCCGGATCCCTGGCCTGTACGTGCCGGCCCTGTACGAGAGCGACCTGGTCTCCGGGGGCGGGGTCAGCGCCGTGCGTCCCACGCTCCCCACCGTGCCCGCCGAAGTGGGCGCCCAGTGGCTCGCGTTGGGCGAGCTCCACGACGCCCACTTCACCTACCCGATCACGGACGGCACGGCCGCCGGGATGATCCCGCTGATCGGATGCCGTCACAACTGCTTCTTCTGCACCCTGCGCACACCGCCGTTCCGCCCCGCGCCACTGGAACTCCTCCTGGGCTATATCGACCGCCTCGAAGAGCTCGGCGTCCCGAGGATCATCATCAGCGCACCGACGTTCACCCAGTACAAGCACCGCGCGGAGCTCCTCGCACGGATCCGCGCCTACCGCGACCGCGCCGTGGACCGGGGCATCCAGGTGAGCACCATCATCGGCTCCGTCCGCGCCGACGAGATGACCCCCGACTACCTGCGCGACGTCAACGAACTCGGAGACTTCGGGCACCTGTTCACCGAGTTGAGCCTGACCCAGGCCCGGGGCATCGTCACCATCGCCCCCGAGTTCGCCGCCGCCGACCTGGTCGCCCTGTACGGCAAGACCATGCCGCCCGAACGCGTCGACGCGGCCATCGAACGGTGCCGCGAGGCTGGCGACGCCATCAACACGATCATGCTGTACTTCATCATCGGAGCCCCCGGCGAACGTGAGGAGGACCGGCTCGCCATCGCGGAGCGGGCCCGCGAGATTCGCGACCGCCTCGACCGACCGGACGCCTCCGTCATCATCAAGTTGCACCAGTTCATGCCCGAGCCGGGTACGCCCGCCCAACGGCTGGCCATGGCCGACCCGGTCCTTATCGAGGGCTACGTGCAGGCCATCACCGACCGGCTGCGCAGCCTCGTCGGCGAGGACACCTTCGCCGCGCACTACCGGGTGCAGTACGGCGAGACCAACCGCCTCTACCTGGAAGCGGTCTGCCTGCGCGGGGACCGCCGCGTCGGGCACGTCCTGGAACACCTCTATGACCGCGGCGCCGACCTCACCTCCCTGGACCGCCAGGACCTGCTGGACGCCCTGCGCATCCATGGCCTCGACTTCGACCGGCACCTGCGGCACATCGACGATCCGGTGCTGCCCTGGCACACCGTCAACGAGGTCGACCCGGAGGAGGAACAGCGCTTCATGGCAGCGATCGCAGAGCGGACGGCCGCGGCGTGACAGTGCCCGGCCCCGGCGCTGCATGGCCGGCGGACAAGCACCGCCTTCCCGCCCTCACCGACCCCGCCGAACACGCCGCCTACATACGCGCCCGGCACCCCGGTGCCGACCTCAGCCACACTGCGGGCGTCGTCCTGCTCTACCAGTCCTCCCTGGCTGTGCACGCCGCACGCGGTGACGGCACCCGGCCGCTGGAACGCTGGGTGTCCGCCGACCTCCATCTCACCCGGGACGACGTCGTGCTCTGCTCGGGCTTCGGCCGCGGCGCCCCGGCCGCCGGCCTCATCCTCGAACAGCTCATCGCCCTCGGCGCCCCCGCCGTCGTCACCATCGGCACCGCGGCCACCCTGACCGGCGACCTGCACCCCGGCGACCTGGTGATCTGCCGTGACGCGGCACGCGGGGAAGGGCTCTCCCACCACTACCTCGCCCCCGACCGCTACGTCAGCGCCGACACCCACCTGACCGCCCTCCTTCACGCCGAGGCCGAACAGTGCGCCCACGCCGTGCACTTGGGCCGGACCTGGACCACCGACGCGCTGTACCGGGAGAGTGCCGTCGAGGTGCGGCAGTACGCCGAAGAAGGGGTCCTCACCGCCGACATGGAAGCGGCCGGGATCCTGGCCGTCGCCCGTTACCGGGACATCCCAGCCACGGCCGGGATGGTCATCGCGGACTCGCTTGCCCACCGCACGCCGCGCACCGACTCCCATCAGACCAGGGAGGGCCTCGTCACGCTCCTGGACGCCGCCATCCACGCCCTCGCCCGCCCGACGGGCGCCGATCGCAAAGGCGTGCGCGCGCCGTGAGCGGGCAGCGATGGGACGACTGCCAGGTCATGGGGCCGGCTGGGCCCGTCGCGGCTGGTGCGGGGCGTTCCAGGCGAGGTAGACGCCGTACGCGCGGATGATGTTGATCGTCAGCGCCGCGTCCGACACGGCGGCCAGCGCGTCGGTGCCCAGCGCCATGCGGCGTACCGCGTCGACCTGCCATCCGTAGGGCAGGCGCGCGAGTCGTTCGCCCACGAGGTCCCCGCGCGCCCGGTCCTCCTCCCGGTCCCACTCCGCCGCCCAGTCGCGGGCTGCCGGCGGCGGGGCAAGTCCCGCTTCGGCTTGCTGGACGGCGTACCGCACCGCTTCGTCCAGCGGTGTGCGCGGGGAGCGCGGCGGCCGCTGTCCGCCCAGCACGGCGACGCGCCACTCACGGGGCAGGTGTGCAAGGGCAGTGAGCAGGGCTTCGGCATCTTCCCCGCATGGGAGCCGGCCCGGCGAGC
This sequence comes from Streptomyces diastatochromogenes, assembly GCA_001418405.1. Taxonomy (GTDB): domain Bacteria; phylum Actinomycetota; class Actinomycetes; order Streptomycetales; family Streptomycetaceae; genus Streptomyces; species Streptomyces albulus_C. The sequence continues at coordinate 1,193 of LIQL01000163.1, read as the reverse complement.
CGGGCGCCCACAGCAGGCCCACTTCCGCAGCGTCGCGGGCCAGCTCGGCCACCAGGTGTGCTCGCATCGTGCGGACCGACTCGGCTCGGCCCACCAGCCGATACACCGAGGCACGGTCATGCTCCGCAAGCCCGGCCCAGATCCGACGGGCACGCAGCTCGTCCCAGGTCAGCAGCGTGGCATCATGGGCGGCCGCCAGGACCGTGGACACGTTGTGGTGACCAAAGACAGCCAGCACGCTCAGCGCGTCGGCGATCCGCTCCACCCTCATCGGATCCTCCTGGAAGGCGTCCTGTTGGGCGAAGGAACACGCTGAGGGATGCCCCGAGAACAGGCTGCAGGGTTCGTTCGCGTCCCCACCGACTCGCTCGCAACCGTCGTGTGCGCGGCAGTGCGGCGTCTCCCCGGTGGCCCAGAAGGCCCACACCGCTGCGGGCCGGGGGCCAGCGAGCGTCCGGACGGTTCCCTGGTGCCGCTCACGTCCGTGTTCCGCCAGCCCGCACACGACGGAGCCGCGTACCATCCCGGGAACGTCGCGTCGTTCGACATGGGCCTGGTTGCGCAGTTCCTCGGTGACGGGCACGCGCACCCCGCAGGTTCGTGGGCGGCTCACTGTTACCACGGGAAGAGGTGCCTTTCGTTCGAACGGTGGCGAGGGCGGTCAGGCAGCGCGTGGCGGGGGCACATCAGCGCGGGTGAGGACTCCGTAGGCGTGGCCAAGGCGGATCAGGTGCGCCTCGTTGTGGGCGCCCGCCTTCAACAAGAGGCTGGCGGTGGCGCCCTCGAGGTCGAACTGCTGGAGGCCGGAGTGCTTAGCGATGTCGGCCGCGGCGGAGTGCAGCGCGTGGGCCTGCCACAGCTGACGCTCCTTCTCGTCGAACGAGGCGGGCGCAGCCAGGATCTCGGGCAGGGGCAACTGCCCGCTGACGAGACCCATCTGCACCTTGACCGGGGGCGTCTTGACCTGGAGCTTGTGACCGATCTGTGCCGAGTGCCGGTTGAAGGTGGAGCGCGCCATGCGCAGGTTGGCCGCACCGACGCCCGGATCGTGCCCGAAGGAGATCTGCTCAAGAACCAGACGCTCCGTAGCGGTCAGAGGGGTGATGAGGATCTCGTTGAGCCGGGTCATGCCGGTGCCTCCTGGGGAGTGGGTGTTCGGGTGTCCCTGGCCGGCATCGCGCCGTAGCGGGATG
>LIQL01000162.1 GCA_001418405.1 Streptomyces diastatochromogenes | reverse complement strand
CCGCTGACCCGCCGCCACGCCCCTCCCCACCCGCGCCGCCCGGGCCCACCGCGCGGGGGGGAGGGAAAACCGGTCGCAGAGCGGCCCGACCGGTTGTTAGCTTGCCTGCGTGGACCTCTTCTCCCGCGCATGGACGGCGTTGCGCACGGCGGTCGCCGACCTCCCCGACGAGGACTTCGCCCGGCCCTCCGGCTGTACCGGCTGGCTCGTCCGGGACCTCGTGAGCCACCTGATCACCGACGCCCAGGACGTCCTGATCACCCTCGTGACCCCCGCCGACACCGCCCCCACCCGCACCGCGGTCACCTACTGGGACGTCACCGACACACCGCCGACCGGCGACGACCCCCTCGACGCCCTGACGGTCCGTCTGGCCGCCGCCTACGAGGAGCCGCGGCTGCTGAGGTTCCACCTCGACGACGTGGGCTCCGCCGCCGGCGCTCGCCGACCCGGACCTCCGGGTCGGCACCCGCGGCCAGGTACTCACCGTCGCCGACTACCTCACCACGTACGTCCTGGAATGGACCCTGCACCACCTCGACCTGATCGCCCACCTCCCGGCCGCGGCGCCGCCGCCGGCCGAGGGCCTCGCCCGGGCCCGCGAGCTGCTGGAGGGGATCGCCGGTACGGCCTTCCCGGCCTCCTTCTCCGACGCGGACGCCCTCCTGGTCGGCACCGGCCGGCGCGCCCCGACCGACGCCCAACGGGCCGCACTGGCCGCAGCCGGCGGCCCGGCCGTGCAACTCCCCCTCGTCCTCGGCTGAACCCCGGCCACCACGTCAGCTCCCCGGCCCGCCCGCCGCCGGGTCCTGGATGCCGGCGGGCCGGACTTCGGTGTGCGCCATCAGACGCACCGGATCGTGATCGCCGTCCTGGCACTCGGCCCACTGCCAGTAGTGCGGACCGGGCCCGGTCTGGGCGTACCCCAGGAAGGTGAGCGCTTCGCCGCGGACCTTCAGTGGCGGCGCCTCGGGGCCCGGCAACCGCGTGGTGGGCCACTCGTCCGCGGGGACCCCGTACAGCACCACGGCGACCTCCCAGCGCGTGTCTCCGGGAGAGAGGGTCAGTTGGGCGCGCGTGGGCCGGCCGTGGACCGTCGGGTGCGGCCGGGGCCCGGGCAGTTCGGCCTCGGGCGCGGGCAGTGCGGACTCTGGGGCGGAAGTTTCAGCGTTCACGGGTTCTCCTCAGCTACGAGCGGCGTCGGACGTGCCCGTCCGGCCGTGAGCGTGGCCTGTGGCCGGTGAGCGTGCCCCCGCCACGGACCGTGAACCAGACACCACCCGTTCCGGCGTCCCGGATGGGGCGGTCGGGTGGTCGTCCCCGCACGGCAGCCAGGCCGGCGCGGATGGGGTGGCCGGGGCCGGGAAGCGGGCGACCGGTGACGACGCCCGTCCGGAGCGGTCGGCGGGGCACCTCCACGGGCGGCTCCGCGACGTCCCGCCGAGCCGTTCGGAACATTCGGTGGCGTGACGCTCCGTTAGCTGGGTACGGGCTCAGCAGGACGGGGCGGGTCCACGGCGGCGGTCAACCTCCCGGACCCGCCCCGGCCTGACGGAACCACCCGAGAAAGGACCCCTCCACCATGAACGACATCAGCATCTGGGCCTACCCGACGGGCATCGGCCACGAGGGCCACCCGGTGCTGACGGGGTACGGCGTGGAGACGCCGGACGGGAAGCTCGGCCAGGTGCAACGCCAGATGGACACGCCAGGACGGCAGCACCTCGTGGTCGACACCGCGGTCTGGGTCTTCGGCAAGAGCGTGCTGATCCCCGCGGGCATCGTGCGGGCCATCGACCCGGCCACCAAGACGGTCACGGTCACCCGCACCAAGGACGAGGTCAAGGCCGCGCCCCGCTTCGCCGTGGACAGCCAGACCACCGATGCGCGCTACCTCGCCGACGTCGGCGCCTACTACGCCGGTCTCGGGGAGCCGGCCCTCCTGATGTGAGGCCGCCCGGCGCGGTCGCTCCCGTCGAACGCCCCCAACGGCGCGCGTGGTTGACTACGCCGCATGGACCTCCAGCGAGCGTTCGCCCCGGGCGCCGGCGCAGTCGCCGGTGGCACGTCGGCGCAGTCCGGCCGGGCCCCGGCGACACCGGCCGACGCACCCCCTCTCGACCCCGAACTGGCCGTGACGCTCGCGGCGTTGGGTGAGGCGGCGCGGCAGCCGTTCACGCCGGCGAACCTCGCGTCGCGACAGGCACGGGACGCGGCGGCCCGCCCCCGGCCGACGCTCCGGGACCTCCAGGCCGACGGCCGCTTCGAGGTGGCGGAACTGCGCGTTCCGGGAGTCGCGGGCGCGCCGGACGTCACGCTGGTGAGCGCACGACCCGCCGACAGCACCGGGCCCCTGCCGCTCCTGTACTACCTGCACGGCGGCGGCCTGCTCATGGGCAACGCGTGGTCCGTGCTGCCCCGGTTGTTGCGCGACTGGGGTCACCCCCTGGAGATGGCCGTCATCTCCGTCGAGTACCGGTTGGCGCCGGGCACGCGGTACCCGGGAGCGGTGGAGGACGCGTACGCCGGACTCGCCTGGATCGCCGCCCACGCGGCGGAACGGGGCGTCGATCCGGACCGCATCGTCCTCGGGGGGAAGAGCGCCGGCGGCGGACTCGCCGCGGCGCTCGCCCTCCTCACCCGGGACCGCGGTGGCCCCACCCCGATCGGGCAACTGCTGCTGTCCCCGATGCTCGACGACCGCAACGACACCTTCTCCAGTCACCAGATGGCCGGCCACGACACCTGGGACCGCACCTCCAACGCCACCGCCTGGCAGGCGCTGTTGGGGGACCGCCACGGGGCCGACGACGTGCCGCCCTACGCGGCTCCCGCACGCGCCACGGACCTGTCCGCGCTGCCCCCGGCCTACCTGGAGGTCGGATCGGCCGAGACCTTCCGGGACGAGGGCGTCGCCTACGCCGACGCGCTCTGGCGGGCCGGCGGCCAGGCCGAACTGCACGTCTGGCCCGGCGCCTGCCACGGCTTCGACACCTTCGCCCCCGGCGCGGCCCTCAGCCGGCACGCCCTGGAAGCCCGCACCCGCTGGCTCCGGCGCCTCCTCGCCCCGCCCGGAGCGGACGGCCGGCCCGGCCGCTGAGCGGACTGCCGGGCCCTCCGGGTCAGGCGGCGGCCTGAGTCGGCACGGCGGCGTGCCGGCGGAATTCGGCGGCGTTGTGGGCCGAGAAGATCCGGACCCGGTCGCCGTGGTCGCGGGCCAGTTCGCGCAGCCGCCGTTGGTTGTGCAGCCGCGCCCGCTTCTCGGTCTGCATCATCGACTCGAACACCGCGAGGCCGGGCGGGCAGTGCGGTCGGGCGGGGTCGAGCTGGCCGGGGTGGAAGTAGGCGTCGCCGGCGTGCAGGAGCCAGCCGTCCCCGGTGTCGACGGCGACCCCGGCGTGGCCCCGGGTGTGTCCGGCGAGTGGGACGAGCAGGATCTCCGGCGGCAGACCGTCGAGTTCACGGACCGCGTCGAACCCCCACCAGGGCTCGCCCAACCCCTCGTACGGTGCCCACGTCGGGTGGTGGGCGAACTGGGCCGTGCGGTAGCGGTTCCGCTCGCGCACGGAGCGGGGGCGTTCGGCCGCGCGCAGCTCCTCGGCGTAGAGGTGCACGGTGGCCTGGGGGAAGTCCACCAGGCCGCCGGCGTGGTCGAGGTCGAGGTGGGTGAGGACGACGTGCCGCACGTCGGCCGGGTCGTGACCCAGCCGCGCTATCTGCCGTACGACGGGCTCCTCGGCGTCGAGGAGCGGGTTGGTCAGGCGCACGAACCGTCGGCCGAGCCACTCCTCGGGGCGGCGGTTCGCCTGGGCGCCGATGCCGGTCTCGACGAGGACCAGGCCCGCGTCGGTCTCCAGCAGCAGGCAGTGGCAGACCATCTCGGCCCTGCGGAACAGCCCCGGTTCGCCGTCGACGAGCCGCCCGCCGATCGGGCGGAGGGTGCCGGCGTTCAGGTGGTGGACGCGCATCGGGGGAACTCCTCGGCGAGGGTGGTGCGCAGGTGGTCGGCGACCGCGCGCAGCGGGGCGGTGTCGTGGCGGGCCTTCGCCAGCAGCAAGGCGCCCTCGATGGAGGCGAGCACGACGGTTGCCAGGGCGTCCGCCCGGTCGGCGGCCAGTCCCTGCTCGGTGAAGAAGTCGGCGAGCAACGTGCGCCAGGAGTCGTAGCCCTCGGCGCAGGCCAGCCGGATGGGTTCGCTGTCCGCCGCGGCGTCCAGCGTGACGGCTGCGAGCGGGCAGCCGCGTTGGAACGCGGAGGCGGTCAGCAGACCGATCAGGAGGTCCATGACGGCGTCCACCGCGCTCGCCGGGTCCGGGGCCCCGGCGACGGTTTCGCCGAGGACGTCGCGCAGGTCGCCGCCCGACATCCGGAGTGCCTCGGCGGCCAGTTGCTCCTTGCCGCCGGGGAAGTGGAAGTACAGGGAGCCCTTCGGCGCACCGCTCGCGGTGACGACCTGGTTGAGCCCGGTGGCGTGGTAGCCCTGCGTGTGGAAGAGCTCGGCGGCGGACTCAAGGATCCTTCGCCGACTGTCAGTTCGTCGAGCCATGGTCGTCACGCTAGTCCAACTATGACGACCGGTCTAGTTAATTGGGGATCGGTGAGCGAGGGGAGTGCCGGCCACGCGGCGTTCCCGCGGCGTGCGTCGTTTCTGGGATGGATCGTGGCCGCGGCGCACGCGACGGGCGTCGTCAACGACTCTTCCGTGCAGCGCGCTTGGCGTCCGCCGAGGGGTGGGTGGGGTGGTCGCCCCCTCGTGACGCAGGGGAGCCGGCCGGGTGCCGCGTGCGAGCTGTCTCACGGAAAACGCCAGTCACCTGCACACCGCATACACACAGGTGAGAGCTGTTGCCTGACTATGACAAAGCCGGCTTGACAGTGACTGTCATCGCCCAAGTAGGTTCATTGTGAACTGAATTCCCACTACGTGCCGGCGTCCCCTCGCCGGCTGGAGGAACGCCCCATGGGTTCCCACGCACGCCCCAACCGCATACACCGCACCGGAGTCCGGATCGCGATGGTCGCACTCGTCGGTGCCGCCCTCCCGATCACCGCCGGTGGCCTGGCCCAGGCGGCCACCCCAGGTGCCACGCACTCCGCAGACGAGAACGGTCAGCAGGGCGGCACGGCCACCACGACGGCCGACCGGAACCAGGGCGCTGCGCAGCAGCTCCAGCCGTCCCAGGGCGGCCAGCACGCCGCGGGTGGCACGGGCGCCGTCGCGCAGGACCCGAAGGACCAGGCCGCTCCCCAGATCAACGCCGACCACGCCTTCCTGCTGGACGCCCGCGACGGCAGCCAGGAGCGGGAGCTGTGGGCCGGGGCCAAGGCGGACGAGAGCGTCCCGATGGCCAGCACCACCAAGATCATGACGGCCATGGTGGTGCTCAAGCACCCCGAGTGGCTGGACCGGCAGATCACGGTGAAGCAGGAGTACCGCGACTACGTCCAGAAGGTCGGCGCCAGCACCGCCGACCTCCAGACCGGTGACACGCTGACCGCCCGGCAACTGCTGCACGCCATGCTGATCCCGTCCGGCGCGGACGCCGCGCGGGCCCTGGCCGACAACTTCGGCTCCGGGGACACCGAGGACGCGCGGATCGCCGACTTCGTGAACCAGATGAACGCCGAGGCGCAACAACTGGGCATGACCTCGACGCACTTCGACGGCGTCGACGGCTTCTCCGACGGCAACAACCACAGCACCGCCCGCGACCTGGCCAAGCTCGGCCAGCGCGCGATGCTGCAGCCGGTGTTCGCCGACGTCGTGAAGAACAAGCAGTTCAAGACCGAGGCCCCGGCGGCCAACGGCCACACCCGGTACTACACCTGGGTCAACACCAACGAGCTGCTGACCACCTACGACGGCGCCCTGGGCGTCAAGACCGGCAGCGGCCCGGAGGACGGCTACTGCCTGGTCTTCGCCGCCAAGCGGGACAACCGGACACTGATCGGCGTGATCCTCAAGGACGACAAGGGCCGCTTCGACGACGCCACCAAGATGCTCGACTGGGGCTTCGCCCACTGAGCGGCCGACCCACCCGGTGCTGAGTTGCGGCACCGTGTGCGGTCCGCCGGCCCCTGACCCGGCCTCACGGGGCCGGTAGCGGGCCGGTGTCCGGATGTCGGGCGGGGCGGTCGGGCGGGCGTCGTTCGTAGACGCTTATCCGCCGGCCCCGCTCGACGACGTCCGAACGGAGCGTGAAGCGTTCGGCCAGGACGCGCTGCTTGGTGAGGTCGCGGACCGAGGGGGACCGCTGGGGGCCGGGGTCGGTGACCAGCACTATGCGCCGCGCGCCCAGCATGGCCCGCTCTATGGCCTGCGGCGTGGCCTCCACGCCCTTCAACGTGCCGGATTCCACCGGGCTCTGCGCCAGTGCGAGGTCCCGCAGGCCGGCGAACTCGCCGGGCGAGACGAGGGCGGTGTCGCGGTGTGCGGCGGGGACGTAGAGCACCCCGTCGGCGCTGCCGCGGACGCGGCCGACCGTGGTGGCCGCGGTGAGCACGTCGTCCACCCGGCTGCCCACCGTACGGAGGCGGAGTTCGAGGGGGAGGAGGACCAGGAGCGCCAGTGCGACGGTGGCCGGCAGCAGTACGCGGGCGGGCGTGCGCAGGCGCGTGCCGAGCGTGCCGAGCAGAGCGCCGATGAGTAGGGCGAGCCCCACGTAGGTGAAGAGCACGTAGCGGGTCAGGTAGAGGGGTTGGACCAGGGAGACCAGGGCCAGCGACAGCTGCGGCACCGCGCAGAGCGGGAGGGCGACTGCCGCCAGCGACACCCCCGGGCCCGGCCCGTCGTGGTGTGCGCCGCCCGCCGGACCGCCGCGCGACAGACGGGCGCAGAGGGCCGCGAACGCGATGATGCCCGACATGCCGAGGACGGTCGACCAACCGAGCGGCGCGATCCAGGAGACCAGGGCGACCTGAGTGCGACTGGTGAGGATGACCGGCAGGGTGCCGACCACGGCTCCGGCGGCGGCCAGTCCCCAGCGCGCCCACTGGGCCCGGCCCGGGCGGACGCACACCAGGGTGACACCGTGCGCGACCACGGCGAGCAGCGAGAACCAATGAAGCCAGGCGGCGAACAGCGCCGTCCCGGCATACCACGTCCAACGCCAACTGCCCCTCCGCGCCAGGATCTCCACGAAGAGCCAGGTCTCCAGGACCACGAGGGCGAGGACCAGGGCGTACGAACGGCCCTCCTGTGCCTGTTCCTGAACGGCCGGCACGACGGCTAGGGCGAGCCCCGCCCCCATGCCGACCCGGTGCCCGGCGAGCCGGGTGCCGAGCAGCCCCGTCAGCCCGCACGCGGTGGCGGCGGCCAGTACCGAAGGCAGCCGCAGGGTGAGGAGACTGTCGCCGAACAGGGCGAACACGCCGTGCATCAGGGCGTAGTAGAGGCCGTGGACGACGTCCGCCTGGCCGACCATGTGCGCCAACTCGCCCAGGGAACGGTGTGCGGCCTGCCAGGTCGCGGCCTCGTCGCGCCACATGCTGTGCTCGCGCGTGATGCCCCACAACCCGAGTCCGAGCGCGAGGAGGCTCGGCACGCCGAACCCGGACAACTTGCCGTGTCGCACTGTTCCCCCAGAATCGCAGTGGCGCCAGACACCGCCGCCCTGTGCCCACAGGGTTTCCGAGGGCGGGATGGAGCGTCACGCTAACAAGCGGGTGGGGAGATTCGGCGCTGTCGACCGCGAACGGGTGCAAACGGTGCGGCGCCCGCGGGGGCGGGCGCACGCGAGGGATGTGGCCGGTCGGACCGGTGCCTGGCGCACGTCGGCGGAGTGCGATCCGGCGGGCGTGCCCCGGGCCGCACTCCGCCGCCGTGCGGTTCAGCAGGTGACGGTGCCCCTGCGCAGCGCGTGGCCGTCGTCGTTGCTGTCGTCGGCCCAGTACACAGGCTTGGTGCCGTTCACGCACGCGTCGGCGCCGGCCACGGAGAAGCCCTCGTTGTTGTAGTTGGGCATGCCGCTCGGGCGGTCGTAGACGGCCGTGGTGGCGAACGCGCCGGACGCGTCGACCTTCATGGTCCGGTGCTGACCGTTGCAGGTGTCGTCGCAGACCACCCACAGGCGCGCGGCCTGCGGCTCCCACTGGAGTTCCATCACGCCGGTCATGCCGCTGTCGAGCGTGGCGACGCGGGTGTACGCGCCGGAGTCCTGGAGCACGTACCCGTGGACCGTGCCGGTGCCTTCGACGCCGATGAAGAAGACGCCGCCGGTGTGGCTGCCGTAGCGCTTGGGGTCGTAGGCCGATCCGGTCGAGCCGTCCTTGAAGCCGGACGAGGTCAGGTAGGTGTCGGGGACCCAGGTGATGCCCTCGAAGCCGAGGTTGGCGCCGACCGGCGGCAGGTCGGCGGTGAGGTTCCACTCCTTGGCGGCCGTCAGCGTCGTACCGGAAGCGCCGGCGTCGTACTTGAGCACGGACAGGCGGCTGGTCCCGGACGCGTCGCCGTTGCGCTCGCTCGCGACGAAGACGCCGCCCGCGGACCCGGCGCCGGTGAGCGTGACGCCCTCGCTGTCCGGACTGCCGGAACCGCCTGGGAAGCGGAGCGTCTTGCCGGACTTCCACCCGTTCGCGGTGTCCGGCTGCCAGCCACCGGAGCCGTCCGGGACCAGTCGCCAGAGCGTGCCGGAGTTCTGCGCGCCCCACATGACGCCGCCCTCCTGGTACAGGCCGCTGAGGTCCTCGCCGAAGACGTTGGCGGCGTCGGCGGTGGTGACGGAGCCGCCGCCGGGCCACGCCGTCGGTGCGGGGCCGCCGTTGCCGCCGCAGTCGTTCGCCGCGCCCAGGGTCAGCTTGGCCGCGCCGAACGCGCCGGTGCCGTCGGGGCAGCGGGACCAGGAGGGGGCGGAGTGACTGCGCCAGCCGAAGCTGTCGACCAGGGTGGTGCCGTCGGGGAGGTAGAGGCGTGCCTGGTCGTTGGAGCCCAGGCCGAACGCCGCGTGCACGTCGAAGGCCCGGAACGCGCCGGGGGCCAGGGTCGTGCCGGACGCGATCGGGTACGAGGAGCCGTCGTTGTCGTCCTTGAGGATCCAGCCCGAGAGGTCGACGGCGGCGGAGCCCTTGTTGTACAGCTCGATCGAGTCGTTGACGTCGCCGGTGGTCACCACCTCGTTGATGCGGATGTCGTCCGCGGTGGCCGCGTGGGCCGAGGGCGGTGCCAGCAGGGTGGCGGCGACCAGTGCGGGGCCGGTGAGGGCGGCGCAGCGGAAGGCGAGGCGTCGCCGCCATCGGGAAGCGCGTACTCCGAGCACGTTGTCCGTCCTCAAGGGCGTGGTGACAGGGTGACAGAAGAGTTCCGACCGGGGCCGAACTCCCGTCTGCCGGTGGGGGATCGCCCGGTGAACGCCAGCCTAATTGCCGGGCGGCAGGGGCGCGCCCCCTCAGGTCGTGGTGGCTGCGGGCCGGTGTCCGAGCGCGGCGCGTATTGGCATAGGCACGCCAAAAATCATGGGGGGTTGTCTTGTCGTCTTCGGGGGCGCGTGCCTCAATTGGCTCCCCCTCACAAAGGCGGTCTCCCATGAGACACGGCAAGCTCGGCATCGCCTCCTTACTCGGCGTCGGCATCGCCCTCGCGGGCACCCTCGCGATGGCGCCGGCCTCCGTCGCGGTGACGCCGGACACCGCGACCCTCTCCTTCGACTGCGGTAGTTACGGCTCCGGTTCGGCCACGCTCACCGCCACCCAGAGCGGCACCGACGCCACCATCAGCGTGTCCACTTCGGCGATCACCTCGCCCCTCGACATCGGCGCGAACTCGGTCTCCTCGGAGCTCACGCTGACCAAGAACGGTTCGGACACCGTGGTGTTCAGCGGCAGTTCCAACCCGGCGATCCCGGCCGGCGGTGCGGTCTCCACCGGCCCGCTCACCGGCACCGTCGCCACGGGCGACCAACTGGAAGGCTCCTCCCTCCAGGTGGTGGTGTTCGGCATCACCGCGACCTGCAAGGCCACCTCGCCCCAGTCCCCGGGGCCGTTCGTGTTCTGACGCCGGGAGGTGCGGCACGCCCCCACGGCGTGCCGCACCGCGCACCGTGCCGCACGGGAACGGTCACCCGTGCGGCACCAACGTGCCCCGCTTGAGGTGCAGCACCTCGTCGCAGGCGTGCGCGACCTCCTTCGAGTGGGTCACCACGATCACGCACTTGCCGTCGTCGTGGGCCAGTCTCCGGAAGATCCGGACGATGTCGTCGGCCGTCTCGTGATCCAGGCTGCCGGTGGGTTCGTCCGCGAAGAGGACGTCCACCTCGCACGCCAGCGCCCGGGCGATGGCGACGCGCTGCTGTTGGCCGCCGGAGAGCTTCAGGGTGCGTCGGGTGCGGTCGACCGGCTCGATGCCGAGCAGATCGAGCAGTTCGTGGGCGCGTCGCTTCCTCGGCACCCCCTTGACGCCGGTGATCTCCATGGCGGAGGTGACGTTCTGCACGGCGGTCATGTAGGTGAGCAGGTTCAGGGACTGGAACACGGTGGCCGCGTGCCGGTTGCGGTAGGTGCCCAGGCCCAGCTCCGCGATGTCGCGGCCCCGGAAGCGGACGCTGCCCGAGGTGGGCGAGTCCAGGCCGCTGGCCAGGGACAGCAGCGTCGTCTTGCCGGATCCCGAGGGCCCGACGATCGCGTACATGCGGCCGGCCTCGAAGGCGTACGAGACGCCGGCCAGGACGGTGCGACGCCGGTTGCCGGCGTGGTAGGTGCGGCTCAGGCCGGTGAGTTCCAGGACGGGGGTGGTCACGTCAGTCGCCCTTCGTGAGGATGTCGCGCGGGTTCAGGCGCAGCACGCGGGCGCCCGGAATGCAGGTCGCCAGGGCCGCGATGCCGAGGCCGGTGGCGCCGACCTTGGCGATGTCGGCGGGCCCGAGTCGGATCTCCATCGACGAGAGGGGCTCGACCTCGGGTCGGTCCTTCTTCGCCAGGCCGGTGGGGTCGCTGGGGTCGGGTTGGTTCGCCTCGTTCGCGGCCGCCTCGTTGGCGGCGGAGACCTCGCTGGCCAGGAGCCGGTCGCCGAGGGCACGGGAGAGGAACTGGCTGCACGCGCCGGCGAGGCCGATCGCCAGCACCGCGCAGGCGACCACCTCCACCAGGTGTTGGCCGAGCAGCCTGGGCTTCTTCTCCCCGAGCGAGAGCAGGATGCCCAGTTCGCCGCGGCGCTCGCGCAGGGCGGAGGCGACGACGAGGGCGAGGATGACGGTGCCGCCGATCGCGACCAGCCACACCGTGACGCCGGCGAAGTCGGCGGTCCTGGTGATCGGGCCGACCAGGGTCCGGTACTGCTTGTCGTTGATCGACAGCGGGAAGAGGTCCAGGTCGGCGCCCGCGGCCGCGGCGTCCTTCTTCAGCCGCTCCAGGTCCTCGGGGGCGTCGAGGGTGAAGGTGGCCTGCTTGAGGACGCCGTCCTGGCCCGTGCCCTTGCCGAGGAGGACGCTGGCGCCGTCCGGCGTGGCGTAGAGCTGATTGGCCGGGTCCGCCATCGCGGGGACGTACGAACCGGTGTCCGCGACGTCGCTGCGGTAGATGCCGATGACCTTGAACTCGTGTTCCCGCTCGTCGGCCTTCTGGCCGGGTGGCGGCAACTCACCCACCCTGAGTTTCGCGGTATCGCCCACCTTGAGGCCGTTCTCCTTGGCCAGGCGTTCCTCGACGACGATCTCGTCGCTCTTGCTGTCCGGTCCGATTCCGCGCCCGGACACCAACGTGGAGTCGCCGTTGCGGAAGGCGCCGACCGCATTCAGGTCGCGAATACCGTCCACCTTGAACAGGTCGGTGCCGAGCGAATCCTGACCGCGGGGCGGCGGAACCGGCTGGTAGAGCTTGGTGGATTTGGTGGGGAAGGCCCCGCTGTCCGTCGTGTAGTTGCACTGGCTCACCACCGACGACGCGCAGATCCGGTCGACCAGCGAACGGTGCAGATCACCGCGGGAACCGATCGTCCCGCCCCGGGCGCCGGCCGGATCGGTGCCGTTGTTCTTTCCCGAACTGAGCAGGGCGTTCACGTCGAGTTGCATGGTGGCGACGGCCCCCACGCTCTTCTTGGCGTGCTCGGCCGCACGGGCCGCCGCCGACTGGATCAGGAATCCGGACAGCACCAGGGTGCAGATCACGAAGAACAAACCGATCAACATCAACGTCTTCCCCGGATGGCCGGTGAGCCGCCACCAGGCCCGTTTACAGAGATTCATGACCGGAACGCTAGGGAGCGCCCGATGTGAGCCCTGTTTGCGAAAAACCGCATTCCCCGAGCCCTCATATACGGTTCACATGCGGCGGCTGATAGACGTGACGGGAACACCGGGAGAGGAACGGAATCCGTCACGGTCCGGCCCGTCGATTTCACGGAATTCTCAGAAACTACGGAAAGGGTCGGCGCGCATGCGGGTTTTGGTGGTCGAGGACGAGCAGTACATGGCGCGCGTCCTTCAGCTCGGACTGCGCCGCGAGTCCATCGCCGTCGACGTCGCGCACGACGGCGCCACGGCCCTGGAACGGGTCGCGGTCTACGACTACGACGCCGTGGTGCTCGACCGCGACCTGCCCGGGGTCCACGGCGACGAGGTCTGCCGCCGCATCGTCGCCATGGGCCTGGACTGCCGCATCCTGATGCTCACCGCCGCGGGCCGGCTCGGCGACAAGGTGGCGGGCCTCGGCCTGGGCGCGGACGACTACCTGGCCAAGCCCTTCGACTTCCCCGAACTCGTCGCCCGGCTACGGGCGTTGTATCGACGCAGCCCCATGGCCCACCCGCCCGTCCTGACCTTCGCCGACCTCAGCTTCGACACCCATCGCCGCCGGGTGACCCGCGCCGGCGCCGAGGTCCGCCTCACGCCCAAGGAACTGGCCGTCCTGGAGCTGCTGATGCGTGCCGACGGCGGTGTGCTCAGTCCGGAGTACCTGCTCGACAAGGCGTGGGACGCCCACACCGACCCGCTCACCAACGCCGTGCGCCTCGTGGTGCACACCCTGCGCAAGAAGCTCGGTGAGCCCCGCATCGTGCACACCGCGATCAGCGCGGGCTACTACCTGGGCGTCGTATGAGGTTCCGCCGGGTCCGCGGCCGGCCCCGCACGCTGAGCATCCACGCCCGGCTCTTCCTCGGCTTCGGCGGGGCACTGGCGGTCTGCTCGGCGCTGATGGTCGCCATCATCTACGTCGGCATCCGCTACCTGCCCACCTACGACCTCACGACGCCCGTCGACGTGCCGTCCCCGGCCTCGACCCCACCGCACGCGATCGGACCGCCACCTAACTCCCCACCGTCCACGACGCTCCAGGAGGGCCGACGGATCGACACGTCCGGCCTGGTCCGCAGCAAGGAGGACGTGTGGTCGACGGTCCTGGTGGTCTCCGTCAGCGGCGTGCTGCTCGTCCTGGCCGTCGGCCTCGGCGCGGGCTGGATCCTGTCGCGGCGGCTGCTCGCCCCCTTGCACACCATCAATCGGGCCGCCGCCAAGGCGGGCGAGGGCGACCTGTCGTACCGGATCAACGCCCAGGGCCCGGCGGACGAGTTGGGGGAACTGGCCGACACCTTCGACACCACACTGGGCCGCCTGGAGGAGTCCTTCGCCGCCCACCAGCGGTTCGCCGCCAACGCGTCGCACGAACTGCTCACCCCGCTCGCCACGACACGGGCGATCCTCCAGGTGGCCGCCGTCGACCCGTCGGCGGCGGAGCTCGCGGAACTGGTCCCCATGCTGCGGGAGACCAACGAACGCAACATCCGCGTGGTGCAGGAGCTGCTCCACCTCGCGGCGGCCGACCAGGCGGTCCCGGACGCCGAACCGGTGGACCTGGCCGAGGTCGCCGCACGGGCCGTCCACGCGGCGCGCACCGACCGCACGGCGCAGCCGACCGACGTCGCTCTCTCGTTCACCAGCGACACCCCCGACACCCCCGACACCCCCGACACCGGGGCGGCTCACCGCGTCAGCGGAAGCGCGACGCTGCTGCACCAACTCGTGGTGAACCTCGTCGACAACGCCCGCACCCACAACGTGCCCGGCGGCACCGTGCGGGTGCGCGTCGAGGCGCACGACGGCGAGGTCGTCCTGGAGGTCGCCAACACCGGCCCGGTGGTGGCCCCCGACCTCGTGGACCGCCTCTTCGAGCCGTTCTACCGGGCGAGTCCCCGGGTGGCCAGCGACCGCAGCGGCCACGGCCTGGGCCTGGCGATCGTCCGCTCCCTCGTGCACGGCCACCACGGCACCGTCACGGCCCGGGCCCTGCCGACCGGCGGACTGCTGGTGCGGGTCGCCCTGCCGAGGTTGCCGCGGCCCGGGGAGTGAACCGCGTCGCCGTGCCGGCCGCCCCGCACCGGCCCGCGCGACGCCGCGCACCCGGGCCGGCGGCTGTGGCCCGGTCCGTGACAGAACGGTGTCAGCGGCGTGTCAGGCCCGCCGGCCAGAGTGAGGGCCGTAAGCCCGCCACGAAAGGACCTGTGATGCGTCAGACGGTGCCCGTTCCGCACGGCCTGCCCATGGACCGCGATGCCAACCCCTTCGACCCGCCCCGCGCGCTCACCCGGCTGCGTGCGACCCGCCCGGTCAGCCCGCTGGTCTTCCCCGACGGCCACGAGGGCTGGCTCGTCACCGGCTACGAAGCGGTCCGCCAGCTCATGGCCGACACCCGGTTCAGCTCCCGCCTGGACCTCGGGGTGGTCCACGTGCCGTACGAGACCCCCGGCATGCCCGTCCCCACCGAACCGTCCCCGCAGATCCCCGGCGTGTTCATCGCCATGGACCCGCCGGACCACACCCGGCTGCGGCGCAGGCTCACCGGCGCCTTCACCGTCAAGCGCATGAAGCAGCTCGAAGAGCACATCGTCGAGGTCACCGAGCGGCAACTGGACGCGATGGCCCGCCTGGCCCCGCCGGTCGACCTGGTCCGGGAGTTCGCCCTGCCGGTGCCGTCGCTGGTCATCTGCGAGCTGCTCGGGGTCCCCTACGAGGACCGGGACACCTTCCAGAGCAACTCCGCGAAGTTCCTCGTCAAGGAACAGACGCTGGAGGAGAAGATGGCCGCGTACGGGGCGCTGACCACGTACCTGGCCGAACTGGTCACGAGCAAGCGCGCCGCCCCCGGCGAGGACATCCTGTCCGACCTGGCCCGCCACGACGACCTGACCGTCGAGGAGCTGACCGGCATCGCCTTCCTGCTGCTGCTCGCGGGCCACGAAACCACCGCCAACATGCTGGCACTGGGCACCTTCGCGCTCCTGGAGCACCCCGACCAGCTGGCGGAACTCCGCGCCGACCCGGACCTGCTGCCCGACGCCGTCGAGGAACTCCTGCGCTACCTGGCCGTCGGCGACGTCTTCTACCGCTACGCAACGGAGGACATCGAACTCGGCGGGGAAACCATCGGCAAGGGATCGACCGTCGTCGTCTCGCTGCTGGCCGCCAACCACGACCCCCGGCGCTTCGAGCACCCCGACACCCTGGACGTCCACCGCAAGGCCCGCGGCCACCTGTCCTTCGGCCACGGCGTCCACCAGTGCCTGGGCCAGCAGTTGGCCCGCGTCGAGATGCGCGCCGGCTTCGCCGGACTGCTGCGCCGCTTCCCGACCCTGGAACTCGCCATCCCCGCCAACGAGGTGAAGCTCCGGACCGACATGAACATCTACGGCGTCCACGAGCTGCCGGTCACCTGGACGGAAACGGCCGGGTGAGCACGTCCGCCGCGCACGTCACCCGGGCGGGTCGAGGAGGTGGGGACCGTTGTTGCGGACGCTGTTGACCGCGGTGCCGACCGCCCGGGCGTCGAGCCGGCCGCCGGCCGGTGTGGTCAGCAGGGCCCGGAGCTCGTCGGTGTCGTGGTGCGCCGGGTCCAGCCACTGGTCGTAGTGGTCCGGGGCGATGGCCAGCGGCATGCGGGGGTGGATGCGGCCGGCGGCGTCGGTGGCCTCGGTGGTGACGATGGTGCAGGTCGTCCACCACGCCGCGGGATCGTCGTCCGACACCACGCCCGGGTCGCGCCAGAACTCGTACAGGCCGGCCAGTGCCATCACCTGCCCGTCCTCCGGGCTGATGAAGTACGGCTGCTTGCGGGGCTTCCCCGTCGAGCCCGCGGCGGCCGGGAGGGTCTGCCACTCGTAGAAGCCGTCCGCCGGGAGCAGGCAGCGCCGCTTGGCGAACGCGCGCCGGTAGGCCGGCTTCTCGTGCACCGTCTCCACCCGCGCATTGATCATCTTCGCGCCGACGCCCGGGCTCTTCGCCCACGACGGCACCAGCCCCCACCGCACCGCGCGCAACTGCCGCTCCACGGCCCCGGTGCCGCGGTCCAGGCGTTCCCACACGGTCCACACGTCATCGGTCGGCGCCACGTTCCAACTGGGCGCGACGAGGTCCGCCGGATCCCACTGCGTGACGTGGAAGAGGCCGCTGAGGTCCTGGGGGCTGCGGGTGGCAACGAATCGACCGCACATGCCCACACCTTGCCACGGCCCCGGCTGCCGGCCCGGCAACCGGGGCGTCCGCACGGCGCGGTTGTCCGTGACCCGGGGCCGTCACCGGCGTCCGGTGAACTGCTGTCCCACCCCGAGCCGGCGCAGGTCGGCGAGGACCTGCGGGTCCTGGGCGTCCAGCCAGTCGCAGAGCTGGCGGAAGGAGACCAGGCGGACGTCCTTGTTCCGCTCGTCGGCGATGTGCTTGAGCGCCTCCTCGACGGCGTCCATGTAGATGCCGCCGTTCCACTGCTCGAAGTGGTTGCCGATGAAGAACGGCGCGCGGTTGGTCTCGTAGGCCCGTTGGAATCCGGCGATGTACGCCTCGCTGGCCTGCTTGCGCCAGCCCGGGTAGTTGGCCGGCGGTGCCTTGGTGGAGTTCTTCGACTGGTTGGCGAGGATGTTGTAGTCCATCGAGAGCACCTCGAAGGAATGGCCGGGGAACGGTATCTGTTGCAGCGGGAAGTCCCATATCCCCTGCTTCTTGCGGGGCCATATCTGTAGGCCGCCCGGGGAGCTCGCGTCGTAGCGCCAGCCGCGCTTGCGGGCGGTGGGCAGCAGGTTGTCCTGGCCGAGCAGGCAGGGCGTGCGGCCGCCGACCAGTTCCTTGTCGTAGTCGAAGGGCAGCGCTTCGAGGTCGGTGAAGCCGGTGTTGGTCCGCCAGTTCTTGACGAAGGACACCGCCTGCTCGATCTCGTCGTTCCACTGCGCGGGGGTCCAGTGCGCCACGGAGCCCGAAGCGGTTCCGCAGAAGTGGCCGTTGAAGTGCGTGCCGATCTCGTGGCCCTCCAACCACGCCGCCCGCACGTTCTGCAACGTCGCCCTGATGTGGTCGTCGGTGAGGTAGCCGATGTCGGAGGCGCCGACGCGGTTGTTCGGCGGGCGGTACATGCGCTTCTTCTGCTCGGGCAACAGGTACAGCCCGGACAGGAAGAACGTCATCGAGGCGTTGTGGTCCGCGGCCAGCTTGCGGAACCGCGGGAAGAGCCCGTTGCCGACCTCGCCCGCCCCGTCCCACGAGAAGACGACGAACTGCGGCGGCTTCTGGCCCGGTTCCAGCTTCTGCGGCGTCGGCGGCTGGTGGGGCTGCTTCCCGGTGAACGCGGTCGAGCCGTCCCCGATCGGCTTGGCCGGCGTCCCGCCGGGGTTGGCCGCGACGGTGTCCGAACCCGACGGCCCGAAGGGCGAACAGCCGGCCACGGTGAGTGCGGCCGCCGCTCCCACCCCGAGTCCCAACACGCCCCGGCGGCTCAATGCACGCATGACAATCCCCATCGCATTCGTTCGGAGTTCTGGTCTGTGGGGCACCCAGAACGGAGTGACTGGGACGCCCAGAAGGAGGCGGGGAGGCGGGTGCCGCGCTCGCCGCGTCCCGCCCCCGAGAAGGGCAACTTCTCAGCGGAAGGCCAACGGAGCGGCAAGAGCGGAGCAACGGAAGGCCAAGGGAAGGGCGACGGAGAGCCGGCGCCCCGCGGTCCCGGGCCGTGGCTCGGGAAGTGTTCGGCGTCGCCGGCTGCGCCACGCCTCCCCAGCGCGGCGCAGCCGGCTCCCCCCAGTCAAGGGCGCCGCACGTCCCGACGGCCCATCGCCGCATGCCCTTGCGGCACGGTCCGTCAGGGACGCCCGGCGTGCGCGTGGCACGGCGGAGGAACGCTACGGGCAGGCCCCGCCCGTTCCGTGGAGTGTCCCACCTCGTGCATGCGTGCTCCCCCGTTCGACGGGCCGCCGGTGCCCGGAAGCTCCGGCGGCCCTCGACCAACGCCCTTGTACGTCCCCGACTCTGTCGTGGATCACTAGCGCACCGATAACGCCTCGCTAATGACGGAACCTCCCGACGCCAACGAAGACGGGCCCGGACGTTAGGCCCCAGCAGCCCCAGCAGCCCCAGCAGCCCCAGCAGCCCCAGCAGCCCCAATCAAGCCGTCCGGGCCAGCGGCGTCGCGGGCCGATCCCCGTGGCAATAGGGTGCCGCTGTGAACGACACCACGCGTGACCTACGGATCAGACCTGGCGGCCCGGCCGACGCACCGGCCATCCTCGACATGCTCGATGCCGCGGTGGCCTGGATGAACGCCCGCGGCAACACCGAGCAGTGGGGCACCACCCCCTACTCGCAGAAGCCCGGCGGGGTGGCGCGGGTCGAGCGGTACACGACCGAGAACGCCCCGTACATCGCGGAGTTGGCCGGCACCGCGGTCGGCGCCCTGGTGCTGGACTCCGGCCCCAGCCCCCAGATGCCGATCGCGCCGGCCGGGGAACCCGAGCGGTACGTAAGGCTGTTGGTCTCCGACCGCCGGCACGCCGGCCTGGGCGTCGGGGCGGCACTGTTGGCCCACGCCGTCGAGGAGACCCGGCGGGCCGGCGTGCAACTGCTGCGCGTCGACTGCTGGGCGGGCGGCGGCGGCGAACTGGTCGCGTTCTACGAGCGCAACGGCTTCACCTCGACCGAACCCTTCCGGTCCGGTACGTGGCCCGGGCAGGTGCTGGCCCAACGGGTGGGCTGACTCGGGGTGCGGTGCTCCGACCGGAGAGCGTCGCCGCTCGACCGCCGGTCGCCGACGCTCCGCACCTCAGGCCCCGGTGCCCGCCGGTGGCGCCGGCCGGCCGGGGGAGGGCACCCGCGCGGCCGGCCGTCCGCCACGGCTCACTGCGCGTCGCCCTGCGCCAGCGCCGCGACCCGCTTCGGGCCCAGCGCCCGGTCGAAGACCTGGACGTTCTTGATGCCGCCGGAGAAGAAGTCGACGGGCCGGCCGCCCAGGGCGGCGCGGCCGATCATGAGCGGGCCAGGCCGGGTGTCGGGCCGGGTGTCGGTGGCGGTGCCCTGCTGCGCACCGTTGACGTAGAGGTGCAGCCGGTGGGCGGCGGCGTCGCAGACCCCGACCAGGTGGGTCCAGGTGTTCAGCGCGGGCGGCTGGGCCGCGAGTGCCCGGACGCCCGGCCGGGAGAACGCCCACCGGCGGTCGTCGCCGGAGTACTGGAGGAAGAACGAACTGCTGTCGGTGCCTTGACTGATGACGGTGGCGAAGCCGTTCGAGCTGGTGAGGTAGACCCAGGCGGAGACCGTGAAGCTCTGCCCCGGGCCGGTGTCCAGCACCTGGCCGCGGGTGATGATCTGGCTGCTGACGCCGTTGAAGAGCGCGGCGCCGCTGTTGCCGATGCCCCAGCGGACATCGGCCGCCGTGCCGTCGTGGGCACCGACCGCGTCCGCCGCCAACGTGCCGGCCTGCTCGTCGAGTCGCCAGACCGCGACCGGCCCCGGGCCGCCGGGCCGGGTCGGCTGGGGTGACTGGGGTGACTGGGGCGACGGAGTGGCGTGCTCGTCGAGCGAGAGGGCCACGGGCACGCCCACCGCCACCACGGCCGCCGCGGCGGCCGCCGAGATCAGCAACGTGCGGCGGCTGGGGCCGCGCCGGGCCGCCGTCCCGTCCGGAAGCGGCTGTGCCTGCGGGGGAATCGGCAGGGAACCCGCCACCGGCGTGTCCTGGACGTTCGGCACCGGCGTCTCCGCGACGCTCGGTACCGGGGTCGGCGGCACGCTCGGCACGGGAGTCGGGGGGTTGCCCGGTGCGGGCTGTGCCGGGGTCGCGGGCGCGCTCTGCACGGGAGTCGGCGGGGCGGTCGGCGTCCGGGACGCGGCAGCGGCGGGCACCGTCGGCGCCTCGTCGCCCGGTCGGCGGCCCGGATGGGTCGCCGCGCCCGGCGCACCGGAGTCCAGGGTGCCGCCGATGGTGTGGTGGCTCTCGCCCGAGGAAGCGGCACCGCCGTCGGAGCCGGCCTCCCCGGCCGCCTCGCCGCACCGGGCGAGGATCTCCCGCGGGGTGGGGCGCTGGGCGGGGTCCTTGGCCAGGCAGTCGCTGATCAGTGCGCGCAGGGCCGGGTCGGCGACCGGACTGATGTCGGGGCTGTCGTGGACGACCCGGAAGAGCAGGGACGCCAGATGGCCGTTGCCGAACGGATTGCCGCCGGTGGCCGCGTAGGTCAGCACCGAGCCGAGCGAGAAGACGTCGCTGGCCGGACCGATCTCCTCGCCGTTCACCTGCTCCGGCGACATGAAGCCCGGCGAGCCGAGCGCGAACCCGGTCATGGTGAGGGAACTGCCCTCGACGACCCGGGCGATCCCGAAGTCGATGACCCGCGGCCCGTCGGTGGCGAGCAGCACGTTGGAGGGTTTGAGGTCGCGGTGGACGAGCTGCGCGCCGTGGATCGACACCAGCGCTTCGGCGAGCCCGGCGGCCAGGGCGAACACCCGCGCCGTGGGCATCGGCCCCCAGTCGGTGACCGCGCGCTCCAGCGACGGGCCGGAGATGTAACTGGTCACCAGCCAGGGTTCGGGCGCGTCCGGATCGGCGTCGATCACCGGCGCGGTGAACGCCCCGCTGACCGCGCGCGCGGCGTGCACCTCCCGCCGGAAACGGGACCGGAAGTCCGGCTGGTCGACCAGC
>LIQL01000161.1 GCA_001418405.1 Streptomyces diastatochromogenes | reverse complement strand
TGGTCACCCCGCAGGAGATGCTGACGCCCTGTTTCGCCCTGTACGCGGGCGCCCGGCTGCCGGGTATCGCCCTGATCGAGGGCCGCCACGACAACGCCGTGCGCGTCTGGGGCAGCGACGGCGAAGGGGCGGGTGCCATCGCGGACGCCGACGGCACCGTCACCGAATTCGGTGACCGCGACCTGTGGCACGAGATCGAAACCGCCTGGCAGGAATGAGACAACCTCGGCCGCCCCCGGCTGAGGACTTCGGACTGACCGTCACCGCCAGCAGCGAGTACGTCTGGCTGCACACCCCCACCCACCCGCTACGCCCCGCCTCCGCTGCTCTGTTCTGGTCAGTGAACCAGGAGAACCGTTGACCTGCGGGCGAGGTTCGGAGATCACGGTTAGTCGGTTTTCTGCTCACCGCCTGCGGGCCCGGCGCTGTGTGGCCGAACCGTTTGGCCGCAGCCAAACGGGACCGCAACCAGGGTCAATGAGCGTCAACGAACGGCATCGAACTGCATTGTTCTCGCCCGATTTTCGGAGTTCTTGCAGGTCACAGTAGGGTCAAAAAAAAACTGGTTCGAGTCCCGTTACTCACCCCAGCATCAGAGCCCCGATCTTTGGATCGGGAGCCTTGCGCGTTCCGGGCCAGATGCCGCCGCAGCAACGTCGGTGGTTTGCCGAATCAGTTGCTGACGCTCGCCGATGCCGTGGGGCTGCTCGACCTCGCCGAGGGCAACCTCCTACTGAAAGGGCGGGGCCAGAGCGGTACCAGCGTCACGATCTGCCGCGGGAGTAGCCGCCGAGCGCTGCGCCGAAACGACAGCGAGAATGAACGCTTCTCCAGGGTTAGCTGGTTGACCGCGTGGCGTGCGCACTCGGTAGACGAGGCGTACCGGCGTATGACTCCACAGCGCCCGATCGAACGGCTCGGCTCCCGCAGGCCGGCGGGTCCCCGCGACATTCGGCACCGCCGAGGCGAAGACGTTCCTGCCGATCGTGCGGCTGGCAGCGCGGCACCAGGGACTACCCCCTGCACGTGTGGGGACGACTTGAGCCGGCGACGGCGAATTCTGGGGGCGCTGCCGTGACTACACAGCTTTGAGACGAAGTCACTGCCCGCCACCCGAAACGCAACGGCCGATCTCATCACCGAGCGTGGCCGCTGGCACGCCCGACAACGTCAGAGTGGTTGACAAGCGCAACGAGCGGACAAGAATCTGGGTCTCTCCGGTTGCAGTGCCGGGGGATGCCGAGCACCGCTTGGTGAACCGGTAGTTGCCGATCAGGGTCTTGGTCATCCTTCGCTCGGCGAGCCCGAACGCGTCCAGGTGCTCCTTCGCCTTCTTCAGGAACGACATGGCCATCAATCCCGGCGGCGCGAGGCCGGGCGAGCCGGGGCGCCGAGTGGTCTTCATGACGGACTGCACGTCCGCCGTGACGGGCTCCTGGGCCCGGGAGCGGGCCCAGGAGCGGCGGTCTACCGGGTTTCGTCGGGATACGCGGCGGTCGCGCGGATCTCGACGAGGAGCCCCTCGCTGGCGAGGCCGCTGACCCCGATGATCGTCCAGGTCGGATAGGGCGCTTCGACGAGGCTCTGCTTGGCCTGGATGAAGCCGGGCAGGTGCTGGCGGATGTCGACGTGGTAGCTGGTGACGTCGACGAGGGCGGACATGTCGAGGTTTTCCATCCGGAGGATCTCCTCGATCTTCCGGATGGCGATCTCGGTCTGCTCCTCGATGGTGTCCGGGATGGTTCCGTCGGCGCGGCGACCGATCGTTCCGGCGATGAACAAGAGGCCGTGCGCACGCACCGCGGCGGAGTAGCCGAAGCCTGCGAGGGCGTTGGTGGTCTCTCCGAAGACCGCGTTGTTCTCTGGGACTTCGACGGTGTGGATGGTCATTGCGGTGCTTCCTGTTCTTTGTTGAATCTCTGTTGGCTTGTTTGTTGACGCGTGGTGGTGGAGTCCGTGGAGTCAGTCGCCCCAGCGGGACGAACGGTAGGCGTGCTCCAGGCGGGTCCGGCCGAAGGTCTGGCGCTCGCGCAGGAGTTCGCCGGGGGTCGTGTACCGGGGAGCGTTCTTCGGGTCTTTCGCGGCTTGCGCGACGATCGCGTCGGTGAGTGAGCGGATCATGTCCAGCCGTGGATAGGCGGTGTGCAGGGCGTCGGCCTGCTCGTCGGTGATTGCGTCGAGGTGGTCGGTGGTCGCCCGGCCGCCGAAGTCGAGGGCGACGCCTTCGCGGACGAGCACGCACAGCGTGCCGCGGCGTTCCGCGATGCCCGGGGAGGTGTGCAGGGCGATGGCCTGCCAGACCTGGTCGGCGTCGGCCGTGGAAACGCCCTGTTGGATGAGGAGTTCGGCGGCTCGGTCGGCGCCTTCGACCTCGAACCGCTGCCGGTTCGGGCCGTCCGACGCCAGCCCGAGGTCGTGCATCGCGCACGCGGCGAACAGCAGGTCGTCCTGGTAGTCGTGGCCGGCGGCCAGGCCGAGGTGGCCGGCGACCAGCCGGGCGAACAGATAACTGCGGATGCTGTGGTTGAAGACGGACGGCGTTTCCACCGGTCGGATGAGGTTTATGACGGTGTCGGCAAGTGGCGTGTTGGGCAGCGCGATCGGGTCGGCGGCCGCCTCGCGGGTAGGTCGAGTCATGTCCTCAGCCTGGCCGCGACCACCCTGACCTGGCGAGAGGCAATATTTCCTTACTTCGTTAGAATCTTGCCATGGCAGCTCATCGAGTCGCGGTCCTGGCGTTGGACGGGGTCACCCCGCTCGACCTGGCGATCCCGACGCAGATCTTCACCACCCGGCCGGAAACCCCCTACGAGATGACCCTGTGCGCGCTGGGCCCGAAGGTGGCCACCACCGCGGGTTTCGCACTGATCGCCGACGGATGCCTGGAGCAGGTGCTCACCGCCGACACCGTGATCGTGCCGGGCTTCGAACCGATCCTCCCGTTGCCGAACGCCGTGCTCGACACACTGGCCGAAGCCCGCGACCAAGGCAGGCGTGTGGTGTCGATCTGCACCGGCGCGTTCGCGCTGGCCGCGGCGGGCGTACTGGACGGACTGCACGCCACGACCCACTGGAAGCACATCGACGCGTTCGAGCGGGACTTCCCGGCCGTCACGGTCGACCGCGACGTGCTCTACGTCGACGAGGGCGACGTGCTCACCTCGGCCGGGGTGTGCTGCGGCATCGACCTGTGCCTGCACATCGTGCGCCGCGACCTGGGCTCGGAGGTGGCCAACCAGATCGCCCGCGGCCTGGTCGCCGCCCCGCACCGGGACGGCGGACAGGCCCAGTACGTGCCGGCTCCCGTCGCGGTGGCCGGCGAGGCGTCGCTGTCCGGTACCCGTGGATGGGCCCTGCACCGGCTCGGCGAGCCGCTCACGCTACGCGTGCTGGCCCGGCACGCGGGCCTCTCGCAACGCACCTTCATGCGCCGGTTCACCGAGGAGACGGGCACGACCCCGTTGCAGTGGGTCCTCAACGCCCGGGTCGGCAGGGCACGGGAACTGCTGGAAACCACCGGCCTCTCCGTGGATCAGGTGGCACGGGACTGCGGGCTGGGCACCGCAGCCAACCTGCGGCTGCACTTCCGACGCACGCTGGACACCACCCCCACCGCCTACCGCCGCACCTTCACACGCTCGACGTCGCGCGGTCCGGACTCGTCACCGGCCGATGCGCGCACGGGCTGAGAACGACCACCACGGCCTGAACGGTTTCGCAGACGTGTCGCTGCCGTCCAAGCCGTCGAGCAGGGCGGCGAGGACGCGGACAGGCCGGCGGCAGACCTCCTGCCTTCGACCGGGAGGCATACACGCAGCGCAACACCGTCGAACGGTGCATCAACCGCTTGAAACAGGGGCGCGGCATCGCCACCCGCTACGAGAAAACCTCGACCATCTACCCGGGCGGACTGCACGTTGCAGGCAACTTCCTCTGGTCCGCACGCTGATCCAATCGAAACCGCCCAGAGCCTGTCCGGCGAGTGATGCGGCGAGTTGTCGTTCGCCGCGTACTGGCCGATGTGGGGCGGGCACGACGGATAACCGCTGGACGGCGTGGTCGGTCGGTCGACAGGATCGTTCCCATGGCGAACCTCAGCCCCCGTGCCGAACGTGCCGTCGCCCTCGCCGTCGAAGCGGGCCGCTCGCTCGGCCTGCATGCGGGTCGGCCCTGCGTCCTCCACGACGCTTTCAGCGTCCTGGTGCACCTCGCGCCGGATCCCGTCGTCGTCCGTGTGCCCGCGCTCGCCGTGGGGACCCCCGCCCAACTCGTGGAGAAGCAACGGCGGGAACTGGCCGTCGCGGGCTGGCTCGCCGACATCGGCGCCCCCGTCGTCGGCCCCAGCCCCCTCGTGCCCCGCGAACCGATCGAGGCCGACGGGACCTCCCTGACCTTCTGGGAGTTCGTCACCGAGACCGACCCGCTCCGCGACCTCCCGCAGGACAGCCCCGAGGCATTGGCCGACCGTTTCGCCGAACAGGCCGGCTGGACAGCCGAGTTGCACGCCGCACTCGCTGACTACCCCGGCGACCTGCCCGTCCTGACTCCTCTGGTTCCGGCCATCGGCCCGGCCCTGGCAGAACTCCGAAGAGATCCGCAGACGCTCACCCCCGCCGACCTGGACCGTGCCGACCGCGAATACGCAGCCCTCGAAACGCTCGTCGCCGACTTCGCGGCCCGCTACCCGCAGGCCCGGCTCCAGCCACTGCACGGCGACTCACCCGCCTACAACTTGCTGCGCACCGCGGACGGCCATCGCTTCAGCGACTTCGAGGACGTCACGCGCGGCCCGGTGGAGTGGGACCTCACCTTCACCGGCCCCCACGGCATCGAGGCATACGAGCGGACGAGCGGCATCCGTATCGACCGCGACCTCCTGGACCTCATGGAGGGAGCCCGCCTGCTCCAAGCCCTGTCGGCCCTCACGATCGTCCCCCAAGTGCCCGAACTGGGTCCGATGCTCACACCCATGATCGATCAGTGGCGAGCCCGCAACCCACTGGGGTACTAGCACGTCCGGCGGTAGACGAGCGGAGCCGGATACGGATGACCGCAACCGTGACCGCGCCCTGGAAGACGTAGACCCGCTTGTCGAACCGTGTCTTGACGGGACGGAAGCCTTTGAGTGCGTTCACCGTGCGCTCGACTTCGTTCCTGCGTGCGTACCGGTCCCGCTGGAAGCCGGTGGGTCTGCCGCCCGCACTGCCTCGGCGTCGGCGTCGGCGATGGGCTTGCTGGTCCCGGCGCTCGGGGAACGTGTGCCGGATCTGCCCTGCCTGGGCTCGTCCTCGGTGGGCCTCGCCAGGATGCCGCCAACAGCCGGCTGACCGACCCTGGCCCGGGCGCCGGTCGGGTGGGGAACGACCAGGCGACGGCCGGACACCTCCCCACGGGCCCCTGACGCCGTCTCCGCATCCTGCTGCCGTACTGAGCGAGATGTGGGTGGCACTGCACCGGGCCGGGGCAGCCACACCTCGACCGACAAGGCGACGTCAGCGAACCCTCCGGCTCCGGCGAACGCGCCGGACAGCAGACCGGCCTCCGGCACCGCGGTCCACCACCGTCCTGCCGCGTCCAGGGAGGGTGGACGGCCGGCTCCAGCGGGGCCTCGCCGGGCCGCGCAGGGGGCGTCGGGCAGTGGGGCAACGCAAGACCAGGGCGGCCGGCGACGGCAGCGACGCCGGCGCAGCCACCATCGCCGACCTCGGGCACGGCGACGTCTGTGCCGGGCACAGGCGGCAAGCCCACAGCGCGAGTGAGGAACCGGCGAGCCCTGCTGACTACACGCCCAACTACGGCCGCCTGGGCCAGCGGCACAGCCTCGGCCAACGAGCGGCGGCGGGCACACAGCGAACGGCGACACGGCGACCATCGCGGCAACAGCCGAGACCTGCCACGCCGCCATGCGACATGGCAGGCCAACACGCCACCGTCCACCTCGACATGCCCGACGTGCGCGCCGGCGCTGTTCGCAGTACCCCGGAACTGTGAAAACTCAGAGCCACCTGGATGCCCTCAGTCCGAGCTGCGGCTCTCCTCGTCTTCATCCGCCCACGTACAGCCGTCGGTGCCACCAGGGATACGGCCTGCCGCTCCAGTCCAGCCAACGGCTCGGATCAGGATCGTGAAGTGTCCTGCGGCGGAACTCGGCATCGAGTCCGGCAAGTAGCCGCCGCAATTCGGTACGTGCCGAAAGCGGGAGTATGCCCACTACGCGCTCCAGCCCGTCCCTGACCACCGCGACATCGTCGTACTGGCACCCTGGACAGGACGGGCACTCCGAGGCGGTCAACCTCAACTTGCGACCAGGCTGCCGCAAGAACTCCCGGTAGCTGAAGAGGAACTGTGAGGTTCGCCCGGGTTGGACCTCGTAGCCGCCATAGCCATACTCGACCAAATGGATCGCAGCAGTCGCATCACGCGACAGGCGATCGATGGGGGGCAGCTCACGAGCCCACTCAGGGGGCCGGCGCTCCCGCACGGCGCGGATCGCGCCAGGACGCTTACGCGGCATGGGCCTTTCTGGTGATCATCATGGAACTCATCCTGCCATCGGCAAGACGCGATGCGCCAGAACATCTGCCTGCCAACCACAGGCGGAGGCACGGACGCCACGACCAATAGACGCACGTCGCCAGGCGGTACATCGACACCGCCGCGGCCTAACTCCAGGCCGAGGGCAACGAGATCCGGGAAGAGGACGTCGCCCGGCTCTCCCCGCTCCAGCACCGCAACCTGAACCTGCTCGGCCGCAACAGCTTCACCACCTCCGCCCGGCCACCGGCGCCACGCACCCGCTGCGCGCCCCGGACGCGCCCGCAGTTGGACGAAGGCCGACGGCGGCTGTGGAGAGAGTTGAGGGTCAATGACCGGCCAGGGCGCTGATCGGCGTGCCCGTCCTCGCCTTGGTCAGCCACTCGCGGCCGTAGCGCACCGTTGCCGGCCGCAACGTTCTCCCCCACGGCGTGCACGCACTCGGCCACTCCGAAGCCGGCCTCGGGGAAGTCCTGACGGTGACGGGGTGCCGCGCCCCCGTTGTCAGTTGGTGATCGACGAGATCCTCCGGGCAGACCTGGACGCGCCGCGCGCTGTGGGCGTGCTCAGGCGGGCAGCTTCGTGTCGACGACGTAGCTGATCTCGATGACCTGTCCGGGGAAGGTCAGTTCAGTGACGCCGAGGACGGTGCTGGCCGGGCGGTGGTCGCCGAAGTACGCCAGGTTGCCCACCGCCGTCGCCGCGGCGTTCTGCCGCAGGTCCACCACGTACAGGACCTGCGAGACAACCTGTTTCCGGGTGACTCCGTAGTGGTTCAGGACCTTGTCCGTGTTGGCGTAGGTCTGCTTGAGCTGGGCGGCGAAATCGTCCGCGTATAGGAACTCGCCCGCCGCGTCGAGCGAGAGCTGTCCGGAGACGTGGATCAGCTCACCGGACTTGATCGCCTGCGAGTAGCCGAAGTCGTTCTCGGCCGGCATGTTGTGGTGGAAGACATCGATGATGGTCATGGTGTTCGCCTTCCCGGTCTGCTCTCTTGTGGTTACTCAGGAACCGTAGGAGAGTGACAGCTGAACTGGAAGAACGCACTTTCTCGTGACTGAGGAACCTGATGGTGACCAAGCAACTGCTCAAGGGCCTGCCTGAGGACGCTGACCTGAGGCGCGCAGACTCCCTGGCGCGGGAGATCTTCTCGGACGTCGCCAACAAGTGGGCGCTCCTGATCATCGAGGCGCTCGGCGAGCGCACCCTACGCTTCAGCGAACTGCGCAACGAGGTCGAGGGCGTCAGCCACAAGATGCTCACGCAAAACCTGCGCATGCTGGAGCGCAACGGCCTCGTCGACCGGAAGGTGTACCCCACCGTGCCGCCGCGGGTCGAGTACACCCTTACCGAGCCGGGCCGTGCCCTGCGCACCGCGGTCGACGCCATATGCGGTTGGACCCACCAGCACCTCGGTCACATCGAGGACGCACGCCGTCATTTCGACGCCTGACGGGTGCACAGCGCCACACTCTCGGTGCGCGCTTCCTTGATCGATCTCAAGTTGGTGGCCACCAACTCGACCTGCGCTGCGCCTGCCGTCGGGCTGCCGAGCCGTCCCCATGCACTGCTGCTATGTCCCACGAACATCCACGACCTTCAAGATCACCAGCTGCTGACCACACTCACAGACAAACGCTGCTGCTTGAGGTGCACGAAGCCGGCCAACCGCCGTCGGAGCCTGGGCCATGTCCACCTCACCGACGTCCACCAGCTCCTGACACAGCTGCTCCGTGGCAGCCAGGCGGCCATGTGCGGGCAATATTGCCTCGGCGACGGGGAGCAGGGGCGGGCGCGGGCGCGCGGACCTCGACGTCGTGCGAGGAGGCAAGCACGGGGCGGGTGAGCAGGTGCGTGGCCAGGAGCAGGGCATCGTCCTCGCGCGGGCGGGCGGCGGCGCGTTCGGCGAAGCCGCCAGTGCCGGCGAGCGCGCCGGGCGGCAGGCCGGCCTCCAGCACCGCGGTTCAGCACCGTACTGCCGCGCCCTGGGCGCGGCGGACAGCCGGCTTCAGCGGTGCCTCGCCGGTGTCCATGCGGTGCGGGGCGCAGGCGGAGAGCGCGGCCGGGA
This sequence comes from Streptomyces diastatochromogenes, assembly GCA_001418405.1. Taxonomy (GTDB): domain Bacteria; phylum Actinomycetota; class Actinomycetes; order Streptomycetales; family Streptomycetaceae; genus Streptomyces; species Streptomyces albulus_C. The sequence goes on along the minus strand of LIQL01000161.1, from coordinate 64,220 downwards.
GCTGGGAGGCCACGGCCGCGCCACGGGGGCTGGCAGTCAAGCGCCAAGGGGCGGCCGGGTCGCCCGGGGGGCAACGGCGCCGGTTGGCGGGACGTGCGCGGGGTGCCGGTCGGCGCCGGGCAGGGCCCCGCACACCGCGTCAAGGAGCGGGTCGCAGCCAGCGGGTCATCCAGGTCCAGCGCAGCCACGCGACGGCTGGCCGGGAGCCAGCGCGTACAACACGGGGTGCGCGGCGATGAACTCGCCCGCGCCGCGGTGCGGGGCCGGCAGGCGCACACCGATCGCGGTGACGACCACCTCGTCGCGGGCTCGCGCGGCCAAGGCGCCAGCGAGCAGGTGAAGGACGTCATTGGGCATCGCGGCGCCCGCGCGACGTACTCCGGCAGGCACGCCAGTGCGCGCATCGGGCGGTCCGAGCCCAACAGGAGCCAAGCCAGGTCGAACAGCGCCTGGCCGGCGAACGGGTCAGCAGTGGAGCACAGTTGGCCGACCGTAGAGCCGGGCAGCGCCCACGATCCCCGCAATCCGCCGGGCGTCGGAAAGCAGCCGGCGGCCCGGCAGCCGAGGACGACGGCAGAGGCGGACAGGACTGAGGATCACTGGCCGACCAGAGCGCGGGGCAGCGTGCCCGCCCTCGCCTTGGTCAGCCGCTTCGTGGCCATCGCGCACCGTTGCCGAGGAACGCGCGGCTCGGTGTCGCTGTCCTTGACCACCTTGGCGGATAGGACGTCGAACCGCGCCTTGCCGACCTCCTCCACGAGCATGGTCAAGTACTTCACCTGCGCGGCCGTGACGCTCCGACCGTCCCGGCGCAGCACCGTAGCGGCTGCACGTACAACACCCCGCAGCGGGCCAGCGACAACTGGTCCAGGACAGCGCAGACCGACAGCCGTACGACGCGACGGGGACTGTCCGGAAGCCCGCCGCCGGACGGCGGTCGCGAGCGGGCCCCGGCTGCCAGCTTCACCAGGCCATTGGCGGCGGGACGGCGCCCGGCTGGTCGGACGGGTCCGGCTCGGCCGGTATCTGGTCGTTCGACCTCTCGGAGCCTTGTGCACACGCTCGAACCGTCACCGCGCAGCTGCGCAACCTCCCGTGAGTTCGATGGAGTTGTTGCGCCTGGCTCGTTGAGTACCATGGTGGCCGTTTGGACCGATATACCTATCGAGAGGTCGGTGCCATGCCCACCGCCAGGTTCTTCTTCGACGCGGGATCAGGCGTAGTTCTGTGGGCGGCCACGCCCGAGGACCGGGAGGTGTGGGGTTACGCGATCGATCTGGACCGACTGCCGATCAGTGGTGATCTCCGCGACGGACTGAGCAAGCTGATAGTTCGCTACGACATGTCGTTGAACCGGGACTACCCGCCGGACCCGGGGCCGTGGCGTGAAGCAGATTGCCGCAACTTCAATGAGGCGGTACGTCAAGCGCTCGGACGCCTTCGCACCGAACTCGGTGCGGCATGGCAGATCCACGACGAGTTCCACCCACTCCATGAAGACCCGGACCTCGACCGCTACCTGGCCGACCCAGCCGGGTTTGTTCGCACCTGACCTCGCCGGACGCACCAGTCCACCTCGGCCAGAGACGGCGCAGGGCAGAGCATCACCCCGCCCGCTGTCGAAGACCGGCGGCCCGCTCCGGCAGGCAGGTGGCAAACACCAGGACAACCAGCCGGACGCCCTCCGCAGACTGCTGGCCTGCCGGCAGCCGCACCACGGCCTCGCCCGGTTCGCGGGCGCGGCCAGCTCAAGGACACGCGCCGCGCGGCCGGGCAACGGAACCAGCAACTCCCGTGCAATGAGACCGCTCAGGCCCGGTCGACCTCGTCGCCGTGCAGGGCGCCCGACGTCTTCCCGTACGCCTCGCCCCACACATCCGGGGCCCGCTCCTACGCGCTGCCCAGTGCCACGCCCATCAGCCGCTCGGCGATCCCTGCCGCCCTCACCCCGTAGGAACTGCACCAACTGCCCGCGCAGCACCTCGGCCACTTCCCGAACTCGCTGCCCGGCGCCGGCCCGCTGGTGTCGCACGGCGGAGGTGACCGTGCCTCAGACATGAACCGGAGTGGACATCCGCAAGGAGCATCACCACTGCATTGTCATTGTGATTAACCCGGAGAGCGAACGCCTGCTGCCCCGCCGGGTCCTGAACGACGAGGCGGCCCTGCTGGAACTGATCGAGGACGCTCTGGCCCTCGACACCGACGTGCTGTGGGCCGTCGAGCTCAACCACGGCGGCGCTGCTCTGCTGACCAGGCTGCTGCTCAGTCACGACCAGCCGATGGTCTACATCACCGGCTTGATCGTGCACCGCGTTTTGGCTTCCTACCGGGGCGAGGGCAAGACGGACGCCAAGGACACCTTCGTCATCGCGGATCAGGCCCGGATGCGCCGCGATCTGGGCCTGATCCGGCCCGGTGATGAGATCGCCATCGGCCTGCGTACCCTGACCGGCCGCCGCACCGACCTGATGTGGGTGGGGGCCTTCGACCGGGGGAGCGTGGAGTGGGTGCAGGACGGGCTCACCGACCCTGACGTGCTGCGACAAGCTGCGACCTCGGCCCACCCGCTGCTCCGGCGCACCGCCGCCCAGAGCCCCCACCTGCCACCCGACCTCGTGCGCCTGCTCGCGCGCACTGAGGACCCCCTGGTGGAGGACTTCTTGAGCGTGCACCACCCCGACACCCCGGAGGAGGTCCTGATGCGTGTCCACGCGCGGCTCGGTGGGACGTTCTCCGCCTGGATGGCGGAGACGCACCCCCGTTTCCCCCGCGAGGGTCTCGCCACGCGTCACGCGAATCATCCGGACGGGAAATACCGTCGGCTGGCCGTCCGGGACCCGGCCGCCACGCCCGCATTGATCGAACGGCTCAGCCATGACCCCGCGGTCTGGACGCGCCAGGCAGCGGCCAGCGACCCACGACTGCCGCTCCACCGGCTCTGCGAAGCGCTTCATATCCGTGAACCGGCCTCCAGCGCAGGCGCCAACCCGGCGCTCCCGGAGGACGAGATGGCCGCCGTTCTGAACCGGGCCGGTGTTCCCACCTGACCGCCGAGCCGCCCATCCCGTCCCGTGCCCATCGACGTGATGCCGCACCACGTCGATCTTCCTGCGATCTCCACCCCGAACGAGAGGGGCAGCCGATGCCCGACCATCTGTCTGCTGTCTTCGCGATGCTAGGGCCGGGAGGTCGACGCTTCGCCGACCCCGAGAGCTGGGCCCACCTCGAAGCGGAGATCGGTACGGAACTCCCGAAGGAATACAAGGAGTTCATCGACGAGTACGCGCCGGTCACGGTCAACAGTCACCTTTACTTCAACCACCCGGCAACCACGCGATGGAACCTCCTGGATGACATCCGGCAGACCGAGCAAGCCTTCCGCGATGCCGACTGGGACGGTCTTCCACACTCGGAAACCGGCGCCGACGGAGTCCTGATCCCCGCTCTGTCGACCGACTTCGGTTTCCACGTCTTCCTCAGCCGCAGCCCACGGACACCCGGTTGGAGCGTAGTGGTGCACGACCGGGACGAAGGCGGCTACTGGCAACACGCCATGGGCTTCGCCGAGTGGCTCTACCGCCACCTCATCGGCGAGGAGGTCATCCATCCCCATGGGACGTACTTCTACCCCGGACCAGTCAAGCTCCAGCACTTGCCCATGAGCCCGGAGGACCGCCCAGTTCCCTGGCACGGCCCTGACCGCGGAATGTGACCTCGGCCGAGGCTTCTCTGAACTTGACCACCGGGCGTCCCGCATGTTGCGGGACCTCGATAGAGTCGGGTCAGTGACAGGCAACCGGGGCCGCTGGCCAAAGATCGACCATGACCGTGGCATCGAGGACGTGACGCTGCTCATCCTCGAATGGTTGGGTGAGCAGGGCGTGAATGCCATGATCAGAGTGGACGCTGAGAGGGTGGCTGACAACGCGCCGGCGTGGACATTCGCCGCCGGTGGAGGTCCCTTGGAGCATGGCATGCGTGCCGATGGCAGGACTGTGCAGCAGTGCATGTCCGCCGCTCTGGTCAAGCTGCGCGAGGCCGGGCTGCCAGTCCCTTTTTGATCTTCGTTCGCCACTGATTTCGATCACGGCGTTCTGTTCCTCTCCTCCGCTGTTCTTCCGGACCGGCCAAGCTCGGCATCCCCCGAGCTGGACGGCAGTTGACTGTCGCTTGCCGAATGCATCGACCTGGACGAGATCGTGGTTGGCACCAGTGAGACTGATCTGCGTAACACCAACTCACCGTGCGCGACGGTGGCCGGGGCTTTCGACTCCCGTCACTGCGGCTATCCGAGTATGTCCGGCGACAGAACGCGCTCCTGGGATGGTGCCGAGCTCCCAGGGTGCCCGGCCTGCGGGGACGAAAGACCGCCGCAGCTGCGCTCGACCGGGCACGGCTGGATCGAGCTGTGTCGTGGGTGCGCGTGGGCGCTGGCACCCTGGTGGCGAGGACTGCCTCGGCGGACTTGGTGCTACCCCTACCGAGGTGATTGTGGGATGTCGCGCGGGCCCGCCCCGAGCGCGTCGGCGCAGAGTTGGACGAACCGCTGCAGACCTGGGATCACCAGTAGCCAGCCCAGTATGGCCCAGCCGAGGTGGAGGTGGTTGAGCATCCGGCCGAGCGCGGCGATGCCCTCGGTCCTGACGGCACCGTCGTCCGTCTCGTAGGTCATCCGGCGCAGGGGCTGCGGGTGGTGTTCGGCCGGTACGAGTTCCAGTGCCACGGGCCGCCGGCGGGCGATCCAGTGGCCGAACTGGCTGCATGGGCCGCAGCTTTCCGCGACGTACAGCCGGGCGCGGGCGCTGCCGGGCCAGGGCCTGAGTCTGGGTAGCCAGGCGGGCACCGCGGCCCGGTAGGCGGTCCAGGGCTCACCGTAGGTCTTGCGCATGGGGCCGCCTTCGTGCCAGGTGGCGAGGCCGGCACCGTAGGCGTAGGCCGCGACGGCACCGGCAAGCACCCGTGCGTCGCGCGTCAGCAGCCCGAGCAGGGTGTAGAAGAGGACGACCGACAGTTGCATCGGGTTGCGGACGTAGGCGTACGGGCCGCTGGTGACGAGTTGGTGTGGTGGGTCGTAGGGCAGTGGGGTGCCGCCGCCGCGCTGGACGAACTCTCGCACCGCCACGACTCCGAGCAGCAGCGGAACGGCAAGCAGTTGCCCGGCGATCGCCCAGCCCGCCCGGCCACCGGGCAGCGTGGGTCGGACGAGCGCGAGCGGCAGGGCGAGCATCAGTGCGCCGCTGAGCAGCATCTGAGCGCCTGCGCGCAGGGCCAGGCGCCGGTCGCACGCCGTCCAGCGGGCGAGCAGCAGCCCGGGGACGAGTACGAGCGTGACGGCGAGCGCCTCGCCGGCGAGCCAGTGCGGGCCGAGTCGGACGACGGGGGCGGCGAGCGGCATCGCCGCCAGGTCGAACCAGGCCAACCCCGCGGTGAGCAGCGGCAGTCCGATCCGGTCGGCGCCGGTGACGACGGGAAGCGTGCCCCACAGCAACGTCCAGCCGAGGAGGAGGTCGAGCGGGAGTCCGGCGGCCGAGCCGCCGTCGGCGTGGAAGGTCCACCAGGCGCGGTTGACGGCGAGGAGGTTGAGCGCGGGGAGCCAGACCGCGTTCCATGCGGTCGCCAGGATCGCGGCCGCGAGCGTCCGGCGGTCCGGTGGCCGACGCAGCAGGGCGGCGCCGGTGGCAAGGAGTGGGCCGAACAGGCAGGCGGCGCGGATGAGCGTCGGATCCGCGCCGGTCAGAGTGGTCATCGTGTGCTCGTGCCGGCGGGTGCGGCGGAGGGGGTGGTGGCTGGCGCGGTGGGGTGCGAGAAGGTGTCGGAGAGGTAGGCCGCGGCCTGCTCCATTCCGTATTTCTGGATCGGGCCGAAGTACCAGCCGGGGTCGAAGGTACGGCGGTAGTGCAGGGTCCAGGTGACCTCGGTGCGTCCTGTGGGGCTCGGCTGCCAGGTCACCTCGGCCGATCGAAGGTCGAGCCAGCGGGCGAGCGTGGTGTCGTGGGTGACGGCGAAGCGGACGTGGCCCGGGGTGTGCGCGGTGATGGCCAGGCGCATGGAGCGCGGTGTGGGGTGCGATCCGATGCCCAGCGATCGGTGCGGGTTGAAGGCGATCACGCGGTGGGCGCCGACGCCGAGGCCCGTGCCCTCGGATTGTTGCGGTCGGGGGAAGGGGATCTGCAGGAACACCGGCTTGGGCGCGGCGAAGTGGGGCGGTGAGGCGAGGTTCCGCTCGAACTGTGCAGGGCTCATCGCGATGGTGCGGGTGACGGCGACGATGCCGTCCCGTGGGAGTTCGTAGGCGCCTGTGCCCTCCAGTGCGAGGAGGGCGATGAGCGGCACGGTGGCGAAGGCGTGCGCGCGCCCGCCCCGGCTCTTGCGTGCACTGCGTCGGGCGAGGTCTATGGGCGCGGCGATGATCACAGCCAGCAGGTAGAACAGCGGCGCCGCCAAGACCAGGCAGACGATGCCCTCGTTCAGCAGCGGTCCGGCGAGCGCCAGGCCGATGGTCACGGCGGCGAGGGCAGTGCCGGTGGCGCTCTTGGGGCGGACGCCAATGGCCACCGCGAGGGCGATGAACGCGGGCAGTCCCACGTAGAAGAGCGCGGTCTGCTCCAGGCCCCCGGCGTGCAGCACCTTGTAGAGCAGCATCGCTGCGAACAGCGCCACGAGCACCCCGACCAGTTGCCGGCGGGCCCGTGTCATGGGCTCGCGCTCCGATGTCTCGTCCATCGTCCCCCACCATGCCTCTCGTTCATCAACTGATTTAACCACTCGATTAAACCTTATGATGAAGACTTCAGCGAGAGGACAGTCGATGACGGCGGACAAAAACGGCGGCGAGGGCCCCGCGGGTACAACGGGCGCAGGAGGCGCACAGCAGGGGAAGGGAGCGAAGAGGCATGGCAGCGCAGGGGAGACCAAAGACCGGCTGATCGAGGCGGCCACCACGGTCCTCAAGAGCCAGGGCTACGCGGGCACCAGCGCCCGGACGATCGCCAAGGAGGCCGGCGTCAACTCGGCGCTCGTCTTCTACCACTTCGGCGGCGTCGACCAGCTACTGCTCGCGGCCCTCGACCGTTCCTCCGCCGAGCGAATGACCCTGCACCGCGCCACCGTCGCCGACGTCCACACCTTGGAGGAGCTGGCCGACGCTGCCACCCGCATCTACCGGGACGACCTCGACGGCGGCCACATCACGCTCTTCTCGGAACTGGTGGCCGCCGCCGTGGCCAAGCCCGAGCTGCGCGAACCTCTGTCGGAACGAGCCGAACCATGGCTGACCTTCATCGAGGCAACCCTCGACCGCGTCATCGGCGGCACCCCACTGGCCCGCCTCACCCCACCCCGCGACCTGGCCAACGCGGCAATCACCTTCTACCTCGGCGTCAACCTCTTCACCGTCCTGGACACCGACCGCTCGCGCACGGACTCAGTGTTCGCGATGGCCCGACGCTGCGCCCCGCGCGCCAAACTCCTCACCCTGCGGATGCCGCGACGCCGGCCACGAGGCGACGCTTAGGCAACACCCGGCCGACTGACACAGCAAACCCTCCCCACAGCCAGACGCCACTGAACAACCGGGCGGCCGAGTGTGGGCAAGGCCCTGTCCTCGCCCACACAGCGGCTGGACGACGGCGGACGGACGAAAGAGCGGCAGGCCGGTCCCGAACACCCAGATACACACCGCCCCCGGCGACCAGGCGGCAACCGGACGGCAGCGAGTTCACAGCAACGGCCGGACGACGAAGGAGCGTTACCGACACCGCCGGCCGGACAACGGCGACCGGAGCCGTCTACTCGCGCCCCGCACCACAGCGGCCGTCGACGCAGTCACGGCCCTCCCCCGCCCGCGGCATCCCAGCCGTCGCCGTCCAGGAAGGCGGCCATGGCGCGGCGTCGTACTTCCTCCCAGGCTGATCCCGCCGGGCGAGGGCCTCGCGGTCGACGTACGGGACGATGGCGGCCAGTACCCGACGCCGCAATTCGGCGCCGGAATTCGGCCCGGTTTGAGGTCCCGCGGCAGCCGAGCAGTGCACCGCCCTGGCTCTCCCAACTGCCGGCCGGCGGGCGGGCTCCGGCCACCGACTCGTCCTCGCCGCCTTCGTCGCCATCCTGGTCACCGGGACCAGGACCAGGACGGGAGTTGCCCACCGCAGGCGTACGAAGTGGACGAATTCGTTCTCGTAGGGTTCGCCGAGCAGGGTGGTCGCCCGGATGGTGAACAGACCGGCGATGCGGGTGCCCAGCCGCGCCGCACCCGGCGGACCAGGCGCGGCGAGGCGCCGGTGGCTTCGGGGAGCAGATCATCGACCACCACACAGCGGCAGTCCGACCGGCCGCCGACAACAGCCCGGGCACCCGGCCTTGAAGACCGGCGGGGCTCCGGACCAAACACCGGGCACCGGGCACACGGTCGGCCGGTGCCTGGTGCTCCTCCTACGGAAGACTCAAGCCCGGTCTTGCCTGTTGTGTTCCATCCCGCCGGGCCGGCAGTCGACAGGCCCTGACGACTACTCCCACCGAAACCGACCACCCGAGAGGACCCAACGCCTGATGTCCATATGGCCTTCGATCGTTGCCGTACTCGGTACCCTCGCCGGGGCCCTGACCGCCGGACTCCTCCAGCACCGTTCGGCACGCACCGCACGCGCCGAGGAACGCGCTCACAACCACCGCCAGGACCAGCTCGGCGCCGTCACCGACTTCGCGGCCGCCCTGGACGCGTACCGTTCGGCGATCTTCCATCGGGAGCGCTTGGCCCTCACCGAAGCAGGCACCGAGCACCAGCTGGAGGGCCGTCCCCGTTCCGGCCTGCCGGCCGGCCGCAGTGCTCCGCCCTGCCGGTGCGGCTGCGGATCGCGGCTGCACCGGCTCCGGCGGGCCACCGAAGTTCCGCATCGCACGCTCTTCACCCTGCCTTGGCTGTGGCAGCTTCGCTGGCGGGTGCCGCATGGCGGGCTGTCTTGGCCGCCGAGATCAGGAGGATCACTGCGAGGGTGGGCATGAGGACCATGTCCGGGATGGCGCCCAACAGGAGTCCGCCGAAGAGGGCACCCGCGATGGAGCCGGCGGCGAGGACGAAGGTGAAGCGGAGGTTCGCGCGCAGGACGGCGAAACTTCCGTCACGGCTGTAGCGGGCGAACGCGACGAGCATGGTGGGCATGGACACCACCAGGGAGAGGCTGCCGGCGGTCTTGATGTCGACGCCGTAGAGCAAGACGATCGTCGGGATCAGCAGTTCGCCGCCGGCGACGCCCATGATGGCCGCGACCACGCCGATGCCGAACCCGGCGATCACGCCGACGACGGCGAGGAGCGGACCGGACAGCCCGAGGCCGCCGAGATCGGCGGTGTGGGTGTAGACCAGGGCCACGGCCATGGCGACCATCAGCACGGCAAGCACCCTGTACAGGGTGCTCGTGCGCATCTTCACCGCCCACGAGGCCCCGGCCCAGGCGCCGAGGAGGCTGCCGGCGAGGAGGTTGACCGCGACGGTCCAGTGCGGGGCGAGGTCGGAGAAGGAAACCGCGGCCAATCGGGCGGGCAGCGCGGTCAGCACGACGATCAAACTCATCGCCTTGTTCAGGATGACCGCCGACAGGGCGGCGAACCCGAACACACTGATCAACAAGGGCAGTCGGAACTCGGCACCACCGAGCCCGATCATGCCGCCCAGCACACCGACCGCGGCCCCGCAGGCGAACGTCACGGGTATCGAACGCACGGCAGAGCCAAGCAGTGTGTCGGGCCTTGTACTCACGAACAGGTACCTCTCTCGCGCAGGCGCACGGCAGTGCGCCAAATCGCCGACCAGCATCACCCGCCCGCGCCCACCAGCCCAGAGGTCCGGACCCGATCCTCAGGTTCATCCAATCCCCCGTCGGCGTCCTCGGTGATTCCACCGAACGGCCCATCACCAACCGCACGGCCAGACGGCGAGACGGTGAACTGGACGGTGCCACAGAGTCGACTCCCGACACCTGTCACGTCCCTTCGGCCGCACCGTTGAAGTGGACGCCAAGAGGTCGATGCGCAGGCGCTCGTGCGGAACATCGAGCGCCTCATCAACGAAGCGCAAGTGGAGGGGAACGGTGGTGACGCGGTTGCCGGACTTGGACCGCTCATCTGCCCTTCTCCTCGGTACCGGCACCGGCACCGGTACCGGCCCCGCATCCACGCCGACGGTCCGTTCTCCCCAGCTTGCCGGCCATCGGCGCCAACCTCGCAGATCTGTGGCGGGTGCTCATAGCAGCGACGTAGCACTGGGGTCCCGACAGCACGGCCTCCTGCGTGCCCACCTCCTGAATTGCTGCCACGCGCTGATCAGTGGCCTTGCCCGGGTAGGGGGAGGCCATGGATCAGGAATGGGCGACGGTTCTCACAGCCGGTATCGGCCTGGTGGGTGCGCTGGGAGGCTCGCTGCTGGGCGCCCGGGCGGCAATCAAGGGCGCGCGGGATGCAGCCGTGCTGGCCGCGGGCGCTGCGCGTCAACAACTTGCGGATCAGGCGGAGATGGAGCATCGGCACTGGTTGCGGCAGGAGCGGCAGAAATCGTACCGGGAAGTACTGGATGCCTATGCAGTACTGACCCCGGTGATCTGGGAAGTCCACGAGTCCCTCCATGGCGGCCGGATGCTGGAGGCCAGTGAGCTCGCTGATCTGTCCGTCCGGTTCGATGAGCTGATTTCCCCGTGCATGAGACTCAACCTGATCGGCCCCGCGCGGGTCACCGCCTCCGGGGAGGATCTGCGGCGCGCGCTGCGGGACGTGTTCGCGATATTCCAGCGGTTCGAGGCTTCCGGGCCACCTGAGGAGGAGCTCGCTCCGCTTCTCGCGGAGCTGCGCGCCGCCGTCGAGATCATCAGGAGCAGGTATCTGGAGTTCATGGCGGCGAGCCAGCAGGTTCTCCTGTCCGGCGCCGACTGACGGCAATCTCGGGTGGAGTGGGAGCAGGCGGGGCCCGGTGACAGTCACCCCGCAGGTTGGGTGCACGGGCAGTTGGGGCGGGCGGCGAGCCCAACCGGAGATTCGTTGCGCTGGTGGCAGCCTTCTGGTCGGTTGGTGACCACCGGTCCAGGTGTGTCGCCCAGCGATGACGGCGTTGTCGTCGGAGCGGCGAGAAAAGAGGAGGCGGGGGCCGCCGGGCGTTGGCAGGATGTCGGTGCTCAGCACTCGATGGGAAAGGACCCGACGATCGTGGCTCGTGCCATCACTCTCATCCGCTCCGCCGCCCTCTCCGACGTCGCCGAGTATGCCTACGCGGCCACCGCGCCCGCCGACTCCCGTCTGATCTTCCTCGCCGGTGCCTGTCCCCTGAACGACGACGGCTCGACGGCAGCCATCGGGGACTACGCGGGTCAGGCGCTGAAAGCCGTCGAGAACATGCGGACGGCTCTCACGGCCGCCGGCGCGTCGCTCCAAGACGTCATCAGCACAAGGGTTCTGGTCGCATCGGGCCGGCGGGAGGATCTGGTGACTGCCTGGCAGGTGGTTCGGGACTCGTTCGCTGACCACGACGTTCCCAGCACCTTGATGGGCGTCACGGTGCTCGGCTACGAGGACCAGCTCGTCGAGATCGAGGCCGTTGCCGCCGTACTCGACGCCTGAGGGCTGCTGACACACCGCGGCGACCGAGCCGGCCGCCGCAACGCCGAGGGCGCCGCAGCCGGTGCGGGGCCACCGATCCAGGTCATGGCCAGGACGGGCAGGTGCTGGGAGAGGCGCGGTTGATCACGTGGACGACGGAGGGCTGCCCCTCCGCCTATCCACAACGCTCCAGGTCACCGATCTGCCGATGTCGTGGCTGCACAGCTCTCGGTGGCCGGCCAGCGGTCGGAGCCCGGTGCGCTGCCCTGCGTCACCACCAGAACTCGCCTCGGCGGAAGCGGTCCTTGTAGTACCGCTCCCGCTCCTCCAGAACCCGGTCCACCGCCTCGCGTGTCGGGTTGGGGTTGCCCACGGGCTCGTCCCGAGCGGAGTCCTTCCGCGGCGACGGGTATCGGGCCCTGAATGCCTGGTTCCTGCGATCCCGCTCCGCGGAGGCCCGCTGCCTCTCCAGGGCGGTCTGCGCCGCGCGCCACTTGTCCATCGGCCACCACAACTTGGTCACGTCGGACGGTAGCGTCGCGTCGAGGCCCAGAGCGGCCCAGCGCTTGCTGTGCCTGCGGGCCTTGCGTGTGCGCTGCTCGTCGTTGAGCCGGTCGAGGACCAGGTAGTCGGCCCGCTCGGTCCACACGTCCATGCGCCGCCAGTTGTGCCGGTCAAGCCCCATGACACGCTCGTCGCGTGCCAAGTCCCGCAGTCTGTCGCGAACATGTTCCGCGAGATGTGCCATCTCCTTCTGGGAGGGCGGCTCTTCGAAACGTTCGGTGACCAGTCGTTGGAGGATCCTCCCGGGCAGGAGGGGGCCACCGGGCATCGACTCCAGGACGGCCAGGACGTCCGACGCGCCTGGCCACTCACTGCCTGTGTCCTCCCGCTCAGGTGTCACCATCGGCCCGCGCCTCCTTCGCTCACCTCGCCGCATCGTCCATGGCACCACACAACTGAGCCCGGAGCGAGGGCGTTTGCCGCCGGGTCGTCAGCCTTCGACGGCCAGGCCGATCATCCCGGCGTACGTGGCGACGTAGAGCCGCTCCCGCGATGCGGCGAGCGCGGTCACCGGCGCATGCACGGGAATCTCCGCAACACACGCGAACGCATCCACGTCCCACAATCGCACCGTACGGTCCTTGCTGCCGCTGGCCAGCAGAGTGCGATCGCCGACCGGCAGCACGCACAGGGCCTCGACCCACTCCCGGTGGCCTCGCAGCGTTCGCACGGGCACGTCGCTCTCGGGGTTTAGGAGCCTTACCGTGCCGTCGTGCCCGGCGCTCGCCAGCACGGTCCGCCCTTCGACCTGCACGGCACACAGCGCGTCGACCCGGCCGTGGGTGGTGTGCAGCTCACGGGGGCGGGAGGGGGCCGGCGCGACGTCCCACAGACGGATCGTGGAATTCTGGCCGGCGCAGGCCAACAGGGTGCGGTCCGGCAGCGGGAGCGCACACATCGTGTCGAGGCGTCCTTCGTGCTTGCCGACGGTCCGCACGTGCTCACCGCTGTCCGGGTCCCAGAGCCGTACGTACGTGACCGGGCGTGATGCCAACAGCTCCCACGTGGTCGCCCCGCTGGACTGCTGCCCGCAGGTTGCCAGCAGGTACCGCCCGTCCGCCGGCACGGTGCACGCCGCGGTGAACTCACCGGTGGCCGGCCTCCCTTCGGCGGTGAGGGGGCTGGTGCCCACCCCGGGCCGCTCGGGGTCGGCGGGATCCCAGTAGTGGCCGATGAGGCGGACCTCCTCACCCGCGGCGGGGTCGTGAAGGCGGATCGTGCGGTTGTGGCTCGCGACCGCGAGGAGGGTGCGGCCCTCGGCGGGCAGCGCACACACTTCGCCCACCCAATTGCCGTTGAACTTCCCGTCCTTGCAGTCGATCACGTCCGTACGGGTACCGTCCTCGGCGTCCCACAGTCGCACCGCCCCGTTGTGACTCCCGCTCGCCACCAGCATCCGGTCCCGCGCCGGAACAGTGCACAGCGTGTCGCTCAGCTCGCGCAGTCCCGGGCCCGAGCCCGGCCGCGCGGCCGGGTCCCACAGGCGCACCGTCCCGTCGAACTTGCCGCCCCCGCTGGCGAGCAGCGGGCCCTCGGGCCGGGGCAGTGCGCACACTCCGCCCCAGACCGGACCGGTGTGTCCCTGCAAGGTGTGCAGGAGCTCACCGCTCTCCGCGTCCCACAGTCGCAGGTCGTCGTTGCCGCCGCCGACGGTGGCCACCAGCGTCCGTCCGGCCACCTGCACGGCGCACACCCCGAAGCTCTGACTGGCGCAGTCCAGCTTGTGCAGCAGCTCGCCAGTGGCGGCATCCCACAGCCGGACCTTGCGGTCCGCCGCACCGCTGGCCACCACGGTGCGTTCCCCCGACCGGAACGCGCACAGGGAGTACACCGGCCCCGTGTGGCCCGTCGGTTCAACGTAGACGTAGTCGGAGCGGTACCGCACGCAGGTCGTCCCCCGGTTGCGATCGGGCTCGCCGTTGAACTGCCGGATGAGCCCGCCGGTGGCCACGTCCCACAGCCGTACCGTCCCGTCGTCCCCGCCGGTGGCGAGGACGTCCCGGCCGTCGAGCTCGAACGCGCAGAGCCCGCGCCGCGGGTGGGTGCCGTCGTATGGTTCGGTGCCGGCGTCGAGGACCAAGTGCGGCCGGCCCGTCGCGGGATCCCACAGTCGGACCGTGCCGTCGTCCCCGCCGCTCGCCACCAGCTCGCGGCCGCCGAACGGCACCGCGCACAGCCCGTGGACCAGTCGACCTTCATGACCGGGCAGGGTGCGCACCGACGCGCCGGTGCGGGGGTCCCACAGATGCACGGTCGCGTCCGCGCCGCCGCTCGCGAGGAACGTCTCGCCGCCGACGGACACCGCACACAGCGCGAAGACCGCGGCGCGCTCCTCTCCGAAGACGAGACACCGCTGGCCGGTGAGCGGATCCCAGACCTGGATCCGGCCGTCGCTCGACGCGGCGGCCACCCGCATCCCCTCGGCCGACGGCAGCGCGCACACCGCCCCCACCGCCTCCGCCCCGCTGTCGATCACGGCCACCTCGTCGCGGCGCGGGCCCGCCTCCCAGAGCTTCCGGTACGACATCAACGCTCCCTGCACGATCTCGCACGGGCGAGGCTACCCTGACCGGGTTCGACCCTGGTTGGCATCAACGTCTCGGAGGGCAGGCCGTGTTGGGACCCTTCGGACGGGCATACCGCGAGTGGCGCCGCCGCCGGGCCTGGCACAGGTACGTGGACATGGTGGAGCCGGTCCTGCTGATCGGCGCACGCCGCGCCCTCATTCCCGGCCTGTACGAGGCGCAGTCGTCCCCCACGGGCCGCGGATTCGTCTCGGTCCGCAGCGTCATCGACGAGGTCCGCACGTACATGAGGATGGCGGCCATCCGCGAGGCCTTCGATGAGGCGAACGGCCCGGACCGCAGGTTGGAGGCCGCGACGGGGCGGGGTCCTGACGACCTCGACGCCCTCCCTGCCTGGATGGCCGCGGCCGCGCTGCGGCACGTCCTCGATCGCCGCGCGCAGCGCAACGCTGCACTGCCGATCGACTCGGACGCCTACGACCCCGACTACGAGCGGCCCACCACCGCCTACCCCTCCCCCGCCTTCCGCCCATGAGACGCACCGGCGGTGCTGGGGCGTGGCGGGGTCCGCGTGCCCCCTTCCACCAGCCGTGACCGTGCCATGCGACAAGCTCTCTGTCCGCTATGCGGCAACCGTGCAGGTCACAGTCCTCTACGAGGCGAACGTGCTGGTCGCGGCGCCCGGCGAAGGGCTGTGAACAGCACTCTGCCTCCTGGCCTGCAGCATCCGAAGCGCATCGGAAGCCGCCGGCGACAGCACGGAGTCGCGCAGGTCCGCCAGGGGGATCCACACGACAGCATCGGTGGAACCGTCGATCTCGACCACCGCCGGTGTCCCGGGCTTGAGGTCAACGGCGTAGAACAGTGCGGTGACGCTCCAATTGACTCCGCCTCGCCGCACTGTGTACGTCCGCGCATCGAGCAGTTGGGCAGCGGCCAGTTCGAGACCGGTCTCCTCCAGAAGCTCACGCGCCAGAGCCTCCACAGGCTGCTCACCTGGGTCGATTCCGCCGCCCGGCAGGTGCCACAGCCCAGGGGCGAAGGTTGGCGATGCGTCCGACAACCGGGCCAACAGCAGCCGCTCGTCCTCCACCGCGATGGCGTATGCCGATACACGCGCCTGCACGTGAGCGTCCATGGTGCTCGTCCCTCCCCAGATCAAAGCCACCTGGCGAGGACTCTAGCTCTCCCCCACCCGCAGATCGACTTTCGCAACAGGCCCCGGCGTCGAACGTGACGGCCGCGAGCGGCGGCCGACGGCCGGCCGACTGCGGAGCCGCCGGCGGACGTGCGGGCACGGGCCAGGGGCAGGGCCAGAACCAGGCGCAGCAGCACGTCCGGCACGCCCTCGCCCGCGGCAGCAAGCTGCTGGCGGGCGGTGGGCGGAGTGGCGGCGGCCGCCCTTACCCACACGCGCGAGCGCGGCGATTGGCGGTCATCACCTGCCACGTGCCCGGTGACGACGACCCGATGGAGGAAGTAAGTCCAGGCATGATCGGCCACAACGCGTGGGCGGGCCGGGAAAGATGGGTACCTGCTCGCGCCCCGTGGCACACTTCCGTTCGGTTGTCGGTGCGCTGCGAGGCGCCACGTTTCGGGGGGGGGCCGATGAGACGGCTGGTGTTTGTGGCAGTTGCTTCTGCGATGACTGCTGTGGCGGTATCCGGGTGCTCGGCGAGCACACCAACCACCACGTCCGCCAAGCCTTCACGGCAGCCTGGCGTCATGTCGCCGTCTGCGCGTCCCGACAAGACACGGGACGAGATCACGGCCGATCTACGTGCCGCAGGCCAGGGGCTGGGCGCCTACACGGATTTGAACTCCCTGCTGACGCCCGGCGTCTGCATGGTGACGGCGAGGCGCCTGTCCGGCCGGGGCTTCACAGTGCGGGATGCCGAGCTGGTCGCTCGACGACTGCAACATCGGGGCTGGAAGGTGGGCCTCGTGAAGCCGGAATCGATCGCCCTCACATCGGGTGAATGGCACGCGGCCCTCGGAACAACCGACATCCCCGACGAGAACCGAGTGTCGGAACTCGCCCCCTACAAGGGACTTCTTGTCCTGACAGCATCGGGAAAATGCGGCCGACGGTGACTGCCGGATCACGGCTAACCAGGCCGCGAGTTCACCGTGTGGTCAGCCGCCCACGCGGTTGTCACGGCGCGCGCCGTCGGGCACTGTAGGGTGCCCGAACAAGCGGGCTGCGGCAGGCTCGCAGACCTGCAAGGGGGGCGCAGCACGGCGGCCTTGCCTGGGGCCCGGCTGCTCCCGGGCCCAGAGTCGATTGGCCGCTCGCCGAAGCACGGTCGTCGTACGCGTCCGCCGCGCCCCGGGTCGCCTCCTGTCGCCGTCGCCCAGCCGTGGGTCGAGGGGCACGGCCGCAACCACTGCCAAGTCGCCCCGCCGAACGAGTCCATCACAACCGGCACCGAGCCGGCGTTCCCATCATCCGCATCCTTCTCGTGGCGGCGTGCCACGGCAATGGCACGCTCCTCCCATGCAGGAAGATCGGCAGGGCCGGGCGACGGTGAGGGTGTGGGGGCGTTTCGCGTGCGCCTGGACGGTCGCATTCGCCGCACTCCATTTCTACTGGGCTCTCAGACGTGAGCCCCGAACAGCGTCTGTGGACACTGGTCCTGTAGAATCCCTGGTTTCTGGTGGACGGTCTCGTCTTCGGTCTGTCCGCTCGGGAATTCGGAGGAGCGGACGGTTCGAGTGGCAGAACCGCATGAATGGCGACTGGGTGCAGGCGGCCAAACGACGGCAGCCGGCAACCGGAACCGGCGACAGGGCGGCGGGTACCCCGGACGCCGACAGGCCCGCAACGAACAAGCGGGCAAGGGGCCGATGCACGGTGATCGGTACGCTGGTCACGTCTCCCAGCATGCCCGGACCGATTGGGAGTTGGCCGGGCCGCGCACCACGCGTCCCGTACGCGGTCTGATCTGCCACCTTCTGGAGCGCACCCGCCTGGCCGACTATCGCGCCGTCGGCATCAGCGCCGAAATCCTCGAACTGGCCAAGGAGGACCTGCAATCCGAACTCCCGGACCACGCGGAGATCTTCGAGGGGCGTGTCAAGCCGCCGGAGCGAGGGAGCGAGCGCCCTCGGAAAGGGTTCGCGCATGCCCGTTGTACAGGTCGGGGCGGATGGCGGACATCATCTCCGAGATCTGGTCGCCGTACCGGCCGCCCTGTACGTGCTGGTGGTCGTCCAGCACCTTGCGCCAGTCCCGGCATGCCTCTTCGAGGCGGCCGCCAAGGTGGTGCAGTACGTCAGGTGGTCGTTGGCGGCGCCGGCCAGTTCGAGGGGTCTCACGTAAAGGCTCGGCGCAGGGCCACGAGCTCCAACGCGGCCGCCCTTGATCACGTCTCCTTCGCGGGGCGCGGTCGGCACCGGCGGCGGTGGCGGCGATCCGGGCGGCGGGGTCCGGATCGCGGCCATGAGTTGCTGCATCCCAGCCGCTCCCCTCTTGCGCTGGTGCTGGGGAGCGGCTGGGAGGGGCGGGGCCTTCAGCGGTGGATGTGGCGTCGACTCAGGAGTGCGACGGTGAGGAAGCACAGTGCACCGATGGCCAGGTCGATGCGGAGGTCCGTGACGCGGTTTCCGCCTGCCAGGATTGCGCCGAGGACGGCGACGCCGACGGCGAGTCCCATCTGGCGGAAGGTGTTGAGGACGCCTGAGGCGATGCCGGAGTACTGACTGTCCGCTTCCGCGAGGGCGGCGCCGTTGATACTCGGCGCCAGGATTCCTCCGCCGAGGCCGGTGATGCCGAAGCCGATCGCCAGGATGGGCCACGTCTTCTCGTCACCGGCGGCCAGGCAGAGCACGGTGCCGATCGTGGCGATGCTCGAACCGACCAGCAACAGCCAGCGCATTCCCCGGGTCTTCCACCGGCGGTTGAGGTAGGAGGTGCCGATGGTCAGGAGTACGGCGAAGGGCAGCAGGAAGGTGCCGGCCTCAGAAGCCGAGTACCCCCACTGGGCCTCGATGAAGATCGCGATGATGAACTGCAGTCCGAATGCGCCGAATTGGTAGGCGAACCCCGCGGTGATGGCGGCGGAGAAGGCCCGGCGGCGGAACATCGCCAAGGGCAGCATCGGTGCGGCGACGCGCTTCTCCACGAGGGCGAAGGCCAGGAGGGAGAGCAGGCCGGCGGCGCCCAGCACCAGGGTGTAGGGGTCGGTCCAGCCGCGGGCGCCGCCTTCGATGAGGGCTGCCACGATGAGCCCGAGACTGGCGATCGCGGTGAGCTGGCCGAACAGGTCGTAGGAGCGCTCCATGCGGCGTTCGGTTTCCTGGGCGTAGCGCCAGGACAGCCAGAGCGCGAAGGCGCCGACGGGCACGTTGACCAGGAAGATGGACCGCCAGCCGAAGGTCTGGGTCAGCAGGCCGCCGCCGATCGGGCCGACGACGAGGGCGATGCCGCCGGTGGCGCCCCATACCGTGATCGCCTTGGCGCGATCGGCCAGGACGGGGTAGTTGCGGGCGATGATCGCCAGGGTCGTCGGCAGGACTCCTGCGGCCGCCACTCCTTGAAGGGCGCGGCAGGCGATGAGGACGCCGAGGTTCGGGCTGAGCGCACACAGCAGTGATGTCAGTGCGAACCCGGACAGGGCCCACATGAACACCTTGCGCGAGCCCACGCGGTCCGCGAGTGCGCCGGAGGACAGCAGCAGGCTCGCCAGCGGGATCGTGTAGAGGTTGACCAGCCACTGGAGGGTGGACATGGTCCCGTGGACGTCCTGCTGGATGGAGGGCAGTGCGATGTTCAGGGCGCTGCCGTCGAGCAGCACCATGAAGTAGCCCAGACACACCGAGAGCAGCGCCAGTCCAGCTGCGCGCCCGCGGGGCTCCGGTGGGGTGTTCGTTCCCGGTAACTCGGTCGTCACGGTCATGTCGATTGTGCCTTTCCCCTGGCCCGATGCGGCCGGTCTCGGCCTGCGAAGGAGTTGTACTTCAAAGTACAATGTACTTCGAAGTACAGACTGTACTCACGGGGCGTTAGACTGGCAACCATGGCCAGGAACAACGGAGTTAGCGACGATAGAACCAGCGAGCGACTGATCAGCAGCATGAAACAGCTGCTATGGGAGCGGGGTTACTCGGCGACCAGTCCCGCGGCCGTGCAGCGGCTCGCCAAGGCCGGGCAGGGCAGCATGTACCACCACTTCCACAGCAAGGCGCGGCTGGCGCTGGCCGCGGAGCAGCGCATGGGAGAGGAGCTGAAGCGTGAGGTCGCCGAGCGGTTCACCGCAGCCTCGACCACCTACGAGAAGATCGAGGCATACCTCGCGCCAGACGAGCACGTGATACGCGGCTGCCGCCTCGGCCGGCTCATCCAGGACGAGGAAGTCGCCTCCAACGACGAGTTGCGCGAACCGATCGTGGAGACCTACGACTGGATCCAGGCGGAAATCGTCCGGGTGCTCACCGAGGGCGTCGCCTGCGGCGAACTCTCCCCGGACGTCGACGTCGACAGCCTGGCCGTCTCCATCCTCGCGATCCGTCAGGGTGCGCACGTGCTCGCACGCCTCAGAGGCTCGCAGGAGCCCTTTCGGCAGGCCGGACGCGGCATAGCCCAACTGCTCGCGCTCGCCTCGCCGCGCGAGGACTCCGCACAGGCAGCACCAGCGTCCCTGGCCGACTGAGCCTGAGCCTACGGTCGAAGGTCCGTAGTAGGTCTCCGATGCCGGCCGGAGACGGCGGTGTTGCCGGACGCGGTCAGGACAGCGTCCGCGGCTGCGCCTCGATGCCTCGCACCAGGACGCGAAGACTGGCCTGCAAGTCCTCAGCGAGGGAGTCGATGGCGGCGTTCGCCCCCTGCTGCTGACACCAGCGGTAGAGCGCGCCGAGATACAGGTCGCGCAGCATGTAACCGAGGTGCAGTGGTGTAGCGTCCGCCGCCAACTCCCCGCGTTGGCAGCCGTCCGTGACGATCCGCGTGAAGATCTCGGCGGTGTACGGCTCCTCTTGCAGCGGCATGCCGGCCTTCACCCAGGCGGTGATCATCGGAATCGTGGCGTCGTGCTCTTCGTCGTTCAGCTTCGCCAGCAGCGTCATGCAGCGCTGGAGCCGCACGACGGCGCCTGAATGGCATCCGTCCAGGTTCTCCTCCTCCCTCTGCATGGAGGTCAGCAGGCGCTCTCGCCGCTGATTGGACCAGACGGCGATGAGGTCTTCCTTGCGCTGGAAGTGGTTGAAGAAGGTCCCCCGCGCCACGTCGGCGCGCTCGGCGATCTCATCGATGGACGTCCGATCGAACCCCTGCTCGGCGAAGAGGTTCAACGCAGCGGTGTAGAGCTGTTGCCTGACCCTTTGTTTGTTGCGTTCGCGACGCCCTACGGGCCGCGCCGACACGTCGTGCTGAGTATCCAAGAGGGCTTCGCCTCCCTTTCATCCACGGTCGTTGTGCTCGAGCCCCTACATGCAGCTCCCCGCCGGATGTGGTGGGTGCCCCCGCGTGCCGGAATATACCCTAGTTCAAAAATGGCTTACAGGCTTAAGTTTCAGCCTCCGTTTGCTCCCCCGCAGCGTGCTCCCTGTGCGCCCTGGCCTAGAGCTCAGGGGAACGTGTCGAGGCAGGCTGCGTCCTCCCACCTCTCAGCCTGGATGGCGGGGCCGTTCGGGCGCCCCGCCACCGGCTCTCGGGCGTCGTCACACGGGTATCGCGGCCAACTTCCCGTCCAGGTAGGCACGGTAGGCGTCGCCGTCGTAGTAACCGTGGTCGGAGACGCAGAAGACCAGCGGGCGGCTGGCGTTCTCCGGTCGCCGTGCAAGCTCGCACGCGGCGTGGACCGCATAGGCCGCCTCCGCCGACGGCAGATACCCCTCGGTGCGCAGTAGCCGGCGAGCGCTGTCGAAGACCGGCTGTTCGTCGTATGCGAGCGGGTGCAACATATCCTGCGCGCGCAGCGTGCTGAGCAGCTTGGGGGCAGCGTGGTAACGCATGCTCTCGGCCTGGATGGGGGCGCCCTCGAAGTCGGTGCCGAGGGTGTACATCTTGGCTGCCGATCCTCGTCCGGCCCGGTCGGTGGCGTCGTAGCGGTACTCGCCCCGGGTCAGGAGCGGATAGGCGCTGGACTCGACCGGGACGATGGTGGCGCTTGCACCGTCGGCCAGGAACGGCAGGCCCAGCCCGCCGATGTTCTTGCCACCCCCCAGGTAGCCGATCAGGACGGGGTCGTCGTTCTCGCCGGCGGCGGCCAACTGCTCGCGTGCCTCCAGGCCGATCACGGAGGAGTGCAGGATGGCGAACGGTTCGCTGCCGCCCAGGATCCAGCGGCCCCCCTCGGTGCGGTTGGCGCTTTCGATGGCCTCGCTCATCACGTCGCTGAGGGAGGTCGACCGGGTGTCCGCCGCCAGCTCGGCGGGCCGTCCCCGGTGGACCGTGGCGCCGAACATCTCCATGGCCGCTCGTCGCCCCGGTTTCCGGTCGTAGCTGCCCGGGACCATGTGCACCACGCAGCCCATGCCGAACCGTGCGGCTGCGGCTGCGACCGCCACGCCCCACTGACCGGCCGCGGTGCTCGTCACCAGTGTGCGGACTCCGGACTCCGCGTAGTAGTGAGCCTGGGCCACGGCGGTGATGTACTTGTGCGAGCCCGCCACGTTGCCGGCTTCGTACTTCATGTACAGCCGTGCGGTCGTGCCGAGTTCGGCTTCGAGGTGCCGCAGCCGGACCAGCGGGGTCGGCCGCCATGCCGCATACGCCTCCCGCACCCGTTCCGGTATCGGCACCCAGGACTGCAGGGGCATGTTCTGGCGGATCAGGGCCTTCGGTATGGCCAGTGAGATCCCGCCGCTCGCCGCGTCATCGCGGGCGGGCGCCGGACGTTCTGCCGGCAGTTCGAGGCCGCGGTCGGCCAGGACGTTGTACCAGTGCGTGGGAATTCCGATTCCCATGGCGACTCCCGGTGTATGTGATCGGTAGGTGGCGCCCAGAAGGAGCTGCTCGCACCGGCTGTGACCGTGAATCGATCCGGAAGCGACGAGCCGCGCCTCCGCCTGCACAGTACCGGAATCCGAGCGCCGGTATCCGGTATAGCGAATTACTTGCCGAGGTCACGCCGAGATCCCGCCGGGGTGCGATTGCTTCGGCTCTTCCTGGACGGGCGGCGCCCGCCCTCTTGACCGTCGGCGGGGTCGTCGCAAGGATGAATTCCCATGTCGTCACGGAGAATTACTCGTAATCATTTCCCTGCAGCTGGGATTGCCGGATTCGAAATCGCTTCCCAGGTGTGGATTTCGCTGCGCAGGACCGACGACGTCGGACATTCCATCGGCACTGCGAGGGCGCAGCGGTCCCGGCACTCGGAGGCCGTGCGCGCCCTGCTGCGACAGCTGATGGCGGAGGTCGCACCGGAGACTGCCGACGCGCCGTTGGCGCGCACCCCGGCGGGGGCTCCGGTGATCGAGACCCATCCGGACGTGCACGTCAGCCTGTCGCACGACGGGAACTGGGTTGCGGCCGCGGTGGCGCGGGGCCGGTCGGTGGGGGTGGACGTGCAGGTCCCCGTGGGTGGCTCCGGGGGCCGGCTGGTGCGCCGCTGCGCGGGCCGCTACGCGAGCCTCCTGGAGGTTCTGCCGGGCCATCGGCTGGACGAGGAGATCGCGTGGATCTGGAGTGTTCAGGAGGCCTGCGTCAAAGCGCGCGGGTTGGGATTCCAGGGCCGCCCCTGGGCGTTGGACGTTCCGCCGTTCACCACCTCGGGCCGCAACGGGTCTCTATTGTGGAGAAGCCTGCGCGGATCCGCGCCCGTGCCACTGGCGGTGGCTTACGAGGGGTGAACGCGCCGGGCGAGGTGCTCTTGGCACCTCGCCCGGCGTAGTGATACGCCCGCAGGCCCGGGTCAGGAGCCCGGTGACGCGGTGAGGACCGTGTCGACAGCCGGATCCAGTGCGAGTGCATCGCACTTGTCCGCCACGTAGGACAGCGCGGACAGCAAGGTCGTCGAGGTGATCGCGCCGCCTCCTGCGGGCTGTGCCGGGGCGGGGATCGGCAACCGGCCGACGCGGGACCAGGCCAGCCTCCCGTCCGAAGCGATGCAGCTGCGCGTGTCCCCTCGGTTGTCGGGATGGAGGCAGTAGGGAACGTCGAGATACCCTCGTTCGAAGGCGAGGACCAGAGCTCGGTCGAGTCGTGGATGCAGGTCGACGACCGCCTCCACAAGGGTTCTGGCCTCGGTGTACAGACCAGTGTCGATCGTCGAACCGCCGAGGGTGCCTGCGTGCCCCTGTGCAGCCGCGGCGGCTGTCTGGAGCGCGCGGACGTTCTCCTCGATCGTGGGGATGCGATGCGCCTCCGCCTCCGTCTTGACTATCAGTCGTGCCGCACCGGCACGGACTGCGAGCCTGGCGGCCTCCTCCAACAGATGCCGGGCCCCCTCCGGCGTCTTGGGATAGACGCCCATGTAGGCGTACAGCACGACATGCCAACGGACATCCGGGAGGAGCTCGCCCGCCAGGCGCCGCAGAGCCCAGATCGCCTCCACGTCCTGGTCGTGGTTGGTCTGTTGTGCGTAGCTGAGGGAGATGCTGCGCACCCCGTGCTCGCGGAAGAACATGGCCTCCAGCACGGAGATCGCCACGAGCAGGCTCGGCGGACACAGTTGCCCCAGCATGCAGCCGCCGAAGGTCTCCAGGTGGGGCTCTCGGCCGATGTGTCGGAGCCGTCCGAATAGCTCGGTGCACCGTGCCCAGCTCTCCACGGAGTCACGCACCGGTCGGCGGCTGTAGGGCAGGCAATAAGAGAGGGGGCCGCCTTCGGTGGCGTCCAGGCCCAGAGCGACCAGCGCCCGGAAGATGTCCTCCGGCGCCGCGGAGCCGTGCCGCACCTGGATCGGGAAGGACGCGTCGCCGATTCCCTCGATCACCGCGGTGGTGGTCGCCGTGTCGTGCGCAACGATGGGATAGCCGTTGAGCGGCGCCCCCGCCTGCAGCGCGTTCCGGGCGGAGTCATGGGCACCGACCCGCGTGTAGCTGTCCAGGGTGATCGTGCCGACGGTCGTTGCCGCCGCTTGTTTGGTGGCGAGCAGCCCGCGGCGCATCTCCCGCGGGTCGCTCATGCCCATCCGCGGTTGCACCACCAGGCGTTGTGCCTGCTCCATCCCGTGGACGAAGGCGCCGAACGAAGCACGTGGGCCGCTGACCGGGCCGGCCGGCAGCCCGGTGGGCGGCCTTCGCCTTCTCGGGCGCATCAGTGTGCTCCGGCCGGCAGAGCGGCGACGAACGACCGGAAGGAGACGACGCCCGCCGCACCGTCCTCGAAGACCGCGTCGTACCCGGCGTCGATGAGCGTCCGGGACTGGGCGGGGTCCGAGCCGGCGGTTCCGAGCTTGCCCCCGATGACGATGGGAGTGGCCGCGAGCGACGGTCGTGCGCGCAGTGCGTGGATCACCCGCTCACCTTCCTGGAAGCCGTGCCCGTTGACGCTGCTGATCACGATCAGGTCGGGGCTCTGCCGTGCACAGGCGGCGACCAGTACCTCGTCGGGGACACAGGCCCCCAGGTTGGTTACCTCGTGGCCCAGTTCCTCCAGGAGGAGCTGGAGGTAGACCAGGTTCCAGGTGTGGGAGTCGGAGGCCAGGCTCGAAACGATGACGCGCGGCCGACTGCGCGCCCCGTCCCGTGCGGCAGGAGGCTCATCGGGGTGTGCCGGATGTGCCCCGGCCAGGGCGGGAAGAGGACGCCTGGGGACGAGTGACAGGTGCCGCCCCTCGCCCGCGCTCATCGCGACAACTCCGCGGTGAGCAGTTCCTTCAGGGCGATCCGGTCGGCCTTCCCCTGGTTGTTCACGGTGATGGGGAATTCCTTCATGTACCGCAGTTCGCTGGGGATCATGTGCGCCGGCAGATTGGCCACCAGCCAGGCGTCATCCGGGCCTTCGTCCGCGGTGCGGCCTGGTCGGGCCACCCACGCCGCCACCAGTCGGTGACCACGGTCCCCGTCCGGGAATCCGAGGACCACCGACTCGGCGATCGCCGGATGGTCGTTGAGCACCGCCTCGATCTCGTTGGGGCTGATCCGGAATCCGTCACGCTTGAGCTGTGAGTCCTCTCGGCCGAGGACGTAGAGGTATCCCTCGCTGTCGACGGTCGCCAGATCTCCCGTCCACACCACCGTCTCCCCCGGGAAGCGGTCCAGGTGGCGGAATACCCGGGCGGCCTGTTCCGGGTTGTTCCAGTAGCCCTTGCTGATGCATCCGCCGCGGTGGATGAGGGTGCCGACCTCACCGGGCGAGCAGTCGTTGCCCTCGTCGTCGACCACGTGCAGCTGGACCCCGGGAATGGCCTTCCCGATCGAGGTCGGACGGACGGCGAGTTGGGCGGGCTCCAGATAACTGCTGCGGAAGGCCTCGGTCAACCCGTACATGAGGTAGAGGTCCGCCTTCGGGAAGGCGGTCTGCAGGGTGTTGATCGCCCATTCGGACATGGCACCGCCGCTGGAGCACACGTAGCGGATCGAAGACAGGTCCAGTCCTTCCGGCACGCCGCCGACGCGCGCCGCGAACAGGCGCTGGACGAGGGCGGGCATGACGGGAAGTACCGTGATGCGCTCCTCGGCGAGCATCTTGAAAGCCGTACGCGGCATGACGAACTCGTGGAGGTGCAGGGAGGCGCCGGTCAGCAGGGACTGCCAGAGCTGGTTGAGGCCGTAATCGAAGTTGAGCGTCAGCAGGCCGGCGATCCGGTCCGACTGCCGGGTGCCCAGGTAGTCGGCCACGATCTCGGCGCCCTGCACGAGGTTCTCGTGAGTGATCATGATGCCCTTGGGGCGTCCGGTGGATCCCGACGAGTAGATGAGCATCGCCAGGTCGTTCTCCTGCGGACGGGCGGCGACCCGGGTCCCCGTCGCGTCTTGGGCTCGGCCTTCGGTCCCCGTGGTGTCCTCATCCGTTCCGGTCAACGGCGGGATGACCGTCACTCCCGGCAGAGCGGCGCGAAGTTCCTCGGCGCGGGAGTCGTCGGCGACGAGGAGCCGGATTCCGGCGTTCCGGACCACGTGGGCGACGTTCGTCGCCATGAGGTTGGGGTGCATCGGAATCACCACCGCACCCGCGCAGCTCGCGGCCAGCACCGTGATGGGTTGTTCGAGTCCCGGCCGCAGGCAGACGCCGATCCGGTCGCCCGCCGCGATCCCGAGGCCGACCAGGTGGCCGGCCGCTGAGCAGGCACGGTGGTGTAGTTCGGCGAAGGTCAGGCGGTCCCCGTCGAAGGCCACGGCAAGCCTGTCGGGGTGCGACCGTCGTGCATGTTCGAGGAGTTCCGGAATGGTTCGCTGCATGGTGCCACCTCTGTAAGGAGATCCGGCAAGAGTCGTCTTCCGGGCGATGGTCTGCGCAGGGAAGCCGGGGGAAGGCGCTCGGACATCGCGTGTCCTGCGCTCGCCGGCCGCGGTCGCCGTCGACCTGCCGCAGGCGGCCCGGAATCACCTCAGGTATATCTACGCCGACGCCGAATTCCCGTCGAAACCTCGCCGAGGTCGCGCCCGGTGAGTCCCCGAACAGGGCGGCGTCCTCTCTTCGGCGCCAGCTCGACAGAACTTCGGCGTACCGCTGGCTATACCGGAATCCGACGCGACGCCCCAAGCATCGACCGCTCGGACGGCGAGGCCATCCGGAGCGATCGATGAATTCCTTGGAGAATTGCACGCCAACTTCCTTCCATATTTCGGAAGTTGCCATATCGCTGGCGGGTACGACACGCGCCGGAAGGGGAATCCATTGTTTGAGCACCTTGCCCGAGCCGAAATCGACATAGACACCTCTGCGCTCGATTGCATTCAGGCGAACCTGGCAGCCGTCGCCAACGCCGTCCACCGCACGCGACGTGAGCACGAGCTCGGCGCCGTCTTCGCCTTCCGGCCGCGCGTCGTCGTCCCGGAGGACGACCAGGACGGGACCGGGCTGCCGACGATCGAACCGACGCTGGCGGACCGGGTGGCGACCGCGGGCACGAGCCTGGGGCTGTGCCACACCGCGCCTCAGCGGGTCTCCGTACCCGACCGGCTGACGGACGCACCCGCGAATGTCTGGCACTTGGTGATCGCCGATGCCTTTCACCTGCCGTGGGTCCCCTACTACCAGCACAAGCACGCCGGCCACAGCTTCGCGGTGCGCACCGCGAACCGCTCGGTGGAGCTGCTGGACGCCTACACCAACGACACTCCTTGGGGCGCCGCGCGCCCGTCGGTGTGGACACTCACGCCCGCAGCGCTCCGGTCCGCACTTGACCACGTCGACTCGTTCACCGTGGTGGGGCTGACCAGAGGTTCGGCAGGTGTGCCGCTCAGCCCCGCCGAGGCATTCGCCACGACGGTGGGCGATCTCGCCTCTGCGGCGGACGACGGCCGGATCGACTCCTACTTGGACGCCTACGCCCGCCACCCCGACCAGGCTGCGGCTCTCTCGCGGCTGACCACGGAAGTATGGCTGATGGCCCGTCAGCGGCTGGCGCAGGCTCGCTGGCTCGCCACCACCGATGCCACGTCGCGCACCGACGACCGCCCCGCCTACGAAGGAGCGGACCAGTGGCTGGAGGCGGCCGAGGCCACCTACCTCGCCATGCGCCGGGCACAGCGCGGCCGTCCGGTCCCGGGCGGGGTGCTCGACCGCATCGCACACCTGCTGCGGACCGACGGCAGTCGGCTGGAGGCCTGCTTGCAGGAGGCCACGGCGGTGGTCCGATGAGTCACGACCTCGTCAAGGACCTGGTGGTCCGGACTGCCGCGGACGTGCTCGGCGTCCGTCCCGAGGACGTTGCGCAGGCCGGCGACCTCACTGAGTTCTCGACCTACACGAGCTTCCGCGCGCTCGACATCGTCGAGTCGCTCGAACAGCACCTCGGAGTGGAGGTCGACGCGCCGGACCTCATCCCGCACAACCTGCGCAGGATCGATGCCCTGTGCCGGATGTTCCGTCCGAGAGCCGAATCAGGCCCGGCACAGATGCCGAAGGAGCCGCACGGTGTCTGAACTCACCCTCGGCGAAGCCCAGTCCACCCTGCCGACGCCCTGCTACGTGTACGACCTCGCGGAGCTTCGCACGCGCCATCAGGCCCTGCGACGCTCCCTGCCTCAGCCGACGGATCTGTTGTATGCGGTCAAGGCGAATCCGCACCCGGACGTCGTCGCCACCCTGCTCGGTCAGGGCTGCGGTGCTGAGATCAGCTCGCCCGGAGAACTGGACGTGGCCCTGCGGGCCGGTGCCGACCCGGCGACGTTTCTGTACAACGGGCCGGCCAAGCGCCGTGAGGACATCGACCGGGCCCTACGCGCCGGTGTCCGTCACTTCTCCGTCGATTCCGCCCATGGTGTCCGGCAGTTGGCCGAGGCCGCACGCGCACACCAGACCGTCATCCGCTACCTGCTGCGGGTGAACCCGGAGCGGGTCAAGGCGGTGGCCGGCCTCACCATGACCGGAGTGCCCTCGCAGTTCGGCGCCGACGAGGCCGCCATCACCGCCGAGCCGGATGCCTTCACCCGGTATCCGCACGCGGTCCTGGACGGACTTCAGCTCTACCTCGCCACCAACCTTCCTGACACCGAGGCCCTCATGGCGCAGTTCCGCGTCGCCCTCGCGATCGCGGTGCGTCTACAGGACCTCCTCAAGGTGCCGTTCGGCACGCTCGACCTCGGTGGAGGTTTCGCCGCTCCTTACGCGGTGGCCGGCGAGCCCGCGGAGAACAAGGGGCTCGCCGAGGCCCTCTCGGCCGAACTGGACACGACGTTCGCGGGGTGGCGTCAGGGCCAACCGCGCGTGGCATTCGAATCGGGCCGGGGACTGGCCGCCACCTGCGGGCGGTTGTTGACCCGGGTCCTCGACGTCAAACGCACGCACGGCAAGCGGATCGTCGTGCTCGACAGCGGGATCCACCACCTGGGCGGCATGGCCGGCCTGCGACGTGTCCCACCGCTGCGGCCCGACGTGGTGCGCGCCGCGGGTCGGGGCCCGTACCTCGGCGCCGAGTCGTCCGGGGCCGAACCGGCCAGGATCTGCGGCCCGTTGTGTACTCCCCTCGACACCTGGGCCGGCGAGCATCCGATCGGCGAGTTGGCCGAGGGGGACTTGCTGGCCGTGCCCAACGTCGGCGCCTACGGGCTGACCGCCAGCTTGGCGCTCTTCCTCAGCCATCCCCTGCCCGTCGAAATCACCGTGGACGGTGGCCGGATCGTCGGCGCCACCCGGCTGAGCACCCGACGTGACGAGATCAGCCTCTCCACCCCGACCAGTGCGGCAGACCACGCCGCCTTGTCGATGCGTTGACCATCGACTCACACCAGGAGAAACCATGGACGAGCAGTTCACCGCAGTGCTCCGCCCCCACCTTCCCTACCTGCCCGAGGACCGTGCGCTCGCCCCGGGCGACCAGCTCCGCGAACTGGGTCTGAACTCGATGCAGGCGATCGAGGTCCTGTTCGCGCTGGAGGACGCCTACGGCGCCGCGATACCCGACGACAAGCTCAACGACCACACCTTCGAGACCGCAGGCAATCTGTGGGAGGTCGTCGCGCAGTCCCGCGAGAAGGCGGGCGAGCCGCGATGACCACCACCCTCGTCACTCCAGAGCCGTCCGCCACGGGAGCGCGCCCGCAAGACCGCACGACGCCGGCCGCCACCAGCCCGTTGAACCTGCGAGCGTCCTCCGCGGTCGATCCCGCGGCGCTGGCCGACGTACTGGCCACGGCCCGTGAGCACGCTCCGTCCGCCGACGCGGACGCCGCCTTCCCGACAGCCGTGCTGGACCGCCTGCGCACGACCCGCCTGCTCGGCTTGGTCGTGCCCACACGCTACGGCGGACCCGGCGGGACGGTCGACGACGTCCTCGCGGTCAGCCATGCACTGTCCCGGGAGTGCACCTCCTCGGGAATGATCTTCGCGATGCACAGTCAGCAGGTCGAGGCCGTCGTCCGTTACGGCCCACCGCGACTGGCCGAGCAGTTGCTGCCTCGCATCGCCCGAGGCGAGGTCTATCTCGCCTCCGTCACCACCGAGGTGGGCAACGGCGGGTACTTGCTCAGCGCCGGTGAGGCGGTGGAAAACCTCGGCGACACCCTGCGGGTGCGGCGGATGGCCCCGGTCGTCACCGGAGGCGAATACGCCGACGGCTACCTGATCAGCATGCGCGCGGACGCCGAGGCGGCCGAGAACCAGGTGTCGCTGGTCTACGCCGACGCCAAGGACGTCACGGCCGAGCCGCTCGGCGGCTGGAATCCACTGGGCATGCGGGCCACCCGCAGCATCCCGATGCGCTTCGACGGCGCGGTCCCCAACGGCAACGTGATCGGAGGGCCGGGCCGTTTCCGGGAGATCGTCACCGAGACCTTCGGACCGCTGGCGCACCTCGGCTGGTCTGCCTGCTGGCTGGGCACCGCGGCCGGCGCGCTGGCCCGAACGGTCGCCTGGCTACGCAGTCCGGCCGAACGCAAGCGCCAGGACCTCACGTCCGACCTGCTGCGGAGCCGCCTGTCCCACATCCGACAACGATTGGATCTGGTGCACGCGTTGATCGCACACGGCACCGCCGTGTACAAGGCCGCGCAATCCCCGCAGGCCGCGCCGTACCAACTCCTGATGAACGCCGTCAAACTCACCGCGTCACAGGAGTGCCTGGCCGCGGTCAACGACCTGATCGAGTTGGCCGGCATGCGCCACGGCTACCTCAAGAACTCCGAACTGGTCCTGGAGCGCGCGGTGCGCGACCTGCGGTCGGCCGCGCTCAACTACAGCAACGACCGGCTCCACGCAGTGGACGGTGCGATGGCCCTCTTGGACAGCGAGGTGCGCTTTGCCTGACACGGCGGCGCAACGCACCCGTCAGATGTGGGCCGAACTCGGCGGCGCCACAGTGCGCGATGTGTTCGCCAAACCCGATCCCCGCTACGGATACGATCCGCACCACCTACGCACCCTGCTGACGGACGTCGACGCCCGTGCGCCACTGGGCTCCACCCTCAGCGTCTGTGTCCAGGTCGCGAACGCTCTGCCGCTGCTGCTGGCTGCCTGGCGTGGCTCCGCTCACCGGCTGACGACCGTGGCCGAGGACATCTTGGACGGCAGAGCGCAGATCGCCGTCGCCGCCACCGACGGGGCCGCCCCTGGATCGGACCTGACCAGTCTGGGGACCACCGTGCGGATCTCCGGCGACCAGGTCGAACTGACCGGGACCAAACGCTGGATCGTCAACGCCACGACAGCTGAGTGGGCGCTCGTCCTGGCCCGGCACGCACCGGGACGGCAGTTCACCAGCTTCACCCTGCTCCTCGTACCGCTCGACGCGCCCGGCGTCACCCGGAGCCCCAGCGACACCAACGCCTTCACCGGCTCCGCTCTCGGCGACCTGGCCTTCGACCGCGTCGAGCTCGGCACCGGCCATGTCATCGGCGGACGGGGGCGCGGGCTGGCCCTGTTTGCCCGGCAGATGGCCGGCGAACGCCTGGCCAGCGGAGTGTGGGCGGAGGCACTGGCCGGACGGGTCCTCGCCGAGGTGCGAACGCACCTGTCCGAACACCACATCGCCGGGGCGCCGCTGTGGCACAACGCAGCGGTCCGCCAACGCTATGCGGAAGCGGTCCTCACGCACCAGACCCTCCGGGCGCTCTGCGACCGCCTGAGCCAACCGCGCCCTGACGCCCCCGGCAGTCTGGACGAGGCGATGGCTCTCACGGCAGTGGTCAAGGCCGCCGGCGCACGAGCCCTGGACACCATCCTGAACACCTGCGCCACCCTCATGGGAGCCGACGGCTTCAGATCTGACGGAATTCAGCAACTGCGCCTGGAGACAGCCATGTTCGGGATCGCGGGCGGTACCACCGCCACTCTCCTCGACCTGATCGCCGATCACTCCGAAGCACTCGTCCCGGCGGTGGCAACGGCAGGTGCGCGGTGAGCCGCTCGCAGAGCACCACCGTCGAAAGGGAGTTCGGCCGCTGGCGCGTACTCAGCTGCTACACCGCGAACCTCGCTGCCTACCTGGAGGAATGCCGGCCCGCCGATGACGTGGAGGACACCCTCGCACGCTCGGTACACCTGGCCGTGCGCACCGACCTGGCCGACGGCATCGGCTTCTCCCACCACAGCACGCCACTCAACCGGACGCGGGACGGCCGCACTCTGGTGTACCAGGGGAGCAACCGGCCCGACGAAGCAGCCCAGGCACTGCGGCAGGAATACGCGTCGCAGGGATGTCTGCTCGTTCTCACCCACAGCTCGCACCTTCCATGGTCCCTTTCCGGGCCGGAGCACGACGCCCCCCACTTCCTGCTGATCGACTCCCACGACCCGCATCAGGACCGTTGGCACGCGGTGGACCACTTCTCGGGCCTGATGGCGTCCGGGCAGGAGCAGGAGGCCTTCGAGGGCTGGATCACCACCGGTGTCCTGTTGGAGGCCATGCGCGGGCCGGCGGACTTCACACCCGGTCAGGAGCTCCGCAACCAACTCGTCTTCGGTTTCCCCGTCGCGCTGCCACCCACCCGTTACCGGTGGCTGACCTGGACAGACGTCCTGGACGCGGGGAGCGAGAGGCAGGGCCGATGGCTGTACGAGCCCCATGAGGTGTGGTCCTTCCTCGCCGACAGGCTGAACGAGGACATCAGCGCCGGCCTCCAGCCGGGATTCCTCGACGACCTGTGGGGAGCCTCCCAGCACCACCGGTTCCGCTGCGCGCGCCTGCTCGCCACAGAGGGCGACACCCGTCCGAACCTGCGGGTACTGGTCGACGAGGCCGACGGCGCATGGACGCACCTGCCGCAGACTCTGCGGTTCGCCACGGATTCCGCGCTACGCGGCCGCCCCCGCACGGCACTGGTCACCACGACCCTCGAACGCCTCGCGGAGAGGGAACACGCCCTCCGGCAGGCAGCCCCCCACTTCGCTCCGCCGTCCTGGGCATCACAGCCCTCACTGCCGAGGAGCCAGCCATGAACTCCCCCACGACCGGTCTCGCGGCTCTCGTGCACGCCTCCGTCCGGCGCCACGGCTCTGAGCCGGCACTGCAATCGGCGGGCACCTCGCTCACCTACGACGAGATGTGGGCGGCTGCCGGCCAGCTGGCCCGGCGTCTCGTCTCCCGATGCGGGAACCCGCCTACCCACATCGCCCTGCACGCCCGCCGGGACACGCTCACCTACCTGGGGTACTTGGCAGCGCTCCGGTTGGGCGCCACGGTGATCCCGCTCAACCCGGAGTTCCCCCTCGCCCGGAACTCCGCGATCGTCCGCGCCGCCGGGGCGGACGCCGTCGTCGGGTCGGATGCAGACGTCTGCGCCGAACTCGTGCGGGAGGGACGTCCCGTCGCCTGTGCCGTCGGCGGCCAGGAACTCCTCGCGGCGGCCGATCGGCCCGAGCCCGGGCTGCCTGCCACGCCGGTGGTGGGGCCTGAGGACATCGCGTACGTCCTGTTCACCTCCGGCTCCACCGGCAGGTCCAAGGGCGTCCCGATCCGGCACGGCAACGTGTGCGGATACGTCGAGCATCATGTGCGGCAGCGCCGTTCCGGGCCGGGGAGCAGGTTCTCCCAGTCCTTCGACCTGACCTTCGACCCCTCCGTCTACGACATGTTCGTGGCCTGGTGCAGCGGGGCCACTCTCGTGGTCCCCTCCCGCGAGGAACTTCACGACCCCGTCGATTTCATCAACCGGCAGCGCATCACCCACTGGTTCTCGGTGCCGTCGGTGATCTCGTTGGCCCGCAGGATGCGCCGGCTTCCCGCCGACAGCATGCCGGGGCTGAAGTGGTCGCTCTTCGCCGGCGAACAGCTCACCTGGGAACAAGCAGACACCTGGCAACGCGCCGCTCCTCAAAGCCGGTTGGAGAATCTCTACGGGCCCACGGAACTGACCATCACCTGCACCGGCTACCAGGTGCCCGATTCCGCCTCCGCGCGGCCGCAGACCCGCAACGGCACGGTCCCCATCGGCCACCCGCACCCACTCGTCGACCATGTGCTCGTCGACGAGGACGGCCGTGTCGGGGACGAGGGTGAACTGTGCGTACGCGGACCCCAGCGGTTCGCCGGCTATCTCGACCCGGCCGACAACACGAACAGGTTCGTCCAGATCGTCGACGGCCAAGCACATCCGGTAGAGGTCTCCGACGCGGCGCCGGCCGAGGTGTACTACCGCACCGGCGACTTGGTCTCCAGGCACGCCTCGGGTGTCCTCGTCCACCACAGTCGCCTGGACAACCAGGTGAAGCTGCACGGTTACCGGGTCGAGCTCGGCGAGGTCGAAGCCGCGCTGCGCACCCATCCCGAGACGGAGGAAGCCGTGGTCGTCGTGCCCGAGGGCACAGCGGACCCAGTGGCCTTCTACACCGGTGCAGAGTCCGAGGCAGCGGGCCTGATGGCACATCTTCAGCGGTCCCTGCCCTGGTACATGGTGCCCAGCCGGTACCACCACCTGCGGCAACTCCCGCTCAACGGCAATGGCAAGGTCGACCGCCGCGCTCTGGTCGCGCTGGCGGCCGGCAGGGCCAGGCCGACCAACGCGCCGTAGCGGAAGACGACCGTGACCACCGTTTTGGAGCCCAAGGAGCACGCATGACCATGGACATCGATCAGATTCTCGACCGCACGTCCGCGGCAAGAACGGCGGCGCCGCCGATAGGCGACGACGCCTACCGCACGTTCGTGCAGGCCGTCAGGTTACGCATCGACGAGCACTGGCCTCGCATCCTCGAGGGCAACGCCCGCGACCTGGCCGCCGCCCAGGAGCGGGGCCTGCCGGCGGCGCTGCTGGAACGTCTGCGCCTCACCGACACCCAACGCACGTCCCTCGAACGTGCCTGCATCTCCATCGAACAGAACCTCCCGGACCAGGCCATCGTCCAGGACAGTTCACTGGTCACGGCGACGGCACGATCCCACCGCGTGCGACGCCCGCTCGGCGTCATCCTCATGATCTTCGAGTCCCGGGCGGAAATCGCGATCCGAAGCGCGGCGATGTGCGGTGCGACCGGGAACGCGGTCCTGTTGCGCGGCGGCAAGGAAATGGCCGAAACCGCCAGGTCGATCAGTGGGCTTCTCCGTGCAGCGTTGGCGGATGCCGGACTCCCCGAGGGTTTGGTGACCCTTCTCGACAGCAGCGACCGCCGCCAGCTCAAAGAGCTGCTGCGCCGCGACGACGCCATCGACGTCATCATCCCCCGTGGCAGTCCCAGCTTGATCGAGCATTGCCGTACCGCCTCGCGGATCCCCCTGATCGCCAGCGGCGGCGGCGTGAACCACGTCTACGTCCACCACAGTGCCGACTTCCAGGCCGCGGCGCGGCTGACCCTGGACTCCAAGCTCTTCGACCCCGCGGCCTGTACATCGCTCGACATGGTCCTGGTGGACGACTCCGCCGTCGATGCCTACCTGACGGCCCTTGACCAGGCCGTCGAGCACAACCCGAATGACAAGCGGTGCGTCTTGCGCCTGCCGCAGGAACTCGTCCCCCAGGTCCCCACTGCGCTGTCGGCCCAGGTCGACACCACCCGGCTGGGTCCGCACGACAACGGCCGCGAGTACCTGAGCCCGACGCTGGCGATCCGCCCCGTTTCCGGCCTGTCGGAGGCCATCGAACACATCAACCGCTTCGGCTCCGGACACACCGAAGGCGTGATCGCCGCGAACCAGGAGGTTTGCGCCGCCTTCGGGCAGCGGATCGATGCGGCAACCATCGTCGTCAACGGCTCCTTGCGGCTGAACGACGCCGCCACGATGGGGATCGGCACCGCGCTCGCCATCAGCACCGGCCGTCTGCATGTCCGTGGGCCGGTGACGATGGACTCCCTCTACACCTACAGCTGGACCGTCGAGGGCACCGTCGACGCACGCGTCTGATACCGGCTCCGCGAACCTTCCACTCGAGCACGTCACCATGACAAGGAGACAGTCATGACCACCAACCCTCGCCTCGCCCCGCCCCGCCCCGCAGTGGCCACGATCGTGAAGCGCATGCTCATCGCCGAGTCACGCCTCACCATGGAACCCGCAGAATTGCGTGACGACGAGCCCCTGACCGGTCAGGTCCTGAATGTGAGTTCCTTCGGGTTCGTCGGCATGTTCATCCGGCTCGAAGACGAACTCGGAGTGGAGCTCCCGGACGACCTGTTCATCGACAGGGTGTTCACCACGGTCAACGACATCGTCAACGTCGTCAGCGAAGCCGCTGGTGCTGCCCAGGACGAGACGGAGTAGTGCGGGATGACGCTTCCTCCTGCCACTGCCGCCGCACTGCTCGACCATGACGCCTTCCGTTCGGCCCTCGGGCACTTTCCCTCCGGGGTGACCGTGGTCACCGGTGGGGCGCCCGACTCCCCCGTGGGGTTCACCTGCCAGTCGTTCTCCTCGCTCTCCCTGGACCCGCCACTGGTCGTCGTGCTTCCCGGCCGCTCGTCCCGCAGTTGGCCGGCGATCGCGGCATCCGGCCGCTTCTGCGTCAATGTTCTCGCTGAGGACCAGCGGCAGCTCAGCAACGTCTTCGCACGCTCGGGCGCGGACAAGTTCGCCGACGTGCGGTGGTCGCCGACCCCGCTGGGGTCACCGCTTCTCGCCGGGGTGTCGGCCTGGGTCGACTGCGCCGTCAAGGAGATCCACCCGGGCGGCGACCACTTCATAGTCGTGGGCGAAGTGCGGCACTGCGGGGCCGCAGCAGCACCCCCGCTGGTGTATCACCGTGGCCGGTACCAAGGCATACGCGACGCATCCGAGTGCGACCCGGCGGCCTCCGCTGGACTTCCCAGGAGGGCGCCCGGCCTTGGGCGTCGTCCCGAGGGCGTAGGGTCGAGGGTCTGATCGGGACGACAGCCGCGGCCGGGCGACCTGCCCGTCCGCGGCTTGCCGCACGGCGCCACTCACACGGCCGGCCCGCGGTCTCATGCCGGCGATCTCGCGAGAGTGGGAGAAAGTTCCTCCATGAGCTGCGCCACGGTGACGTCGCTCAGCAAACGTCCGACGGCGATCTTCACACCGGCCTCAGCCAGCAGGAGGTTATGAAGCCGCATGGCCATCAAGGAGTCGAGCCCCTGGTCCCGCAGCGGCCGGCGCACATCGATCTCCTGCGGCGCGCTCTGCATGATGCCCGCTAGGCAACGCAGAAAGGTCTGCGACGGCGGTTCGGTATCCCGTACCCCGGTCGACTGCTGCGGCAATGACGATGTCCGCTGTGCCGGATGGCGGATCGGCCTCCGGGGGGCCGGCAGCGCCGGAGTCGCGCGACACCGCTGGGGCAGGCGGTCGGGGCACACCCCCCGGGAGAACAAGGCCGCCAGTACGGAGCCGATCCGTCCACGGCCAGACGGTCCGCCCGTGTCCAGCCTGCGCAGCAGGATGCCCTGGAACTCGGCGAGGAGGTGCCCCTCCGGCCCCAACAGCCGGACATCACCCCTCGGAGGCCGGCCTCGTACCTGCGTGAAGCGGGTCATGCTCCACATCTGAGTGGCGAGGCGCCCGTAGAAGGCGACTCGGGAGAAGGCCGTCGGGACGTAGACACTGATGCCGGCGTGTGCCTGGGGCAGGGCGGCCAGCAGCGGCAGCAGTCCGGACTCCAGGTCTGCGGAGGCCGGAGTCCGGGGGAA
The DNA here is from genome assembly GCA_001418405.1 of Streptomyces diastatochromogenes. Classification (GTDB taxonomy): domain Bacteria; phylum Actinomycetota; class Actinomycetes; order Streptomycetales; family Streptomycetaceae; genus Streptomyces; species Streptomyces albulus_C. The sequence goes on along the minus strand of LIQL01000161.1, from coordinate 25,988 downwards.
GCGGAGGCAGGCGACGGATTCGCCAGCACGCGCCCACAGTTGGGTGATCGGAAGGGAACCCTCTTCGTTCTCGTACCCCCATCGCAGGGTCAACTGCCGGAAGTCTTCGGGAGACAGATAGGAATGGCAACGTGCGAGGGCCCTGTTGATGTCCTTGCTGGCGTCCAGGGGCCGCTCGCCGGTCATGGGCCGAAGGCGGCCGGTCGCCCGGAGCGTGGTGACCCGCGCGGCACCTTCGAGCGCCTCCATGGTCACCGACCGGCTGCCGTCGCTGTCGGGGCCGTCCACGGCCACGCGAACGCGGATCTCCACGTCTTCGTGGAACGGCTGCGAGACCGCTTCGAGCCGCGCACTTTCCAGCGCGAACCGTTGCCCGGCCATCTCCGTGGCAGTGTCGAGGGCAGCAGCCATGATCACGGCGGGCGGTGTGGGAGCGAGTCCCTGCAAGGAGACCGGCGCGCTGGCGCTTCCCAGCGCCACGGTCCGCACCTCGGAGAGACCGGACGCCTCCGTCCTGCTCCGAAACGGCCGGTCATCCCAGGCATAGCCGGGAAGGCGAACCGGACGGGCCTCGTTGCCGGCCCAGAGGTTCCAGTCGATGGCACCACCGTGGGAGTAGAGCCTACCGAGCGCACGGGCCGTCGCGAGTGTGTCGTCGTGATCGCGCATCATGGACGGGACGACCCATCCTCCCGCCTCGGCCTCAGCGAGCGTCTCCTCGATGGCGTGTGTCAGCACGGGATGCGGGCTGAGCTCGATGAAGACGAGTTCTTCGTGCATCGCTGCCGTGCGCACGGCGTCGACGAAGTGAACCGTCTTTCTGAGGTTGTCCACCCAGTAGGCGCCCGAGAGCTCCTCGCCCTGCACCAGGGCACCCGTAACGGTCGACAACATCGGGGACCGGACAGACGCTGGCGCGAGGCCGGCGAGCGCCGCGGAGAGGTCGTCGCGGATCAGGTCCATGTCGGATGAGTGGGAGGCGACGCTCACCTTCACCCTGCGTGCCGTCTCCCCTGCGGCGACGAGTTCTTCCTCGATCTTGCCGAGTACCTCGGGGTCGCCGGCGAGAACGGTGGCTCGGGGCGCGTTCCTCGCGGCCACGCACACCGCGGGGCCGTAGCGATCTACCACACGAAGGGCATTCGAGGCCGACAGTCCCACCGCCAACATGGCGCCGCGTCCCACCAACCGCTTCATCAGCCCACTCCTGCGGCAGATGACGGCCGCCGAGTCTGCAAGGGTCAAGGCACCGCACACATACGCGGCCGCCGCCTCGCCCATGCTGTGCCCGATGCACAGGTCGGGCAGGACCCCCAGCTGCCGCCAGTGTGCCGCCAGGCTTATCTGGACCGCCCACAGAAGCGGCTGGACGATGTCGATTTCCGCCAGGTCCTCCTCCCGACCGCGGGTCAGGACAGCCAGCGGAGACCAACCGCTCTCGGCCACCACGGCCCGGTCACAAGCCGACATCGCCGCGCGGAACGCAGTTGACTCCGTGAACAGCCTGCGGCCCATGCCCAGCCACTGCGCACCCTGGCCGGGAAAGACGAACGCAATCCGCCGGGGACCCGCGAAGCCACACTCCGCGATGCCGCCGTTGGCGATCTCCCCTCCTTCGGAGAGGGCCCGCAGTCGGTCGGCGAGTTCGTCCGCGGTGGCGCCCACCACCCAGAGACGACATGCATGGTGATCACGGCGGGTCGCCGCGGTGGCGCAGACGTCGGTCAGGGACAGTGACCGCCCCTTGCCGCCCGGCTCCAGGTAGGAGGCGTACGACTGTGCCAAACGGCGCAGGGACTTCATGGAACGTGCGCTCAGGACGAGGAGGTGGGGCACCTCCGGGAGCACCGGAACGACGGGGGCATCGGCCTGCCCTCCGGTGTACTCCCCCACTATCACGTGGGCGTTGGTTCCGGCGATGCCGAAGGAGCTGACTCCCACCACAGCCGCATCGCCCGTCGGCACCAGCTCTGCCGTTCCTCGCACGACCTCGACCGGCAGCCCGTCGGCCAACGCCGGGTTGGGCGTGGTGAGGTGCAGTGAGCCCGGGACGACCCGATGCCGGGCCACGAGCACCGCCTTGATGAGCCCAGCGATGCCCGCTGCGGCTTCCGTGTGCCCGATGTTGGTCTTCACCGAGCCGACTCGCAGGGGCCGTTCGGGAGTGCGCTCTCCGGCTACGGCCTCCGCCAGTCCCTGAAGCTCGACCAGATCTCCGACCTGGGTCCCGGTGCCGTGCGCCTCGACATAGTCGAGTTGGCCTGGAGTGATCCCGGCAGAGACACAAGCCTCGCACATGGCGGCTACTTGGCCGGAGGCAGCGGGCTTGAGCAGCAGTCCGCTACCGCGGCCGTCGTTGACAACCGCGCTGCCCCTGAGGACCGCGAGGACCGGATCGCCGTCACGCTCGGCGTCCGCCAGTCGTTTGAGGACGACTACGCCGATGCCGTCGCTGCGCACGAACCCGTCGGCCCCGGCATCGCCGAACTTGCAGCGCCCGTCGGGGGCCAGCATGGACCCTTGTGAGTAGGCCACCGCGTCCGTGACCGACAGCACGATGTTGACGCCTGCCGCTATCGCGAGGTCGCAATCCGCGGTGAGCAGGCTGCGCCTGGCCGTGTGCACCGCGACGAGGGAGGACGAACACGCGGTGTCGAGTACGAGGCTCGGCCCCTGCAGGTCGAACGCGTACGAGACGCGTCCGGCGGTGACCGCACGCAGTCTGCTCCCTGCGGCCTCGCGCACATTCGCATCGGCCGCACGCGCGGACAGCTCGCCGTACTCGGCCGTTGCCTGGCCGACGAAGACCCCGGTACGACTTCCCGCCAGGGAGGACGGACGCACACCGGCATCCTCCAGTGCCTCCCAGGTCACCTGCAGCAGCAGACGTTGCTGGGGATCCATGCCGGTCGCCTCGAGCGGAGAGATGCCGAAGAATGCGGCATCGAAGTGGAAGGGGGACTCGAGGAAGCCCCCATAACGGGACACGGTCTTCCCTGGCGTTCCCGGCGACGGGTCGTAGTGCTCCGCGATGTCGAAGCGATCACCTGGAACCTCTGTGATGGCGTCCACCTGTTCGGTGAGCAGGCGCCAGTACTGATCCACGCTCTCCGCTTGAGGGAAGCGGCAGCCCATTCCGATTACAGCGACGGCGTCTTCCGCCGATCCTGCGGAAGACGCCTGTCCCGTGATCATCCTTGTTCACCCCGTCGATGTCAGCGCTGCCTGGGCAGCGATTCGGTGCTAACTCAGACCAAACTTGCACCGCGGGCCAAGATTGGCCTCCAGGCTTGCTTCGGGCTGAACTCTAGCCACAACTCCCTCCAAACGGGCCGGATTTGATGAACGGCGCACACTTCTTCGACACAGAGCAAGGCGCTCCCCTTGGGCTCGATACATACCGGTTGCCCGGAATGCCGCCCCGGCCAGGCACGATGCAGGACCTCGTTGATCACGACGGAAGCTGTCCGAAAATAATTGAACTCCAGTCTATGAATAGTCTCGAGTTCGGTCATAAGGTATGCCCGAGACGCGAGCGACTGATCTTCCATCAGAGGGGGCCGTATGCGATTCGAAGTCACCGGACCATTACGCGTCGTAGGGGATGACGGCACCGCGGTGACGCTGCCGCGGGGAAGGGTCCGACAGCTCCTGACCGCGCTGCTGCTCCAGGACGGACCGGTCCCGGAGACCAAACTGTGCGAGTGGCTGTCGCAGGGCACACGCCCCATGGCGGGCAGCACCCTTCGGACCCACGTCGCAGCGCTGCGCCGGGCCTTGGGCTCCGCAGGCGACAGGGTACGGACCGTCCCCGCCGGCTACCTGATCGAGGTCCGCTCCGGGGAGTTGGATCTGACGGAGTTCAGGAACCTCTCTTCCCGCGGCCGGGAGGCTCTGTCTGCCGGCGACCACGTGACGGCAGGCAGGTTGCTACGACAGGCAGCGAACCTATGGCGCGAGCCGGTCCTCACCGATGTCCCGGACTCCCCTCATGCCTGGCCACTCGTCATGGAACTCGATGAAGAACGGCAGTTGGTGGCCGAGGCACTCGTTGATGCCCGGCTTCATCTCGGGGAGCACCGAGAACTGATACCGGAGCTACGGGCCCGCGCCGCAATGGATCCGCCTCAGGAACGTGTCGTGGAACAGCTCATGACGGCCCTGTACCGCAGCGGCAGGCGAATCGAGGCATGCGACGCGTACCGCCGGCTGCGAAAGCTCCTCGCCGAGGCATACGGAGTTGAACCCGGGTCTGCGGTGGAGAGGCTTCACCAGCGCATCCTCGCCGACCACGCGGATCTCCACCTCGCCAGTGCCATGACCGCGTAGACGCCGGTCGGTACGGTCCGCCTGGCAGGTGGCGTCAACCAGCGCCGCGCGCCCGCACACCTCGACACTTCGGCGTCGAATGCTGCGGTGGCGTCTCTGGAGCCCCGCAAGCATCGCCGCTCTTCCAGGCCCGAGACGTGTCGGCCGACCGGCGGCCTTCTGCTCCTGCACTGGGGACGGGGCGGGAGTTCGACCACTCGGGCCGACGGCAGGGCCGGGGGCAAGGTCGCGGGCCGCTGCCAGGATGTCTTCGTCGGCCACCGGGCCGTCCCCTTTCGGATCGTGGTCGCGCAGGTGGTTCGGATCGTGGTCGCCGAAGTTCCGATCGTGGTGGCGGAAATGGGAGGAACGTACGACGTGGCGTTCCCGTGCGGCATCCGCTGCTCCCGCTGGGCGGGAGGCAGTCAGCGGGCGGGGCCGCGCCACACGGTTCGTCTTGCCCGCGGCCCTTTCCCGGTCACTGGGAGCTGGGCCGTGTGCCGCTCGCTGCGGCCCCCTACGCTCCTGCCTCATTCCGCGAGGCGAGGGGAGAACGACATGAGACCGTACGCAGCAGCGGAGATCGGCACCTGGGACCACACTGCGGACGTGGTGATCGCCGGGTACGGAGTGGCCGGCGCCGCGGCCGCCGTGGAGGCCGCACGGGCCGGCGCCGACGTCCTGGTACTGGAACGGGCCGGCGGCTGGGGCGGGGCCGCGGCCCTGGCCGGCGGCTTCATCTACCTCGGCGGAGGCACCGGACTCCAGCGCGCCTGCGGGTTCGACGACTCGCCGGAGGAGATGGCCACGTTTCTCACGGCAGCGATGGGACCGGGGGCCGACGCCGCGAAGATCTCCGCGTACAGCGAGGGCAGCGTCGCGCACTTCGACTGGCTGGTCGAGTGCGGCGTGCCCTTCAAGCCCGTCTTCTACGGCGAGCCCGCCTGGGAACCGGCCGGCGACGAGGGCCTGATGTATTCCGGCGGCGAGAACGCCCACCCGTTCGCCGAACTCGTCCGGCCCGCGCCGCGCGGCCACCTGCCGCAGATGGAGAACAAGCGCACCGGCGAGCGCGGCGGCGGCTACATGCTCATGAAGCCGCTGGTGGAGACCGCCGAGCGACTCGGCGTCAAGGCCCATTACGGCATGCGGATCGAGGGGTTGGTGACCGAGCGGGACGGCACGGTGTGCGGCGTGGTCGCCCGCAGTTACGGGGAACGGGTCACCGTACGGGCCCGGCGCGGCGTCGTGCTCGCGACCGGCAGCTTCACCTACAACGAGGAGATGCTGGCGGCTCACGCCCCGCTGCTCCTGGACCGTCCGGGCTCGGCGGTCGAGGAGCACGACGGTCTCGCCGTGCGGCTGGCCCAGGCGCTGGGCGCGGGGATCGCGCACATGGACGCCTGCGAGGTCGCCCTGCACATGGACCCGCAGTACCTGATCCGCGGGATCATGGTCAACGGCCGGGGGCAGCGGTTCATCAACGAGGACACCTATCCCGGACGGATCGGCCAGGCCGCCCTGTTCCAACAAGCCAATCAGACGTTCCTCGTCCTCGACGAGGAGGGTTTCGAGGAAGCCCGCCGGGTCTCCTCCGCGCCGGAGATGCTTCAGCTGCGACCGTCGTGGGTGTGCGAGACAGCGGCCGAGCTGGCCGCCGAGATGGGGCTGCCAGCCGGCGCCCTGGAAGCGACGCTGGAGGTGTACAACCGGCACGCCGCGGAGGGCCGCGACCCTCTGCTGCACAAGGCCGCCCGCTGGCTGCGGCCGCTGCGCGGCCCGCTGGGCGCCGTGGACCTGCGGGGCATGACGTCGGGCTTCGCCCTCGGCGGACTGACCACCGGCGCGGAAGCCGAAGTGCTGCATGTGGACGGCGAGCCGATCCCCGGACTGTTCGCGGCGGGCCGGGCGACGGCCGGTATCGCCGCCTGGGGGTACGCGAGCGGCGCGTCGCTCGGTGACGGCAGCTTCTTCGGCCGCAGGGCGGGCCGGCGTGCGGCGCTGAACCGCTGACCGTGGGTGTGGGTGGGCCACAACGGGTCACGGCCCACCCATACCGCGGGCTTCCATTGCCGGACAGGTCGCCGCCACACGGCCGTTCACTGCTCCGCGACGTGTGCGGCGCGCTCGTCCAGGACCTCAAGCCGGGCCCCGGCCGACAACCTCCGCAACCACGGACCGGCCGCCGGCACGCAGACAACCGAACAGCAGCAGCGTCCAGTTCCGCGCGACGGCCAGGCGGCGGCGCCTGGCCTGCCAGCTCGCACCCGACCGGATCGGCGAGGCTGCTCCGCCTACCGTCGCGTCCGGACGTTGGCGTCGCGCCGCCCGCCTACGGCGTAGGTCGAGCGGCCCTCTGCGCGTATCAGCACGGGCGCTCGTATTCGACTTGGTCGAGGGGATGGCCATCGCCAAAGTCGTGGGTGCGTGCGGTGCCGCACTCGGTGAAGCCGCACTTGGTGTAGAAGCGACGGGACTGTGGGGTGTCGCGCAGCGTCCACAGGTGTACCTGGGCGAACCCGACGTTGCGCAGGTGGTCCAGTGTCCCGGTCATCAGCGCGGTGGCGATGCCGCTGCCCCAGCTGTCGGGGTGGCTGAAGAAGGTGAAAATCTCGGCAAGTCCCGGCCGGGTCGTGGAGGGGCCGGAGACGGACATTGCCAGCGGCCGGCTGTCGTGTTCGGCCAGCAGGATCGTCCGTGGTCCCTGTGCGAGCCTTTCGTGCCATCGTGTACGTCTGCTCTGGACCGCACGTGCGGCGAACTCCGGAGCGAAGAAGGGGGCATAGGCCGCCTCCCAGGCCGTGGCGTGGATCTCGCCGAGGATGTCCCCGTCGTACTGGCAGGCGCGACGAATCGTGAACATCCCATCAATCTATCCGCAATGCGCGAGGCCGGGTAGACGTGCATGGCGGCGAGGAACGCCCGGGTGAACAGGTGTTGTGCCGTCTGCCTGTGGCGTTCGACGTGGTCGTGGACGTTCTGGTTGTCGGCGGCGGCGCGTTTGCGCCAGTCCAGGACCTGCTCGCGGGTCAGGTCCTCGCGGAACAGCTGCTGGTCGTCGTCGACGTCCTCGATCTCCATCTGCTCCGCAGCCGGGGCGGCCGGTGACCGGGCGGAGGGCGCAAACAGGTCGCGGACCTGGTCGCCGTGGTACGGCCCGCATGGCCGGCGCTGGTCGAGCCGGACGAGCGAGGTGGTGCGGTGTCGCCGCCACAAGTCGTTCGTCAGTGCCGGCCGGTAACGCCTACGATCGATCATCCATACGATCGGCACCACGCGCGATCGGCACCGATGTCTGAGGGACTATGAGTACGTCGCACGAATCCGTCTTCCGCCTGCTGAGCGGCGAACCGCTCCGGAAGTCCCTGGACTCGGCGGACCCCCAGGCATGGGTGGATTTCGATCTCGCGGTACGGTCACTGCCGTATGTGCGACGGGGGGCGCTGCGCGCGCTGACCGGTCTGCGCGCTCATGCTCGTGGGGCGCTCAGCGAGTCGCAGCTGGCCGTCGCCCTGTGTCATCCCGACGGCCGGGTCCGCGAGGCCGCTCTGGAGTGGGCCCCGGCCGTCCCGGCCCTGCTGCCGCTGGTGGTGATCCGGTCTGCGGACTGGGTGGCCGCGGTGCGTGAGGAGGCGCGAGAGCTGCTGGCGGATCTGCTGCCCGGCGTGGCACACCAGGCGATGGCGCCGTTCGCCGCTCTCGTGTTGCGCATGGCCCGTCGTCAGCACGGTGACTTCGCACAGGCACTGTTGAAGCAGAGCCTCGTGGAAGGGCCACCCGAAGCCATCACTGCGCTGCTCACCGGTGGCGACCGTGCCGCGCGTCGTTTCGGCCATCGGATCGCCGTCGAAAGGCATCTGCTCGCTCCCCTCCAGCTGGCCCGGATCGCCGCATCCGATGACGATGTGGTCATCCAGGGCCTGTGCGCCGAGGCCGCGTTGGCGGCGGTGCGGGAGGCCGCACACGGCGAGGTGCTGGAACCCCTGCTCGGATCGCGGCAGCCGCAGGTACGTGCCGCAGGCGTGACCGCACTGCGGCGGACGGGGTGCTTCGCTCAGGCCGAGCCGTTCCTCTCCGACCGGGCCGGCATCGTACGGGCCTGCGCACGCTGGGTCCTGCGGCAGAACGGCACTGATCCGCTGCCGCTCTACCGTGCCCTGTGCGCGGATCCGACGGACGAAGACCTCCCGCCCGGTGCCGCGCTGGGCCTGGCCGAGTGCGGCACCCGCGCGGACGCGGAGCTGCTGTGGCCGCTGGTCGGCCATCCCGTCGCCGCGGTGCGTGCCCGTGCCGTCGCGGGCCTGCGGGTGCTGGATCTGACCGATGCGGCGCGGCTACGTCCGCTGGTGGACGACCCCGCACCGGCCGTCGCCCGCGAGGTGACTGGCGCCCTGATACCGGACGCCGGCAAGCTGGCCCCGCAATGGTTGGAGACGAGACTGGCACCGGAGCGGCCCGCACACACCCGCACCGCGGCCTTTCGACTGCTGTGCGCCCAGGGCGGAACTGTCGAACTACGGTCCGCGCTACTGCTGTTGACCGACCGGAACCCGAAGCTGCGCTTCCGTGCCGAACAGGCCGTACGTCGCTGGACGCCGTCACCGACCACAGCGCTCGGCGACCGGGAACTGGCCACACTCATCGACCGCCATGAACCCGCGCTCGGCCGCCAGGCGGCACTGCTCCTGCGCCGAGGACTGGGCATCCCCAGTTGATACCACCAAGCCGCCGAACCTCCAAGGTGAGGCCGCGAGCGGTGATCCATTTCTGCGATCCCCCTTGCCGTGCTGGCCTCGGCCTTCATCGCCGGCACCAGGACAGTGCCGTGCGGGCAGTGCTAGCATGCCCGCGTGATCATCGAGGTCGACAGACTGTAGCCGCTTCGAAGGCGGCGTTCCCGGGTGCATGTTCACCATGTGTGGTGAGCGTGTTGTACCGCGCATCTTGACGCGGGGCCGCTTGCGTGTGTGCTGTCGTCCTCCCTCTGGGCCGTGAGTGTGGTCACCGGTCCTCTCGTGGAAGCCGTTCCCTTCCTTTCCTTCCGCACCGTTTGCACTGATCTTCTTCGTGCCCGGTGAGGAGCTACGAAGGGCGCGCGGGTAGCGGCGGCATCGCGCTGGGCGGGACCGGGTCACCGGCGTGCCACGCGATATCGGTCTCCTCATGGAATATGACGGACTGTCACGTCGCGTGCTGCCGTGGGGCGTCGTCGTCGGCCTTCGAACCTGTTGTTCTCCGTGCGGGCCAGCCCCGGTCGGCTTCGGCTGCCGGAGGTGATCGTGCCTGCCCGCCTGCTGCGGTACGCCACCAATCCCAAAGGGACCGGAGTTGGCCCCGCAGCCGGCCGCTTCCCCCATCACGCTTTGATCATGAGGAGAGACACCAGTGCCGCACACCACGATTCCCGACTTCCCCCTCGACCGCGCGCCCGGTTGCCCTTTCGACCCGCCGCCGCACTACGCCGCGTTACGCGCGCAGGCCCCGCTCGTCCGGGTTCGGATCTGGGACGGACAGACGCCCTGGCTCGTCACCCGTCACGAGGACCAGCGCGCCGTGCTGGCCGACCCGCGCTTCAGCGCAGACCCGAGCAGGCCCGGATTTCCCGCACCGACCGCGGGCTTCAAAGCCCAGGGCCGTGAGGAGGTGCAGGCCCTGAGCATGCAGGACGATCCGGAGCATGCGCGTCAACGCCGCATGCTCATCGGACGCTTCACGGTCAAACAGGTCACCGCGATGACCCCGCGACTGGTACAGATCATCGACGACCTGTTGGACCGGATGGAGGCCGCCGGGCCCCCGACCGACCTGGTCGCAGCCTTCGCGCTGCCCATGCCCTCCCTGGTCATCAGCGAACTGCTCGGCGTCCCCCAACAGGACCACGCCCTCTTCCAGCGCACGGCCGGCACGCTGATCTCCCGGGAGAGCACCGTGCAGGAGTTCGCCGCCGCCCGCACCGAACTCGCCGACTTCCTCGGCGACCTGATCCGCCGCAAGGACGACGATCCGGGTGACGACCTGCTCAGCTCCCTGGTCGTCACCCGCATGCGCACCGGCGAACTCACTCCCGCGCTCCTCGTCGAGACCGCGATGACGCTGCTGGTCGCGGGGCACGAGACCACCACCAACCAGCTCGCCCTCGGGACACTGGTGCTGCTGCGCAACCCCGACCAACTCGCCGTCGTCCGGGACAGCGACGATCCCGCCCGGGTGGCGTCGGCCGTCGAAGAACTGCTGCGCTACCTGTCCATCACCCAGAACGGGCTGTCCCGGGTCGCCACGGAAGACGTCGAGATCGCAGGCCAGCTCGTCCGCGCGGGCGAGGGTGTGATCGTGCCGAACGCCTCAGGCAACCGCGACGCGGCCGCCTTCCGCGACCCCGACCGGTTCGACGTCGGCAGGCCGGACGTACGCGGACACCTCGCGTTCGGCTACGGCACCCACCAGTGCCTGGGACAGAACCTGGCCCGCAAGGAACTCCAACTCGCCTACCCGGCCCTGTTGCGCCGCTTCCCCGGACTGCGCACCACGCTCCCGGACGAGGACATCCGCTTCAAACACGACATGATCGCCTACGGCGTGCACGAGCTGCCCGTCACCTGGTGACTGGAACTCCCCGCCGCCGGAGTGTTCCTGCAATCGGTGCGCTCCTGGCCGCCTGCGTGCTCCTCGCCGGCTCCGCTCGGCTCGGCTGCCCCCGCACCCGGAACGTTCCGACGCACAGCCCGTCCCCGTCCAGAGAGAGGAATCCATGAACACCCGTCGCCTGCCGGACAACGACCCACAACGGAACCCCACAACTCCCCCACGGATCGACGGCCCAACACCTCCGGCCGATCCGGCTGCCTCAGATGCTCCCGAGACCCCCGCAACTCCCGCGACTCCGGAAGCATCCGCGGCTCCGGCAGCTCCGCCGAATCAGGCGGATCAGGAAGGCCGGCCCGCTCCCGTGCCGTTCGACCCGGAAGCAGCGACCGTCCTGGACGGGCTGGGCGACCTGCGCGGCGCCGAGCCGTCGTCGCCCGCGGACGTGCCGCGGTGGCGCGCGCACCTCACCGAGACCGCTCCCGATCCCACACTGGAGGAACTTCGCGACGGCGGGAGCTTCGAGGTGGTGGAGCGTGCGGTGCCGGGACCCGACGGAGCGCCGGACGTCCCGCTGCTGATCGCTCGCCCGGCGGGCCTGTCCGACGGTGCACCCGTCATCTACCACCTGCACGGCGGCGGCATGATCGGCGGGACCGGTCGCACCGGCATGGCCGGCATCCTGCGCGAGTGGGCCGCACCCCTCGGGCTCGTCGTGGTCTCCGCCGACTACCGCCTGGCTCCCGAGCACCCGTACCCGGCGGGCGTCGAGGACTGCTACGCAGGACTGGTGTGGGTAGCACGACATGCCGCGGAGATCGGCGGCACCCCGGAACGGATCGTGATGGCGGGCGGCAGCGCGGGCGGCGGGCTGACCGCGGCCGTCGCGCTCATGGCGCGTGACCGGGGCGGGCCACGCCTCGCCGGCCAGCTGGCCATGTGCCCCATGCTCGACGACCGCAACAACACCCCCTCCGCCCGGCAGATGGCCGGCCACGGCGTGTGGGACCGGCGCGCCAACGAAGTCGGCTGGACGTCGCTGCTCGGCGAGGCCCGCGGCACCGACCGGGTCCCGCCCTATGCGGCACCCGCCCGCGCCACCGACCTGTCCGGCCTGCCGCCGGCCTACATCGACGCCGGCGCCGCCGAGACCTACCGCGACGAGGGCATCGCCTACGCCACCCGTATCTGGCAGGCCGGAGGCGATGCCGAACTCCACGTCTGGTCGGGCGGATTCCACGGCTTCGACCAGATCGCACCCGATACCGCCGTCGCCCGCGACGCCCGACAGGCCCGCGTCCGCTGGCTACGCCGCATCCTCAACCGGTGAACCGACACCGCTCCCCCACGCCCCGCTCCCCCACCGGCCCCGTGGGATCTGGTGCTCGCGACCCTGGTGCAGATCCTCACGTCGTTCGCGGCGGATGCGGATGCGGATGCGGAGCCGATTGAACTGGGGTTAGCCAGGCGCAGGCATGTTCAACCGCCCAACGCACCCTGTCCGGTTCAGAGTCGTGGGCGACTCCGCGACGGACGATCATTGGCTTGAGGCCGCGCTTCCACAGCGGGCTGCGGGCCGCGGTGCGTGTCGACGTCGTGGCCCCGGTCGGTGTACAGCCGCCGGGGCCTACGGCGGGGCGTCACTCCAGTCCCGGATCGACGGAACCGCGTCCAGCAGTGGGAAGAGGGACCGCCGGGGGTCTGTTTACGGCTCTGCGTCGGCGAGCGGTTGCGCCCCAGCAGGCTCCGGCGCCGTGACGGGCTGGGGGCGGCGGATGAGCGCGAAGCTGGCGACGGCGCCCAGAAGCGCTACGCACGCGCCGACGATGAAGGCAGTGCGCATGCCGGTGGCGAAGGCGTGGCCGGCTGCCGCACGGAAGCCGGCGCGCACGAGGGCCGGCACGGAGTCCGCCGTGCCGTTGATGTTTCCTGTGGCCACTTCGATGGCCCGGGCGCTCAGGTTCTGGTGCAGGCCGTGGATCCGACTGGCCTGGGCGGTCAGGTCGAGGGAGACGGCTACGGCCATGACCGCGCCGATGCCTCCGAAGCCGACGTTCATGCCGACGATGCGCATGGTGGAGTTGATGCCGGAGGCCATCCCGGACCGGTGAGCGGGCACGATGCTGATGGCCACGTTGCTCATCTCGCCGTTGATCAGTCCTGTTCCCAGGCCGCTGACCAGTCCGCCGATCGCATAGTTGGTCCAGTCGCTGTCAAGCGGGGCCAGGGCCAGGAGAGTTGCTCCTGCTGCAACCAGGAGTTGGCCGATGGTGAGCAGAGCACGCGAAGAGATGCGGTTGGCGAGGCGTGCCCCCAGAGGGCCTGCACCGAACAAGGGGATGGCGAAGGGCAGCATCGCCATTCCTGCCTGCAGGGGGCTGTAGCCGAGTACGCCTTGGAAGTAGAGCGGCGTGTAGAGGAACAGGCCCCAGAAGGCGACGGACAACACGAGGGGAGCCAGACTGGCCCCGAGGAACGTGCGTTGGGTGAAAAGTCGCAGGTCGATCAGCGGGTAGGTCTGCCGCAGTTCCACGAGGACAAAGGCGATGGCGAGCACGGCCGCTGCGGCCACCGCGGCGATGATGGCGAAACTGGTCCAGCCGATCTGCGGCGCCATGACGAGGGAGTAGACCGCCAACAGGACCGCTCCGCTGAAGAGCACCAGACCTTTGAGGTCCAGGCGGGTGGCATGGGGGTCCTTGGACTCCCGAGTGCGCAGCAGTCCCAGGATGAGCATGGCGATGCCGAACGGTGCATTGAGCAGGAAGGCCCATCGCCAACCGCCGAGGTCCACGGCGAGTCCGCCGATGAACGGTCCCAGGGATGCGCCCAGACCGGAGGCGACGCCGAAGACCGCGAAGGCATGGATGCGGCGAGGCCCTGTGAACTCCTGGACGAGGAGGGCGAGCGAGGAGCTGAACATCCCTGCTGCGCCGATGCCTTGGGCGACCCGTCCGACGTTGAGCCAGAGCATGGCGGGGGCCAGGCCGGCGAGCAGGGACGCGGCAGTGAAGAGGGCGAGTCCCGACAGAAAGACCCTCCGACGGCCGAAGAGGTCTGCCAGTCCACCGCCGGCCATCAGCAGAGCGGCGAAGGCCATGGTGTAGCCGTTGATCACCCACTGTTGGTCGCTGAAGCTGACGGAGAAGTCGCGATGGATGTCTCGCAGGGCGACCGAGGCGACCGTGTAGTCCAGGGGGAGCAGAAACGTCGTCACGCTGCTGACGATCAGTGTGCTGACCGCGTAGCTCATGCGCAGTTTCGGGGGCATGCAATTCCTAGTTCAGCTTCAGGGTGCATTGGGGGTGCGGACGCGAACATCTGGGAATGATCAGCCGAGAACTCCATCGGGGATGGTCCTGAGATCGTGGCGTTCTTCGGCAGATGCCTCGCGGCTTCCCGCCGGATGCACCGGTTGGGAAAACGCTTACTAGGTCGACCCTGACAGCCTCAGAGAGTAGTTCGCTGGCATCGATCGGACGAGTATGGCCCGGCCGGTTCAGGCCACGGAACGACCGCAGCATCTGCGTGCCGAGGGCAGCCCTCGGTGCGCGGTTTCTCGGTCCTCATGCGGCGGAAGGCTCTCCGGTGAAGGGCGCCTCTGTCCGGCCCGTGCCGGATCTGACAGGAGTGCCCGGGGACATGAGATCCGGTTAACCGTTCGCCAATTCTGGTCAGCTCCTGACTTTTGCTGTGCAGACGCCCGCGGTTACCAGGCATGGACCCGTGGCTGGGGACGGCTTCGATTTCACGGTATGGCGTCATGTGATTCTGGAGTGGCATGACCTCCTTTCTCGCCCTCGTCTTTGGATATTCGCGTGGACGGGAGTGGAGATCATGCGGTCAAAGTCGCTGACCGTGGTGATGTCCGGTGCGCCGGCGCGAAGATCTGGGTGTCGCCGGGGTGGAGGTTCCACAGCTGCATGAGGGCGTAGGAGCGCCAGGGGCGCCAGTGTTCGGCGCGGCGCATCGTCGAAGCCAGGCCGGTCGGCTGGCCCAGGCTTTGCAGCGCCCGGCCGGTCGCCGGTGCTTGGGCGAGGAAGACGTCAGGGTCTTTGAGGGCTCGCATGACGAGGTAGGCGGCTCCGTGTCCGCTCAGGCCGGCCTTCATCAGCCGGCGCTCGGTCTCCGCGCGGTCATGGCCGTCGCTCGGTGTCAGGTCGCCCGTGGCCAGGTCGGTGGAGATGCGGTGTAGGAGTTCGGCTGCCTCGTCTGGGAGTAGGTCGGTCAGTGGTGCCTCGGCCAGGGTTTGGGCCGTGGGGAACAGGTGGGTGACCCGTCCGATCGGGATCGGCAGGGGTCGGCCGAAGCGACGTGTGAGTGCTGCCAGGGCCATCGTGCCCTGAGGCGCGGGCATGGTTTGCCGAAGGGCAGTGCACAGGAGCAGTTCCTCGGGATCCGCCCCGCCGGGAACGCGCAGGCCAGGGTTGGCGGCGGCCAAGGGAGCCATCAGGGGTTCGCTGGTGAGGAGTTCCGTGACGGCCAGTGGGTCGGCGTCCAGATCGAGCAATCGGCGACAGCGGTGGATTGCCGTGGCCAGATCCCGTATGTCCTCCAGGCGGAACTGGGCCGCGACGTGGCCTGGCTGTGGGGTGAGAGCAATCGCGCCCGCTCCGTGCGGTAGCCGCAGGCTCCTGCGGTAGGTGCCCGTGTCGACCTCTTCCATGCCTGGGATCGCTCGGGCGGCGAGGAATCGTAGGAGAGCCGGTCCGTCGAAGGGCTCCCGGACCGAGAGACGCACCGTGATCGTTCCGGCGGCGTGATCGGCAGGCGAGGATGCCATGTCCCGCAGGGCCGTGGGGGTACGGTCGAAGACGGATGCGATGGTGTCGTTGAACTGGCGCACGCTGGAGAAGCCCGCAGCCATCGCCACGTCGGTGATGCGCAGATCGGTCGTCTCCAGCAGGATGCGGGCGGTTTGGGCCCGCTGAGCGCGGGCGAGGGCTTGTGGGCCGACTCCGACTTCGGCCGTGAGCAAACGTTGCAGGTGCCGTGTGGTGTAGCCGAGTTGGGCGGCCAGTCCGGCCACACCGTCGCGGTCGCAGACGCCGTCGGCGATCAGGCGCATGGCCCGGCCTACGACGTCTGCTCGCAGGTTCCATTCCGGCGAACCCGGGCTGGCGTCGGGGTTGCACCGCTTGCAGGCCCGGTAGCCGGCATCCTGGGCCGCCGCCGCGCTTCGGTAGAAGCGGACGTTCTTGCGCATGGGGCAGCCAGGGCAACTCGGGCGGCAGTAGATGCCGGTGGTCACCACAGCGGAGTAGAACAGCCCGTCGAAACGGGTGTCCCGGCTCAGTGTGGCCCGCCAGCAGCGTTCGAAGTCAAGCACGCAAAAACCTTTCCAGGAGGGAGGGAAAGGCGCTGGCAGCTATCGGACATCCAGGATGCTCTCCTCCTGGCGGGATGCGAGCACGGCAGTCGATGGTGACGGTCAGGCCAGAACGGGTGAAGGCGGAAGCGGGTGGCGTCCCGCAGCGGACCGAACGGGTGGGGCGCCCCGAGGTGATTCCTCAGGAGCAGTTGCTCGGGGTCCAGGTGCCTTGGACCCAGGTGCAGGTGGCGTTCGGGAGTGCCGACTTGAAGAAGGTCTCGTACGCGTCGTACACCGAGCTGTCCTCCAGCTTCACGAATGCCTCGTCGCTGTAGCGCAGGGAGTTGAAGGTGTAGTTGTGGCTGCCGGTCCAGAGGATCTTGCGGTCCTTCATCTTCGCCGAGCCGTCGTCGTAACCTCCCTTGACCAGGAGAAACTTGGAGTGGAAGGGCGTGGCGTCGTTCGCCGACTCGGGGAAGGTGTGCACGACCGGGCCGTTGTACGCGTTGAACGGGGCGGTGAGGGCCGCCTGGGTCTTGCGGGTCGAGCCGGTGGGGCCCTCGGAGGCGTATCCCTTGGGGAGTTGGTGGAGCACCTCGACCCAGCAGCCCTCTTGGTCGAGGGACTGGAGCTTCTTGGCGATCTCGTAGCGGCTGAAGAGGTTCATGCCGACGCGTACGACGGTCCGGCCGTCCTCCGTGCCCCAGCCGGGCGTGTTGCCCTTGCAGACCACGCCGTTGAGGCGGTTGATCACGGCATCGGTGGTCGGCTCGGACGGCCAGTCGGGATTCTGCGATGCCTCGGGGAAGAAGTACGCCTTGGCGTTCGCCGACTCGGCCGTGCGGTAGTAGTTGTTGTTCGTTTTCATCGCGGCGAGGTCGGAGTGGTACGACGCATAGCCGTTGTACAGACCGGAGTTGGCGTTGATCTGGGTCGCGCTGTTCCACGCGCCGTACCCGCCGACGGACGGCCGGGCGTCGAGGTTCTCCGAGGACTGGAGGACGACGTCGGTGGTGCCGTCGTTGAGCTTGGAGAAGAGGAAGAACTTGTTGTGGTTGATCGAGGCGCCGTTCGTGGCGTTCCCGATGCAGCCACGCTTGGCGGGGCAGGAGACGGCATAGGAGTTGGCCGAAGTGGAGCTGCCCAGATGAGACTTGAGGGCGGCGAAAGCCGCGTAGTGCGTGGAACTCTGCCCCGAGATCGAGTCGACGACGACCTTGACGTGCGCCCCGCGGTCGGCGGCGGCGTTCAGGGCGGTGGAGATGTCGGTGTCGTTGAAGATGTACATCGCCACCCGGATGTCGGCGCCGGGCGCGGTGCGGCCGATGAGGTCGAGCAGGCGGTTCTTGATCCCGGCCGGCGCGGCCGGACTGCTGAACACGGCTGACGCACCGGCCGCGGCGGTCTGCGCGGAAGCCGTGGCCGCGGCGGCCCGCGCTCCGGAGGCCGGTGCCAGGAGCGCCGCTGCGACGCACCACGCGAGCGCGCCGGCCGCGCGGACCGGCATGCGGCGCAGACGCGGGGCCGGGGATATGGGCAGTGGCATGGGGTCCCTCCCTGAATCCGAAGTTCAGACAGTATCGGCAACGGCCCTATGAGCGGGCGGACTTGACCGAGGTGTCCTCCTACAGGCATGTCAATGACGGCCACTACGGCCGGAGCCCCGGGCGCCATGACTGGCCTCCCGGGGCTCCCGATGCGGTGCAGGGCTTTCCAAGGCGTTCTCCGCGGGCTGCCCGGGCCTGGCACAGGCGGGGCCGCCTGCCGGTGGCACGGGTGGGCGGCGGCGCTCGGGGAAGGGTGGCACTCCGCGGGCGCGGCTGTGTTCGGGTTGGTCAGCCGGCGAACGGCACGCGTGCGGCGTCGGTGGTGGGCGTGCCGTGCGGGGGCGTCCACAGGCCCGCCGTCGCCAGTCGGGGCAGGACGCCCTCGCCGAACCAGTACGCCTCTTCCAGGTGCGGGTAGCCGGAGAGCACGAACTCCTCGATGCCCAGGTCGGCGTACTCCTTGATCCGCTCGGTGACCTCCTCGTGGCTGCCGACCAGGGACGTGCCCGCTCCGCCCCGCACCAGGCCGATCCCGGCCCACAGGTTGGGGTGGATCTCCAGCCGGTCGGGGCTTCCGCCGTGCAGGGCCAGCATGCGCTTTTGGCCCTCGGACTCGCTGCGGGCCAGTCCCGTCTGCACGGCCCGTACGGTGGCCTCGTCGAATCCGGCCAGCAGGCGGCGGGCCTCGGTCCACGCCTGTTCGGAGGTGTCCCTGGTGATGACGTGCAGGCGGATGCCGAAACGTACGGTGCGTCCCTGGGCCGCCGCGAGTCCGCGCACCCAGGCGATCTTCTCTGCGACCTGGGCCGGCGGCTCGCCCCAGGTGAGGTACACGTCGCTGTGTCGGGCCGCGATGTCGCCCGCGATCGGGGAGGAACCACCGAAGTACACCTCGGGCACCGGGTCGGGCAGTCTGGCCAGCTTCGCGTCCTGGACCCGCAGGTGTTCGCCGTGCCTGTCGACGGTCTTGCCCTCCCACAGTGCCCGGACGATCTCCAGGAACTCCCCGGTGCGGCGGTAGCGGTCGTCCTTGTCGAGGAAGTCGCCGTAGGCGCGCTGTTCGTGGCTTTCGCCGCCGGTGACGACGTTGAGCAGGAGCCGGCCGCCCGTCTGCTGCTGGAAGGTGGCGGCCATCTGCGCGGCGAGCGTGGGGGCGGTGAGACCCGGGCGGAAGGCGACCAGGAACTTGAGCCGCTCGCTGTGCTGGGCGACCATCGCGGTGGTCAGCCACGCGTCCTCGCACCAGGCGCCGGTCGGGGTGAGCGCGCCCTCGAAGCCCAGGTCCTCGGCGGCGCGGGCGATCTGGCTCAGATAGGCGACCGTCGGCGGCCGGCTCCGGCCCAGGGCCCTGGCCGGTGTGCCGTGGCCGCCGCCGACGACGTCGCGGCTGTCGCCGTTGGTGGGCAGGAACCAGTGGAAGGTCAGGGACACGTTGGGTCTCCGTGCGGGGGTGCGGGGCGTGTCGTGCAGGCACGCGTCGGGCGGAGCGGTCACAGCAGGCCGTGGCGGGGCGGCCGGGTGCCGCTGAGGACGTGGCGTCCGATGTGCTGGATCTTCCAGCGCACCGGGTCGTGCAGGGTGTGGGTTCGGGCGTCGCGCCAGTGGCGGTGCAGGTTGAGGGAGGCGAGCGCGGAGCGGGTGCCGGAGACCTCGAAGAGGGCGTTCGCGACCTCCACCGCGGACTGCGCGGCCTGGACCTTGGCGGCGGCCACGGCGATCGACGCCGCTGCGGCCGTGTCGTCGGTCAGGTCGGCGCGGGCGGTGTCCACGGTCCGCGCGGCCTCCCGCAGCAGCGCCTGTGCCGCCTTCGCCTGCACGGCGAGTTCGCCGAAGCGCTGGATCAGCAGCGGGTCCTCGGCGGCCGTCTCCAGGCCGCTCTCGAACCAGGGGCGGCTCTTCGTGCGGACGAAGCCGGCCGCCTCGGCGAGCGCCCCCTCGGCGATGCCGGTGTCGATCGCGGCGTGCAGCAACTGGGCGACGGCGCCGTGCAGTTGCGGTCCCTCGAAGGTGAGGTGGTGGGGCAGGACCCGGTCGGCCGGCACGACCACGTCCACCAGTCGCACGGTGCCGCTGGCGGTCGTCCGCTGGCCGAGACCGTCCCAGTCGTCCACGACCGTGACGCCCGGCGCGCCGCTCGGCACGTAGGCCACGTGCAGCCGGTCGTCCTCGGCGCGGGCCAGGACGGGTATCCAGTCGGCGAAGAGGGCGCCGGTGCAGTAGTTCTTGACGCCGTTCAGGAGGAAGGAGCCGTCCGGCCGCGGGGTCAGGCGGGTACGGAGGTCCTGGACGTGCCGGGTGCCCGCCTCCGACTGGGCGTTGCCCAGCCGCCGTCCGGCGAGCAGTTCGGCGGAGAAGAACGCCTGCTGCTCGGCGGTGCCCTGACGGCGGATGACGTTGACGTAGGCGAAGTGGCTCTGCGGGATCTGCGCGATGCTGGCGTCGGCGGTGGCCAGCAGCCGGAAGACCTCGGCGAGGGTGGCGGTGGAGACGTCGGCGCCACCGTGCTCGGCGGGGACGGTGACGGCGAGCAGACCGGACCGGGAGAGCTGGTCGAGTTCGGCGCGCGGCAGCCGGCGCGTGGCGTCGCGCTCGGCGGCACCGGTCCGGAACTCTTCGGCCAGTGCCGCGGCGACCTTGAGGGCTTCGGCGTCGTCCGCGATGACGTGTGCGGTCATGGCTCAGCCCACCGAAGCCAGCAGGGGCGTGCGGTGCAGGGCCGCGGAGAACTGGTCGACGACCCGATTCAGCGCCGCCGCGCCGGCGGGGGCAACGGTCACGGAGCCGTCCCCGTCCACGGTGATGTCCGTGTCGAGGGTGAACCAGCCCTGCACGATGTGCGCGGCGCCCATGGAGCTGAGCACCGGCCGCAGCGCGTAGTCGACGGCGAGGACGTGCGCCGTGGACCCGCCGGTCGCCAGCGGCAGCACGGTCTTGTCGGCCAGCGCGTACTGCGGGAGCAGGTCCAGGAGCGCCTTCAGCACGCCGGAGTAGGAAGCCTTGTAGACGGGGGTGCCGACCACGACCCCGTCCGCCGCCGCGAACAGCCGGGTGGCCTCGACGATCGCGGGATGGCCGAAGTCCGCGCCGAGCAGGGCCTCACCGGGGATCGTACGGACGTGGAGCGGGATCACCTCGTGGCCCTGGGCGGTCAGCCGCAGGTCGAGGTGGCGCAGCAGGCGGTTGGTGCGGGAGGTGGCGGAGGGGCTGCCGGAGACGGACAGGACGGTGGCCATGGGCCCTCGATTCGGGGGGGGGGCGGGGCGCCGTCATCCGGTGGCGGCGCCCCGCGGCGGTCAGGAGTACCAGGTGGGTTCGGGCAGCGTGCCTTCGAGGACCCAGCGGCCGACCTCGTGCCGCTTGTAGGCGACGGGGTCGTGCAGGGTGTGCGTGCGGACGTTGCGCCAGAACCGGTCCAGGCCCTCGGCGGTGGTCGTGGCGCGGGCGCCGGTGACCTCGAATATCCGGCTGGAGATCTCCAGGGCGACGTCGGTGGCACGGGCCTTGACCGCGGCCACCCGGACCTCGAACGCGCCGCGCGCCTGCTCGGTGACCGCGTCGGGGTCGTCGTGCAGGCGCTGTCCCTCGACGGCGACGGCGTCGGCGAGGGCCTCCACGGCCCACAGTTTCGCGGTGAGGTCGCCGTAGGTGTCGATGACGTGCGGCTCGTCGACGGCGCGGTCGTGGCCGCCGTGCAGCCAGGACCGGGACTTCTCGCGGGTGTAGGTGGCCGCGGTCTGCAGGGCGCCGCCCGCGATGCCGAGGTAGAAGCTGACGAAGACCAGTTGGATGGTGGGGACGTTGAGGGTGTTGTAGACACGGGGCCTGAACTCGCGGTTGACGTAGCCGGCCGCCGACGACCAGGGAGTGCGGACCCCGTCGAGGGTGACGCCGCCGCTCTCGGTGAGCCGCTGGCCGATGTTGTCCCAGTCGTCGTGGAAGGTCAGGCCCGCGCTGTCGGAGGGCACGATCGCGAAGACGTGCCGGTCGGTGCCTTCGAAGACGCCTTCCAGGACGGTGACGTCGGACACCTTGCTGCCCGTGGAGAACGACTTGCGGCCGGTGAACACCAGCTCGTCGCCGTCCTCGGTCACGACGACGTCCGTGTCGCGCGGGTTGACGGCTCCGCCGAAGAACCAGCGGTTGCGGGCGGCCTCGGCCTCGACGTGCTCCCACTGCTCACGCGTGCCGACCAGCCGTGCCGCCCAGTTCCACAGGTAGTGGTAGCCCAGGAGCTGGCCGATGGAGCCGTCGGCCTTGGCGACCTCGCGGACCACCCGGTAGGCGGTGACCCAGTTCTCTCCCGCGCCTCCGTGTTCGACCGGGCCCAGCAGGGTGACCAGGCCGGAGTCCTTCAGCAACTGGACTTCGGCGTACGGGGTGGCACCGGCCCGGTCGCGGGCGGCGGCGTCGGTGGCGAGGACCGAGGCGACCTCGGCGCCGCGGGCGATCCATTCCTCGGCGGTCCGCGGGTCCGGACGGGTCTGCCAGTCGGGGAGGGCGGAGGTACTCATGTGGGTGACCCCTTTCGTGGTGCTCTCATGGACGTGGCTCATGGACGTGACTGATCGACGTGACTCGTTGGTACGGCCCGTTGGTACGGCCCGTGGGTGGGCGGGACTGCGGTACCGGCAAGGGGTGGTCAGGTGGGGACGGCCGCGGACGCCGGCTCGTCGTCGCCGAGCTGCTCCTCCAGCTCGCGCACCAGTGGCAGGACCCGCTTCCCGAAGTAGGCGACCTCCTCGTGGTAGTGGAGGAAGCCGAGTAGCAGCAGGTCGACGCCGAGCTTGCGGTAGGCGACGATCCGCTCGGCGATCTGCTCGGGGGTGCCGATCAGGCCGGTGCGGAAACCGTCGTTGTACTGGACGAGGTCCTCGAAGGTGGAGTTCTCCCACATGCCCTTGCCGTCCGCGGTGGACCGCCCGGCCTGCTTGACCGCGGCCCCGAAGCCCTCCACGGCCTCCCGGTCGGCTTTGGCGACGATCTCGCGCAGCGTGTCGCGGGCCTCGGCCTCGGTGTCCCGGGCGATGAGGAAGCCGTTGAGGCCGAACTTCGGTGCGCTGCGCCCGGCTTGGCGGGCGGCGGCACGGACGTCGGCGAGCTGCTCGACGACACCGTCGTAGTCCCTGCCGTTGGAGAAGTACCAGTCGGAGACCCGTCCGGCCATGGCGCGTGCCGCGGTGGAGTTGCCGCCCTGGAAGATCTCGGGGTGGGGACGCTCGGGGGTTTTGAGTGGCTTGGGTTTGAGGGAGAAGTCGCGCAGCCGGTAGAAGTCGCCGGCCAGCTCGGTGTGGTCCTCCGTCCAGATCTGGCGCAGGGCGCGGATGAACTCCTCGGCGCGCCGGTAGCGCTCGTCGTGCTCCAGCCACGGCTCGCCGAGTGCCGTGAACTCCCCCTTGAACCAGCCGCTGACGACGTTCACGGCGAAGCGGCCCTGAGAGAGGTGGTCGGCGGTGGCGCCGAGCTTGGCGAGGACGCCGGGGTGCCACAGACCGGGGTGCACGGCGGCGATGACCTTCAGCCGCTCGGTGGCGAGCAGCAGGGCCAGGCTGAAGCTGGTCGACTCGTGCTGGTACTCGGCACCGTAGCTCGCCATGTACCGGACCTGGCTGAGGGCGTACTCGAAGCCGTTGTTCTCGGCGAGCACGGCGAGTTCGCGGTTGTATGCGTATCCCCAGTCGGTGCGCTGTTCAATGGTGCTGGTGACCAGACCGCCGCTGACATTGGGGACCCAGTAGGCGAATTTGACGGGCGCGGGCATGCGGAACTCCTGTTGCGGAACATGAGAATGCACGGGTGCTATGCGTGGGGTGCGGGGAAGGTTTATGGCACGGGTTCGGCGCACTCACCGCAGTTACTTTCACGGGCGGGACGGGGACGGCGAGGGCCGGGAACCCGGGCAGCCTGTGCCGGCGCGCCGCACCGTGCGCCGGGCCGGTCGCTCAGAGGTGCGCGGGCCCGTCCACTCAGAGGGGGCGTGAGCCGGTCAGACGGTGCGAAAGCGGGAAAGGGGGCGGCGGATCGCAGATCAGACCGCGGCGCGACAGGAGGCGCTGGAGACGCGTGCGAGGTCGACGTGGCGTCGCCGCGTGAGTTCCAGTCCCGTCGTCATGTCGTCGATGGTGGCAGTCCGTCGCTCTGGCCGTCAAGGGAAACCCAACTCATTCCAGCGCGCTGACCATGGGATTTCACGAACCCGTGACAGGGAAACCCTTGAACGGTCCGTCAATTCGGCCGCACGATGCCGGAATGCGGACCGAACAACTCGAATACATCGCCACGGTGACCCGGCTCGGCTCACTGCGCCGGGCGGCGGAGGAATTGCGTCTTTCGCAGCCCGCGTTGAGCGAGACCGTCCGGAACCTGGAGCGGGAGCTGGGAGTCGACCTCCTGGACCGCAAGCGGTCCGGGGCGACGATGAGCGTGGAGGGCAGGGAGTTGCTGCCGCACATCGTGCGGGTGCTGGAAGCCGTGGACGGGCTGCGCGCCGCGGCCGGGGAGCAGCATCGGATCAGCCGCATGGTGCGGGTCGGCACGGTGAACGCGGCGACCGTGCCGCTGCTCGTGCCGGTGGTGCGTACGTTCCGGGCGGAGCACCCGGTGACCCAGGTCGAGGTGGTGGGGGCGCAGCAGACGGAGATCCAGCGGGCGCTGTCCGAGGGGGCCTTCGACCTCGGCCTGGTCAACCACCTGGAGGGTGACGACCTGCCCACCGGCATGGACTCCACCCGCCTCCTGCGGGGCCGGCCGGTGGTGTGCATGCGACCCGACAGCGCGCTCGCCTCGCGTTCCGTCGTGACCGTCCCGGAGTTGCTGGCGCAGCCGCTGGTCGCGATGCGCTCCGGTTACGTCATGCACCGGCTGGTGCACCGGCTCCTGGACGGCGGTGCGGCCATCTCGTACTCGACGGACGGCGCGGAGATGGGCAAGCTGATGGTCGCCGAGGGGCTCGGGGTGACGGTCCTGCCGGACTTCAGCGTCGTCGGCGACCCCTTGCAGCGGCTCGGCGCCCTCACTTACCGACCGCTCGCCGGTGACGTCCCCCGGGTCCTGCTCATGCTCCAGCGCCGCAAGGCGGACTCCGTGCCGCAGGCCGCGCAGGACCTGCACGAGGTGTTCGTCCGCCGGGCCCGGGAACTGAACGGCGCCGCCTGACGCTTGAACGCGCGGACCGAGGGGTCAGGCCGGGGCGAAAGCTGCTCCTGGACCGTCTCGGCGGCGGCGCGGGAGACCGGCTCCCCGCACCCCTGACGCGACCCCACCTCCGCCACGCCCCTGTCCAACCAGCGGCGGGAGAGGTGGTCAGGAGGGGGGCGGGACTGAAGCCCGGCAGTCGGGTCGAAAGCGTTCGAGAACGGTCACGGCGACCGTTCTCGAACGCACACGACGAAGTCGGGCCGGGTACCAAGATGCGTTGTGCACCCTCGTCGTCACCTGTCAGATTGGCTGCCGGCAGACACAGGAGGAGGGGGTGCCGATGCTGGTCGAGTCGGTGTACCGGAGTGAGGACGTGCCGATTGCGGACAGGTTCGACGGCTGGAGCACGCTCGTTGGTCAAACGCACGCGCCGGTGGACGTGGTCAGCGACTACCGGGACGATTTCCGTGTCCTCCAACGCACGTTGAGCCTCGGTGCCGTATCGGTGTGGCCGGCGTCGTTCCAACCGGTGCTGTTTCGGCGCACCCCTCAACTCATCCGGGAGTCGGACCCCGAGGGCCTGCACCTCACCCTCCCGCTCAAGGGGACGCTGCATGTCAGCAGGGAGCGAGATGATGCGTCATATGCCCCGTACAGCCTCAACGTTGTCAAAACCTCTGACCCGTTCGAGATCCGCTCCATCGAAGGTTCCGATGGTCTGCACACAGGGGTAGGGCTGGAAGTACCGGCGGCACTGCTCCCGATTCCGGGCCCTCAACTCGACCGGCTGACCGGGCTGCGGTTGTCGGCCGAGGAAGGGTTTGGCGCCCTGCTGGCACAGTTGCTCACTCAGCTGGCGAGCGGCGCCCATGCGTACCAGCCTACCGACGGACCCCGTTTGGGGAAGGTCGTGGTGGACCTCCTGTCCGCACTGTTCGCTCACGCCCTCGACGCCGACACCCTCCTCTCCCCGGAAACTCACCAGCAGACCCTCGTCCTACGCATCCGTGCCTTCGTCCAAGGAAACCTGCATGATCCGGAACTGACGCCGGCTTCCATCGCCTCCGCGCACCACATCTCCACCAGCTACCTGCACCGCCTCTTCC